>NZ_JBEOXR010000015.1:0-139113 GCF_040296665.1 Streptomyces sp. NPDC002057
ATCGCGACCGTGGTGACGACGAAGGCCACGTCGGCCATCGTGAGCTCCCGGATGCAGGAAGAAGGAAGAACGGATTCTCGGACGAGATGAGGAAATCGCCTTTCGGCCACGGATCGGCTCTCGTTAACGGCCCTCATACGTTCCGCGGCGCGCTCTTGACGCGTCCTCTACGGCTTCCCGGCTGCCGAACCCCGCCGACGTGTCCCCGGCGGGGGCGCCTGGGGCCCGGTTCCCGCCTCGGTGCCCGCGGAAGGTGTGGCCCTCGCCGACGGCGGCGGGTGGACGGATCGCGTCAGGATGGACGACGCGGCCCGTTCCACCGCGGTCTCAGACGGCGCTCGGCAGCGAGACGACCATGGTCAGGCCGCCGCCCGGGGTGTCCTCTGGGGTCAGCGTGCCGGACATCGCCTCGGTGAGACCACGGGCGAGCGCCAGTCCGAGACCGACGCCCGTGGTGTTGTCCCTGTCACCCAGACGTTGGAACGGCTCGAAGACCCGCTCCCGATCGCTGGGCGGGAGTCCGGGGCCCCGGTCGACGACCCTCAGTTCCACCCGGCCGGCGAGCGCGCTCACCGTGAGCAGGACGGGGTGGGCGGGCGGAGCGAACCGGCTCGCGTTGCCCACCAGGTTGGCGATGACGCGTTCGAGCAGCGGCGGGTCGGCGAAGACCGGCGGAGCCTGCTCGAAGCCGTGCAGGACGGGGCGGGCCGCGTCGGCGGGCAGGGCGTCGAACGCCGCGGGCAGGACCTCCTCCAGGGCCGTGGGGCGGAGCGAGAGGTTCAGTGCGCCCGCCTGGAGGCGGCTCATGTCGAGGAGGTTGTCGATGAGCCGGGCCAGTCGGGCCATGGACTCGTCGGCGGTGGCGAGCAGCTCGTCGCGCTCGTCCGCGGTGAACTCGACGTCGGTGCTGCGCAGGGAGGCGACGGCGGCCCATCCGGCGGCGAGGGGGGTGCGCAGGTCGTGGCTGACGGCGGCGAGGAGCGCCGTCCGCATCCGGTCGGCGGCCCGGACGGGCTCCACCTCGGCGGCGGCCTCGGCGAGCCTGGCGTGTTCGGCGGCGGTGACGTGGGCGGCGAAGGCCGCCAGGACGCGACGGTCCGAGGAGGGCAGGGTGCGGCCGCGCAGGACGAGGAAGTGGCCGTCGCCGACGGCGACCTGGCTGACCTCGGAGTCTCCCGCGTGGGCAGCGGGGAGCTGTGCGGACGGTACGAGTTCGGCGGAGTCGGCGCCGAAGATCTCCCGGGTACGGGCGAGCAGGGCGGACACCGTGTGGTCGCCGCGCACGACCGACCCGGCGAGCGAGGAGAGGGTCTCGGCCTCGGCGGTGGCCCGGGCGGCGCGTCGGGACAGACGCAGGGAGCGGTCGACCGCCGCGGCGTTGACGGTCGCGACGAGGACGAACACGGCGAGGGCGAGCATGTTGTCGGCGTCGGTGAAGGTGAAGGCGCCCACGGGCGGTATGAACCAGTAGTTGAGCAGCAGCGACGCGGAGACGGCGGCGACGAGCGCCGAGACGACCCCGCCGAGGCAGGCCACGCCGACCACGGTGGCGAGGAACAGGAGTGCCTCGCTGGTCAGGTTGAACACGCCGCGCGTGTGGTCGAGGAGCACGGTGAGCAGGACCGGCAGGACGAGCCCGGCGAGCGGCCCGGCGACGCGTCGCGAGACCGGCAGGGTGCGGCGGCGGGAGGGGAGCAGCCGGCCGTGTCCCGCCCGCTCGTGGGTGACCGTGTGGACGTCGATGTCGCCGGAGAGGGCGACGGTCGTCTCGCCGATGCCCCGGCCCGTCAGGAAGCGTTCGAGACGGCCGCGCCGGCTGGTGCCCAGGATCAGCTGGGTGGCGTTCTCGGCCCGGGCGAACTCCACGAGGGCCGTGGGGACGTCGTCCCCGACGACGGTGTGGAAGCTGCCGCCGAGACTCTCCGCGAGCCGTCGCTGGCGGGCGAGGGCGGCGGACGAGGTGCCTGCCGCGAGGCCGTCGCTGCGGACGACGTGGACGGCGAGCAGCCGGCCCTGGGCGGTCCGGGCGGCGATGCGGCTCGCGCGCCGGATCAGCGTGTCGCCCTCGGGTCCGCCGGTGAGGGCGACGACGATCCGTTCGCGTATCTCCCACACCCCGCCGATGCCGCGCTCGGAGCGGTACTTCCGCAGCGCCTCGTCGACCCGGTCGGCCACCCACAGGAGGGCCAGTTCGCGCAGTGCGATGAGGTTGCCCGTACGGAAGTAGCTGGCGAGGGCCGCGTCGACGTCCTCGGGCGGGTGAATGTTGCCGTGGGCCATGCGGCGCCGCAGCTCCTGCGGATCCATGTCCACGAGCTCGATCTGGTCGGCGCGGCGCACGACCGCGTCGGGCACGGTCTCTCCCTGCGGCACTCCGGTGATCTTCTCGACGACGTCGCTGAGCGACTCCAGATGCTGCACGTTGACCGTGGTGACGACGTCGATGCCGGCGGCGAGCAGTTCCTCGACGTCCTGCCAGCGGTGGGCGTTGCGGTGGCCGGGCGCGTTGGTGTGGGCGAGGTCGTCGACGAGGATCAGCGCCGGTGCGCGGCGCAGGGCCCGGTCGAGGTCGAGCTCGGGGCGGACGCGGCCGCCGTGGGCGACGCGGGCGGGCTGCAGGGTCTCCAGGCCGGCGAGCATCGCCTCGGTGTGCGGGCGGCGGTGGCAGTCGGCGATGCCGACGACCACGTCGGCGCCGCGCGCGGCTCGGCGGCGGCCCTCGTCCAGCATGCGGTAGCTCTTGCCGACCCCGGTGGCGGCACCGACGAAGACCTTGAGTCTCCCCGGACGGAGCTCCGGGTCGACGGGCTTCGACGGCGCGGGCAGGTTCAGAACTTCTCCGGGCGGATCAGCGCGGCCACGAGATAGCCGACGATGCTGACGGCGACGATCAGTCCGACCACGTTCTCCACGCTCATGAGCGCTTCACTCCCTGGTGAGTCCCTGCGGGTGTCCTGTGGGGAGGAAACCCGGTGCGCGGCGCGCGTACGTGCACTTTGACGGGTCTCTTGCGGGGTGCCGTCGCATGCTGACGGCGTCTTGGCGGATCTCTGGCGTGCGAGCCGCTCGATCAGGGGAAATCCACGGGGCGCGGGCGCGGCGGCACGGCGGCCGGGTGTACGAGGCGGGACCGGCGCCCGCCCTGCCGACGGGCCGTCCGGTCCGCGCCCCCCTCGTGGTCGCGGACCGGGACGGCCCAGCGGTCGTACAACCGTCGTGGGTGTGGTGGTGACGGTCCGGGCCGTCGGTGCCGGACCGTGCGTGCTCCCGGTAGTGGTGATCACACATCCCTCTCACCCCCACGCGTCGGACGGTTGCCCGATCCCCCGCGGTGAGGAGTCTGCGGTCCGTCTCGGCCTCGCCCGCCGGTGTTGACGTGGCCCTGACGCTCCGTCGGTCCGATTTGACGGGCCTTTGACGGCTCGGCCCAACGTCCGTAAGAGGGGCGTCAATTCGGGCGTTCCGGTGCGGCCGTCGGCTTCCCGTTGGCCTAGTTTTCTTCTCGGTCGCTCACCGACCCGTGGACGTCAGTGGCCTGATCGTCCCCGGACCGCGGGGGCACGGCGGTCCTCCCATCCGGCTGCCGTGCCTCCGCTCCGCGAGCGTCGCTGTCCGTCCGCAGCCGTCCTGTGGGTGCCGGAGATCCTCTCCGCGCCCACGGGGCGCGGACGAGGGCGGCCCTGCCGTGCTCTCCCGGCCTGCGCCGATCGGGCGGCCGGGCTATTCAGAAGGTCTTCCGCGATGCATTCCCGCGCGCCCCAGCAGGCGCCCTCCGCTCCCCCGACGCCGTCCGCTCCGGCCGCCCCGTCCCGCCACCCGGCCCCCGGGCCGAAACGGCGGCGCTCGGCGCGGGGTGGGCTGCTCGACCCCGTCCAGCTGGTGAAGTGCTTCCCGGATGCCGTGCGCAAGCTGCATCCGCGGGCCCTGATACGCAATCCGGTGCTGTTCGTCGTCGGCGTCGGTTCGGTGCTCACGACACTGTCGGCGGTCTTCAACCCGTCCGTGTTCACCTGGGTGATCAGCGTCTGGCTGTGGCTGACGGTGATCTTCGCCAACCTCGCCGAGGCCGTGGCGGAGGGCCGCGGCAAGGCGCAGGCCGAGTCGCTGCGCAAGGCGCGCACGGACACGGTGGCGCTGCGGCTGAAGCACTGGCGGTACGGCACGGACCTCGACCGGGCCGAGACGGAGGCCGTCGCCGCCACCGACCTCGGGCTGTTCGACTTCGTGCTCGTCGGGGCGGGCGAGCTGATCCCGGCCGACGGCGATGTCGTCGACGGGGTCGCGGCGGTCGACGAGTCCGCCGTCACCGGCGAGTCCGCGCCGGTGATCCGCGAGTCGGGCGGCGACCGGACGGGAGTGACGGGCGGTACGACGGTGCTGTCCGACCGGATCGTCGTCCGGGTCACCTCACGCCCCGGCCACTCCTTCATGGACCGGATGATCGCCCTGGTCGAGGGCGCCTCCCGGCAGAAGACACCGAACGAGATCGCCCTCAACATCCTCCTGTCGGCTCTCACCGTCGTCTTCGTCCTGGTGGTCGTCGCGATCCAGCCCATGGCCGCCTACGCCGGCGCGGCTCCCTCCACGACCGTGCTCGTCGCCCTCCTCGTCACCCTGATCCCGACGACCATCGGCGCACTGCTCTCGGCCATCGGCATCGCGGGCATGGACCGGCTCGTGCAGCGCAACGTCCTCGCCATGTCGGGGCGGGCGGTCGAGGCGGCCGGGGACATCAACACCCTGCTCCTCGACAAGACCGGCACCATCACCCTCGGGAACCGCGAGGCCGCCGACTTCGTGCCGTTGCCGGGGGTCGAGGAGGCGCACCTCGCGAACGCCGCACAACTGTCCTCGCTCGCGGACGAGACACCGGAGGGCCGGTCGGTGGTCGTCCTGGCCAAGGAGCGGTACGGGCTGCGGGCCCCGGCCGAGGGCGAGTTGGCGAACGCCAGGTTCGTGGAGTTCAGCGCACAGACCCGGATGAGCGGCATCGACCTGCGCTGGGACAACGGCGCCGCCTGCCACATCCGCAAGGGCGCGGCGGCGCAGGTCGTCGCCTGGGTCGAGATGTACGGCGGCAAGGTGCCGGGCGAGGCGCGCGCCTGGAGCGACCAGATCTCGGGGGCCGGGGGCACTCCCCTGCTGGTCGCGGTGAACGACTGGGACGGCCCGCGGGTCCTCGGCATCGTCCACCTCAAGGACGTGGTGAAGGACGGCATCAAGGAGCGGTTCGCCGAGCTGCGGCGCATGGGCATCCGGACCGTCATGATCACGGGCGACAACCCGCTCACCGCGCGGGCGATCGCCGAGGAGGCGGGTGTCGACGACTTCCTCGCCGAGGCGACCCCCGAGGACAAGCTCGCCCTCATCAAGAAGGAGCAGGAGGGAGGGAAGCTGGTCGCGATGACCGGTGACGGCACCAACGACGCCCCCGCGCTCGCCCAGGCGGACGTCGGCGTGGCGATGAACACGGGCACGTCGGCCGCGAAGGAGGCCGGCAACATGGTCGACCTCGACTCCAACCCGACCAAGCTCATCGAGATCGTCGAGATCGGCAAGCAGCTCCTCATCACCCGGGGCGCGCTGACGACCTTCTCGATCACGAACGACGTCGCGAAGTACTTCGCGATCATCCCCGCGATGTTCACGGGTGCCTATCCGGGCCTGGAGGCGCTGAACATCATGGGGCTGCACAGCCCGACCTCGGCGATCACCTCGGCGATCATCTTCAACGCCCTGATCATCGTGGCCCTGATCCCCCTCGCCCTGCGCGGCGTCCGCTACCGGCCCGCCTCCGCGCACGACCTGCTCCGCCGCAATCTCACGGTGTACGGCCTCGGTGGACTCGTGCTGCCCTTCGTCGGCATCAAGGCGATCGACCTCCTCATCTCCGGTGTCCCCGGGCTGGGGTGAACTCTCGTCAGGGCGGCGTCAGGGATCGTCAGCCCCGCTTGCCCCGGGCTTCCCGTACGGCTTCGATGGGAGGCATGAACAGCGCGTGGCTCCTGCTCGACCGGCCGCCTCATCCGGCGCCCCGTCGTGAGTCCCGCCGCCCGGAGGCACCGTCCGCCCACCGCTGACCGCAGACTCCGGAGTTCCGGGGCGTCGTGACCTCCACCGTCCGGCGCCCCTTCCTCGTACCCGTACACACCTTTCATCCCTGAGGGGCTGACCAGTCATGTCCGTATCCGACCTTTCCTCCCGAACCGTCCTGGTGACCGGCGCCACCTCCGGCATCGGCTACCAGACCGCGCGGCTGCTCGCCGAGCGCGGCGCGCTGGTGCTCGTCCACGGCCGCACCGCCGAGGAGGCGCTCGCCGCCACCGACCGGCTCGTCACCCTGTCGGGGGTCGACGCCGACCGACTCCGCGCGTTCGGCGCCGACTTCACGCACCTGGAGGAGGTCGAGCACCTGGCGACCCGTGTCCTGGCCGAGCACCCGGGCCTCGACGTTCTCGTCAACAACGCGGGCATGGCAGCGCCGGAGCGCCACACCGTGACGGCCGACGGGAACGAGATCGCCTTCCAGGTCAACTTCCTCGCCCACTACCTGCTCACCCACCTCCTGGAGCCCGCGCTCACCGACGGTACGGGCGGCCGGGTCGTCAACGTCTCGTCCTCCCTGCACCGCACCGGCTCCATCCAGTGGAACGACCCCAACCGGGTCCGCCGCTACTCCCGCCTCGCCGCCTACGCCCAGTCACAGCTGGCCCTCACCGTCTTCGCCGCCGACCCGCGCGTCACCGCCGTCTCCGTCCACCCCGGCATCTGCACCACCAGCCTCCTGCCCCTCTACGCCCACGAGGGCGTCGCACCGGCCGAGGGCGCCGCCCATGTCGTACGGCTCTGCGACCCGGCCGTCGAGATCGTCAACGGGGCGTACTACGACCGCGAACACCGCGTCGCCCCCGCGCCCGCCGCCTCCGAGGAACGCACCGTCAAGCGCCTCACCAAGCTCGCCGACCTCCTCGTCGGCCAGAGCGCCTGACGACCCGCACGCCGTGCCCGGCCCGCACGGCCCGCGAGGAACCCCTCCCTCCCTGCCCGGGCACGCCCGCGTGAAGAAGGACCGCCGCGAGAGGAGGGCGGACCGCAGCCGCGGGGCCGGCGCCCGCTGACCCCCCGGGGGCGGCCCCGACCGGGCCGCCCCCTCTCCTTCCGCACCAGGAGGTGCCCGTGATCCCGCACGCGTCCCACCAACCGCCCGCCCCTGCACGTGTGTTCCTGTCCGGCGCGGCCGGCACCGGGGCCCTCGCCGAACACGTCCTCACCACCGGCCACGGCCAGTGGTGGACCGACCGGGCCGAGGAGCCCCGCGTGGTGGCGGTGACGTGCGGCGGACACGCCCTTCTGGCCGGCGATCCCAGCGCCGTCACCCCGGACGAACTGGCCCCCCTCGCCGGGCACTACGTCGACACGCCGGGCCGCTTCGTCCCCGTTCTCGGTGCCGCCTTCCAGCAGCTCGTCCCGTGGGAGCGGATGCTCTACGTCCACCGCGTCGGGGCCGTCGCGCCCCGCGTCCCGCGAGGCGTGACCGTCCGCCGCCTGTCCCCCGCCGACCTGCCGGCGCTCGCGACGCTCGACCCGTCCATGGACTGGATCCACGAGAGCTGGGAAGGACCCGCCGCCCTCGCCGCGTCGGGCCTCGGCTGGGTGGCGGTCCGCAAGGGCCGGGTCCTCGCCGTGGCCTGCAGCCGGTACCTCGGCCACCGCTACGAGGACGTCGCCTGCGCCACCGCCCCCGACGAACGCCGTCAGCACCTCGCCCTGGCCTGCGTCGCCGGACTGACCGCCGACATCGCGGCCCGCGGCCACCGCGCCAGCTGGAGCTGCTCCCGCGACAACCGCCCGAGCCGCCTCCTCGCCTGGACCGCCGGCTTCCGCCTGGACCACGAATACGTCCACCTCGTCGCCGGACCCGTCAACCACGCGTCAAGGTTGACCGAGGCCGCATAGGTACCGCGTCAAGAGGCCCGGCCGCGGCCGGCCCCGGTTCTAGCGTCCGTTCCATGGAGCCACGATTCGCCCCGCGACACGAACCCGGTGACCACAGCGTCCAGGACGGCCAGTGGGCCGGCGAGGCCCGCGCCGCCGTCGGCTGCGCGGGCCTCCTGCTGGCCCTGGCGCTGACCGTGGAGGCCGGGAACGGCGGACTGACCCTGCCGAGCGCGCTGTTGTGGATCGTCCTGGCCGTCGTCCTCTTCACCGTCCTGCTGCCCGCCAGGGTCTCCGCGACATCGGGCCGGCTGACCGTCCGGGGCCTGTGGAGCCTGCGGAGCGTCCGCACGGACCGGCTCACCGTCGTCCGCTGGCCGGACGGGATCGAGCAGCGTCTCGTACTGACCGACACGGACGGCGCCCTGGCCCAGGTCGAACTGCGCGTCCTCCTCGCCAACCCGGCGCTCTGGCTCCTGCTGGAGACGGACGCGCGGATCTCCTACGAGAACGGCATACTCCAGAAGGGCGTCCGGGACCTCGACCGGCTCGCCCGCCGCGTCGAGCGGGACACCGCCCGCTCCGTCTTCACGATCTCGGGCCTGCGCTGACGCTGTCGTCGTCGAGCGCCGCGGCGGCCTGGGCCGCCAGGTCGACGGCGACCAGCCGTGCCTCCAGCGGCGGTACGGAGCCCGGTTCGGGGGTCAGCAGGAAGCGGCCCTGGTAGCGTCCGCGGACGACGGCACGCAGCTCGATCTCGCCCTCCGGCCAGCCCTGCCGCTCCGGATCCCAGATCCAGCCGTCCACCCTCACCGACCCGTCCGGGTCGAGCCTCGGCGGACGCCCGATGAGCGTGCCGTACTCGAAACGGCACGCCCGCAGCTCCAGCACCTCGACGAGTTCCTGCCGCACGCGTCGGACGACGTCGTCGGAGGAGGCCGTACCGGAGCGGGCCAGGCGGGTCGTGCCGTGCAACCGCTCCAGATGCGTGGCGTCCGTGACCGCGACCCGCTTCAGCGTCCGGGCGCGCGCGGCCAGCTGCGAGACGGCCAGACCGACGACCAGGAGGAGGACGGCCGTCTCGATGTCCGCCCGGTCCTCGATGTGGAAGCTCCGGTACGGCTCGGTGTGGAGGAAGTCGAACCACGCGGCGGCCGACAGCGCGGCGAGGGCGCCGGCGAACCGGTTGCCGAACGCCGCCACGGCGACGACCACGACGACCAGCAGCAGCGCGAGATCGGTGTGCGTGACGGACGTCCGCAGCGGTATCAGCGCGAGAGCGGCGGCCAGCGGTGCCAGGACTCCGGCGGCGACGGCGGCCGTGTCCCGAAGCGGAATCCTCATCATCCACCTCACAGGATCCGCCCCCCGCTGTCCCCCGACACACGTCAAGCCTCCGCCCGGTGCGGCGCGGGTGGCACCGGGCGGAGGGGTCCTTGACGGATTCCTGACGTTCACCAGCGGAGACGGTCAGGGGCCGAAGTGGTCAGCAGCGGAAGCGGAGCCGGCAGACGACGGCGTTCGTGTCGCGGCGGACGGCGTGGGCGACGACCGCGCCCCGCTGGTTCTGCAGGGCTCGCTGCCACAGGTGCTCGGGTTCGGCCTCCGGGATCAGGACGGTGACCCTCGTTCCCGGCTCGGTCGCCTCCAGGTCGTGTACGTAGGCGGTGATCGGCCGGCCGAGCGAGCGGCGCTCGGCGGGAAGCCGGACCAGGGGGACGCCCGGGTTCCACAGGGCCCAGTCGCGTTCCAGCGCCTCGGTGGCCTCCCGGTCCTCCGGGTCCGGGTGGCAGACGGTGAGCGCGCGGACCTCGTCGCCGAGGGAGACGGCGGCGGTGAGGGCCTCGCTGGTGAGCCGGGTCAGGGAGGAGACGGGGACCAGGACGAGGGAGCGTTCGCGGTGCGGGGGCTCGGGGATCCGGCCGACGCCCAGGCGCTCGCCGATCCTCCCGTACGCCCGGTGCACGGCCTCGAAGGCGAGCACGAGGGCCGGCAGGGCGATCACGATCAGCCAGGCGCCGTCGTGGAACTTCGTGGCGGTGACGACGACCGCCGAGACACCGGTGAGCACGGCACCGAGGCCGTTGAGCAGGGCCTTGGCCGCCCAGCGGGGGCCGCGTTCGCGACGCCAGTGCAGGACCATGCCGGTCTGGGCGATCGTGAAGCCGACGAAGACGCCGATCGCGAAGAGCGGAACGAGCGTGTTCGTGTCGCCGCCGGAGAAGAGCAGCAGCGCGGCGGAGACGACGGCCAGCCAGACGACGCCGTGCCGGTGGACCTGGCGGTCGGCCTTGAGGCCGAACACGTGCGGCAGGTAGTTGTCGCGGGCCAGCAGCTTCAGCAGCACGGGCAGACCGCCGAAGGAGGTGTTCGCGGAGAGCGCGAGCAGCACCATGGTGGCGAACTGGACGACGTAGAAGGCCCAGTTGTGCCCGAGGGAGGCGTCGGCGAGCTGGGCGAGGACGGTGACGCCCTCGACCGGCTGGAGCCCGAAGCGGGAGATCAGGACCGAGAGCCCGATCAGCATCACACCGAGCAGCGCGCCGAGCGCGACCTCCGCGCGCATCGCCCGGCGGGCGGCCGGGGCGCGGAACGACGGCACGGCGTTGGCGATCGCCTCGACGCCGGTGAGCGCCGAACAGCCCGAGGCGAACGCCTTCAGCAGGAGCAGCGCCCCGACGGTGGTGGCGTTGTCCGCGAGGACCGAGGCGTGACCGACGGAGGTGGCCGTGGAGACGGGGGCGTCGCGGAAGAGGCCGACGACGATCAGCACCAGGATCGCGCCGATGAAGACGGCGGTCGGGGCGATGAACGCGCGGGCCGAGTCGACGATGCCGCGCAGGTTCACGCCGGTGATCAGCACGAGGACCGCCATGCAGATCCACAGCCGGTCGCCGTACAGCCCGGGGAAGGCCGAGGTCAGGGCCGCGACACCGGCCGTCACGGCCACGGCGACATTGAGGACGTAGTCGAGGACCAGCGAGCCCGCCGCGACCAGGCTGGTGCGACGACCGAGGTACGCCTTGGCCACCGCGTACGAGCCGCCGCCGTCCGGGAACGCGGCGATGACCTGCCGGTACGAGGCGACGAGGACGGCCAGCAGACCCGCGATGGCCAGCGTGACCGGGAGCGTGAAGCCGAGCCCGTACCCTCCGGCCGCGGCGAGGACCAGGACGATGGCCTCGGGGCCGTACGCCACCGAGGCCATCGCGTCGAGCGACAGCGCGGCGAGACCGGTGACCGCGGTCAGCTTGTGACGCGCTCCGGTGTCCGGGGGTTCCTCGACGGCGGGCGTGGCACCGTTCTCGGTGGTCAGAGCGGACATGCGGGTGAGCTCCTTCGTGTTCAGGTCCGCTCAGGGTGTGCCCCGGTCGGCGTGGAGCCCGGCGTTCCTTGCGCGTTCCTTGCGCCCGACGCCGCTCTCTTCACACCTTCTTGACGCGACCGGCGGGAAACCGCAGTCACCCGGACGGATTCACGTCGAGGCGTCCTCGCGAGCGGCACGCGTCCTCGCGACCTAGATTTGGCCGGGGTGCAGCCCTGCCGCGCGTACCTGCACTCTGCGGCGCCGGTGCAGTGCAGCACGTCGAAGGGAATGGCCATGACTCGTCGCCCCAACATTCTGCTGATCGTCACGGACGAGGAGCGGGCGGCGATCCCCCGCCCCGACGGCTTCTCACTGCCGGCACGAGAGCGGCTGGCCGCACGGGGCACGGTCTTCGACCGGTTCTACTCGGCGTCCGCGATGTGCAGCTCCGCCCGGTCCGTGCTGTACACCGGCCGGCACCTGCCCGCCACCGAGATCTACGACAACGACAACATGCCGTACATCCGTCCGCTCGATCCGGCCCTCGGCACGCTGGGCACCATGCTCCGGTCGGCCGGCTACTACTGCACCTACCAAGGGAAGTGGCACCTCTCGAACGCCTACGTCACGCCGGACCGGCCCGCACCGACGACGGACGCGCTGGAGCCCTACGGATTCAGCGAGTTCAACGCCTGGGGCGACATCGACGGCGGAGCGTGGGCAGGGCTGAAGATCGACCCGGTGATCGCCGGCCAGGCGGTGGGCTGGCTACGCGACAGGGCGCCTGTCGTGGCGGAGGACCAGCCCTGGTTCATGGCCGTCAACTTCGTCAACCCGCACGACATCATGAGCTTCGACTACGGCGGCTCCCCCCAGGTCGAGCTGCCGTTCGGTCTCGCGCACGCGGTGGTGGCCAAGGCGGCGGCCGACGTTCCGGTGTACCGGAAGCGCTGGGAGTTCTCGTTGCCCGAGAGCCTGCACGACGATCTGTCCGGCGCGGCTCCCGCCGTGGCCGAGTACGCACGGATGCTCGACACCGTCTTCGGGCCCGTGGCCGACGAGGCGCACTGGTACGACGGTCTGAACTTCTACCTCAACGCCCTGCGGGACGTGGACCGCAGCGTCGAGCTGGTGCTCGACGCGCTGGAAGCCTCCGGGCAGGCGGACCACACGCTCGTCGTCTTCACCGCCGACCACGGAGAGATGGCCGGGTCCCACGGTCTCCGGCAGAAGGGGAATCTCGTCTACGACGAGAACTTCCACGTCCCGTTCATCCTCTGCCATCCCGACATCGACGGCGGCACGCGCACCGAGGCCCTCGCGTCGGCGGTCGACCTCGCCCCGACCCTGCTCGAATGCGCGGGCATCGCCCCCGCAGACATCGCCGCACGCTTCCCCGCGCTCAAGGGCCACTCCCTCATGCCGGCCCTGAACGGCTCGGCGGTACGCGAGGGAGTCTTGTCCGCCGTCGAGTCGCTGGTGACCCTGGACGCCTCGTTCTGGTTCGAGTTCGCCGACCCCGAAGCCCCGGCACGCGTCCAGAGTGGCGCCCTGCGCCCGGACTGGACCAAGCGTGGATTCCTCCGTGGTTACACCGACGCCCGCTACACCTTCGGCCGGTACTTCTCCCCGCTGAACGCCAACCGCCCGGCGGACCTGAAGGCACTGTTCGCCGACAACGACGTCGTGCTCTACGACCGCCAGGAAGATCCGTCCGAGGTACGCAACCTCGCGGCGGACCCCGCGCACCAGGACCTCGTCCTGCGGTACTCCCGTCGGCTGGAGGCCCTGATCGACGCCGAGATCGGCACGGACACCCGCGCCTGGGTGACCGAACGGCCCCGGCTCCTCGGCTGGCCCACCTGGCACGGTGACACCGATCAGCCCGCCACCACGGCGGGGGGCGCCTCCAGGAGGTAGCCCGGGCCGGCTCTGTGCCGAGGACCGGGAGTACGGGACGGACGGCCGACGAGCTCGTGGGCAGCCGCGGTGATGCGCCCCTCGGGGACGTATCGACTCGTGGATTCGCGGCATGACCCGCTGCGGAGAGATCAGGAAGGGCGGAGGACAGGTCTTCGCCGTCCTCCGCCCTTCCGGCCCGTCCCTTCCGCACCTCTGACTCCGCCTCGCGCGGAGGTGCGAACGGCTCGACGGACCCGCCGGCCCCTCCCGTCCCGGACACTCACCGGTAGGAGCCGGAGCCCTCTGCCCAGCCTTCGGAGAAGAGCGCCCGGCGGATGGGCGGGGCCGACAGCCTTCACCCGCAAGGGTGACCAGGCCGCCGGTTCTCGGGGCTTGTCCCCGTGCGGCTCCTCGTCGGACGCCGGGCAGCGCGAGGGTCCCGAACAGCAACCACGGAACTGTCAGCCTCTGCCAGGCAACCGTGAGCGGAGGCCACACCAGCAAGCCCCGGAGGGGCCATGCAGTGCCTCCGCAGCAAGCCCCGGAGGGGCCATACCGTGCCTCCGCCCATCCGAGGAGGCCGATGTGACGAATAGCTGGTGCAGGGAGCGCGGAGCAGCCGCACTCCGGACGGAGGGCGACCAGCATGCTCACACTCATCCTGATCGGGTTGCTGGGAGGGCTGATCACGGCAGTGTCGCCCTGCATCCTGCCGGTCCTGCCCGTGGTGTTCCTGGCGGGCGGCACCGGCGGCAAGGAAGACGGCGTCGCACCACGGCCGGACCCCGCGAGAGCCCCACCCGGCGCCTCCCCGACGCGCGACGGCGCTCCGAGCCACCTCGCGGTGCGCACCCGGCCCGTGGAAGAGGTGAAACGAAGCGGCCCCCGCAACCACAGGCCGTACGCGGTGGTGGCCGGCCTGGTCGTCAGCTTCGCCTTCTTCACCCTGCTCGGCGTCACGATCATCTCGGCCCTCGGCCTGCCCCAGGACATCCTGCGCTACATCGGGCTCGGCCTGCTCGTCCTCATCGGCCTCGGTCTGATCCTCCCGCCCGTCGAGCGGCTCCTGGAGAAGCCCTTCGCCCGCATCCCCCAGCGTCAGGTCAACAAGGAGGGAAGTGCCTTCGCCCTGGGCCTGGGCCTCGGCCTGCTCTACGTCCCCTGCGCCGGTCCCGTCCTCGCCGCCATCACCGTGGCCGGCGCGCGGGGCGAGATCAGCGCCGACATCGTGGTGCTGACCCTTGCCTTCGCCGTCGGGACCGCGCTGCCCCTGCTGGTCTTCGCCCTCGCCGGACGCAGGGTCGCCGAGCGGGTCGCCGCGTTCCGCAAGCGGGCGCGGGGACTGCGGATCGTCGCCGGCTCTCTGATGATCGTGCTCGCCCTGGGCCTCGCCTTCGACGTCACCAGCGCCATCCAGCGCGCCCTGCCCGACTACACCTCCGGAGTGCAGAAGAAGATCGAGGACAGCGACACGGCACGGCAGCAGCTCTCCGGCCTCTACGACGACTCCAACAAGGAACTCTCCCGCTGCCAGGACGGCGCCGACGAACTGCGCTCCTGCGGCCAGGCCCCGCCCATCGAGGGCATCGACTCCTGGATCAACACCCCCGGCAACCGCCCCGTCGACCTCAAGAGCCTGCGCGGAAACGTCGTCCTGGTCGACTTCTGGACGTACTCCTGCATCAACTGCCAGCGGGCCGTGCCCCACCTCAAGGACTGGGACCGCGCCTACCGCGACGCGGGCCTGCGCATCATCGGCGTCCACTCACCGGAATTCGCCTTCGAGAAGAAACGCGGCAACGTCGTCTCCGGGGCCCGGAAACTCGGCGTGACCTGGCCCGTCGCCCTCGACAACGACCTCGCCACGTGGAGCAACTACCGCAACCGCTTCTGGCCCGCCAAATACCTCATCGACGCCGACGGCACCGTCCGCTACTTCAAGTTCGGCGAGGGACAGTACGACCAGACCGAGAAGATGATCCGCGACCTGCTGCGCCAGGCCAACCCCACCGTCGCACTCCCCGCGCCCACCGGCCGCGCCATGGACGACCTGACCGCCGACCGGACCCCCGAGACGTACCTGAGCAACCTCCGTATCCGCGGATACGTCGGCACCCCCCTGGTGGACGACACACCCACCACCTACCGCTTTCCCAACACCCCTCTTCCCCTCAACAGGCTCTCGCTGGACGGCACATGGACCGCCGGATACGAACACTTCACCACCGGCCCCGACGCCCGCCTCGCCTTCACCTACCGCGCCCGGAACGCCAACCTCGTCCTCGCCGGCACCGGCAAGGTCACCGTCCTCCTCGACGGCCGGACCACGAAGACGATCGACGTCTCCGGATCCCCGACCCTGTACCGGCTGACCGACGACAAGGAACCGCGCACCGCAGGCCTCGAACTACGCCTCACCCCCGGGCTCCAGGTCTACTCCTTCACCTTCGGATAGACCCGGACGGCTTCCCGGGACGACTCCCCCGGGCGTCGACCCCGCACCGTCGGCAGGGTCGGTGGGTCCGTCGTGGAGATCGTCGGCGCACTCGATCACACCACCACCCGAACCGTGTGAACGGCTCCCCGTCGGCAGCAGCCCGCGGCGTCAGCACTGCCGAGGACACTCCCCGGCCTCGGAACCCATCCGCCGGACGACAGATCGCGCACGGGAGCGGGCTGTGTTCCGCTGGTCCCGGCATGCCCACGAGGCGAACGGTCCCGTGCCAGAGGGAGAGGCAGGCGAATGACCGAGGAGGCGAACACGACCCGCGCGACACGGCACGGGCCGAGGGAACGCGGGGCCGGTGAACCCGATCTGCGGCGCGTCGGGATCGATCCGCACTTCTGGTACCCCGTCGCCCGGTCGGCGAGCCTGCCCAGGAACGGGGTCCGCGCGACCTCCTTCGCCGGCGAGCGGATCGCCCTCTACCGGGGCGCCGGCGGGACCGCGTACGCCCTGGAGGACCGTTGCGCCCACCGCCAGGTGCCGCTCAGCCTGGGAGTGGTGGACGGCGAGACGCTCCGCTGCTGCTACCACGCGTGGGCCTACCGGGGGAACGGGCACATCTCGCGGATCCCCTACCTGCCCAAGGGTGCCGACCGGCCGCCCCGGGGAGTGCGCTCGTACCCCGTCCGCGAACGCTACGGACTCGTCTTCGTCTTCCCCGGCGACCCCGCCAGGGCCGCGGGCACGCCCCTGCCCGTACTGCCAGAGGCGGAATCGGCCCGGCACCGGACCATGATGTTCGCGCGCACGGTGCGCTGCCACTACTCGTTCCTGCACGAGAACCTGCTCGACATGAACCATCAGTTCCTCCACCGGGGCGTCCTGGGCCGGATCCAGCCGAAGCTGCTCGGGTACGACACAGGCCCGCGCTCCGTGGAGGCCAGGTATCTCTTCGTCCCCTCCGGCGGCAGAAAGGACCGGGGCGCGGGCCTGCTGTCCGCGGAAGGCGTGGGCGGCGCCTCGACGCCCGACGTCGTCACGATCCGCACCGAGTACCCGTACCAGACCCTCCGGACGGTTCCCGAGTCCTCCGACACCGCCGCGTTCTCCCTGTGGGCCGCGTACGTGCCGGAGGACGCCGAGCAGCGCGTCAGCCGCGTGTTCGGGCTGCTCATGATCGCGAAGCCCTCGATCCCCGGTGCCCTCCACCTGGCTTGGCCACTGATCCGGCGCTTCACCGAGCGCGTGTTCGCCCAGGACAGGATGGCCGTCGAGGCCGAACAACGGGCCTGGGACGAGCAGGGCGCGGACTGGAACCAGGAGGTGTTCCCGCTCATCCTCGACGTGCGGAAGGTGCTGCGCGCGAACGGCGCCACGCTCAGCCCCTCGCCCGCCTCCTCAGGCTGCCGAGAGGCCGGCACGTGCGCCGCCACCGGCGAGAACGCACCAGGGTAGGACGAGGCTCGGCGCCGTCGCGCGGCATCCGATGGCCGGCGGCGGACACCCGTCCGGTGAGGTGTCGTGAGCGGGTGGCCGGATGTCGGGCGTGGTGGCCGGGGACCGGCTGTGGGTGTCACTCGAACGGGCGAAGAGCGGGGCAGGCTGTAGACCCGTGGCACATGCCGCCGTACCGTCCCTGCACGGTCAGCGCTGCGGATTCGGGGGCGGCGCGCGCATGGGGGCGGGGTGGGAAGCGTGGACGATCGCTGGATGAGGTCGGCGCTGTGCCGGGCGGTGGACGCGGACGATCTGTTCGTGGAGGGCGCGGCGCAGAACCGGGCGAAGACACTGTGTGCCGGGTGCCCGGTGAAGGCCGAGTGTCTGGCGTACGCGCTGGACGGGCGGATCGAGTACGGCGTGTGGGGCGGGATGACCGAACGGGAACGCCGCGCGTTGTTGAAGCGCCGGCCCACCGTGCGGTCGTGGGGACAACTCCTGGACGCGGCCAGACGCCAGCGTGACCGGGAGGCGGCGACGGAGCGCCGGTCCGCGTGACCCCGTGAACCGTCAGGGACCCGGCGGGAACCGCCGAGGGTGTGCCGGCCCTGTCGCCCTCGGGGCGTGACGGGACCTGCACACCGGCAAGAGGCACCCATGCGGTGAGGTGTCCGCGACGACCGTACGGGACCGGGTGGGCTCACGAGGGCGGTGGGCGCACTCGCCCAGGGCCCGGCGCCATTGACTATCGGTCATGCGCTCCACCGCACGGTCGCCGTGCTCCGAGCACTCATCACGAGCCCCGGCCGGCCGACGCCTCACCAGGCCGGGCCGACGCGTGGGACCAGACGGGCACGAGCGTCGTTCAGAGCATCACGACGTGCTGGCGTCATCTGGCGTGGCGGGAAGACACTCGCAGGAATCAGTCTTGTCCACATGCTCTTCGCGGCCGCAGTGTCGATATCGTCCGAGCGGGAATCTCGATCGCCGCGTGCCAAGGCAACCCCACAGAACTGACGCATCATCACGACAGTGAGCGTCAGCACCGACAGGAGGCGCTTCCCGTCGCCGCGCCGCACCAAGAGCACCTGCCTCGGGAACGCAACCCGATCTGCCAAGACGCAAGCCGAAGGCCCCTCCGCCAGAACTCCTAGGAGACACCCATGAGGATGCTCATCAACGTTCCCGAGACCGTCGTCGCCGACGCGCTGCGCGGGATGGCCGCCGCCCACCCCGAGCTCACCGTGGACGTGGAGCGGCGGGTGGTGGTGCGGCGGGACGCGCCCGTGGCGGGGAAGGTGGCGCTGGTGTCCGGCGGCGGGTCCGGGCACGAGCCGCTGCACGGCGGGTTCGTCGGACCCGGGATGCTCGCGGCGGCGTGTCCGGGAGAGGTGTTCACGTCGCCGGTGCCCGACCAGATGGTGCGGGCCGCGGCCGCCGTCGACAGCGGCGCCGGGGTCCTGTTCGTGGTCAAGAACTACACCGGTGACGTGCTGAACTTCGAGATGGCGGCGGAGCTCGCCGAGGACGAGGGCATCCGGGTCGCCAAGGTCCTGGTCGACGACGACGTCGCCGTCACGGACAGCCTGTACACGGCCGGCCGGCGCGGGACCGGCGGCACCCTCTTCGTGGAGAAGATCGCGGGCGCCGCCGCCGAGGAGGGCGCGCCGCTGGAACGGGTGGAGGCCGTCGCCCGCCGGGTCAACGAGCGCTGCCGGTCCTTCGGGATGGCCCTGGGCGCGTGCACCACCCCCGCCAAGGGCAGCCCCACCTTCGATCTCCCCCCGGGCGAGCTGGAGTTGGGCATCGGCATCCACGGTGAACCGGGACGCGAGCGGCGGCCGATGATGACCTCCCACGAGATCGCCGACTTCGCCGTCGACGCCGTCGTCGACGACCTCCGCCCGACCGGCCCGGTGATCGCCCTGGTGAACGGGATGGGCGCGACCCCGCTCCTGGAGCTGTACGGCTTCAACGCGGAGGTACAGCGCGTGCTCGGCGAGCGGCGCGTGCCGGTGGCCCGTACCCTCGTCGGGAACTACGTGACCTCGCTGGACATGGCCGGCTGCTCGGTGACCCTCTGCGAGGTGGACGAGGAGCTGCTCCGCCTGTGGGACGCGCCCGTGGAGACGCCCGCGCTGCGCTGGGGCCGGTGAGACGAGCGAGGGAAGAGGAGACCGACATGACGGAGACCTTCGGTGCGGAGTTCCTGGTGCGCTGGCTGGCCGCGGTGGCCGGGGCCGTCGACCGCGAGGCGGACCGGCTCACCGAACTCGACTCGGCCATCGGGGACGCCGACCACGGCGCGAACCTCCGGCGGGGTTTCGCCGCCGTGACCGAGATCCTGGCCAAGGAGCCGCCGGCCACACCGGGCGCCGCCCTCGCCACCGCCGGTCGGCAGCTGATCTCCACGGTGGGGGGCGCGTCGGGACCGCTGTACGGCACGCTGCTGCGCCGTACCGGCAAGACGCTCGGCGACGACGGGCTGATCAGCCGGGCGCAGCTCGCCGAGGCGCTCTCCTCGGGTGTGTCCGCCGTGTCCCGGCTGGGCGGTGCCCAGGTGGGCGACAAGACGATGCTGGACGCGCTCGTACCGGCCGTGGAGGGGCTGCGGGTCTCGTTCGCGGCCGCCCGCGCCGCCGCGGAGGAGGGCGCCCTCGCGACCGTGCCCTTGCGGGCCCGCAAGGGCAGGGCCAGCTATCTGGGCGAGCGGTCGGTGGGGCACCAGGACCCGGGGGCCACGTCCTCCGCACTGCTCTTCGCGGCGCTCGACGAGACCGCGCGCGGGGAGGGTCCGGCGGGCTCGGGAGCGGAGGGTGTCGCGTGACGGGCATCGGTGGTGAGGGTGGCGTGACGGCCGCGAGGGGTGGGGGTGGCGTCGGGATCGTGCTCGTCTCGCACAGCGCGGCCGTCGCGTCGGCCGTGGCCGAGCTGGCGCGGGGGCTCGCCGGCGGCGGCGACCTGGCACCGGTCCGGCCGGCCGGCGGGACCCCGGACGGTGGTCTGGGGACGAGTTCCGAGCTGATCGCCGAGGCAGCGAAGGCCGTGGACCGGGGCGCGGGCGTGGCCATCCTGGTCGACCTCGGGAGCGCGGTGCTCACCGTCAAGGCGTTGCTCGCAGAGGGCGACGAACTGCCCGAGGGCGCCCGTCTGGTGGACGCCCCCTTCGTGGAGGGTGCGGTCGCCGCGCTCGTCACGGCGAGCGCGGGCGGGGACCTCGACGCGGTGGCGGCGGCGGCCGGGGAGGCGTACGCCTACCGCAAGGTGTGAGCGAGGGGAGCGGGGAGTGGGCCCGTGGAGTGGGCACGGACGAGCGCGCGGAGTGCCCGTCCAGGCCGCGCCCGGTGGCCTGGACGGGCAGGTCGGAGGCGTCGCTCCGGAAGCGTTTGCTACTGAGTAGTAGATATCACGTGCCAGATCTTCTGCAACTAGTTGCATAACGGGAAGGGGTCCCCTACAACTGAGGTCGACGTTCCTGCGCGAGGAGGCGCCCGCATGACCCCGTACCCGCACCTGCTGAGCCCGCTCGACCTCGGGTTCACCACCCTGCCCAACCGGGTGATCATGGGATCGATGCACGTCGGCCTCGAAGAGACCGAGCACGGCTTCGAGCGCATGGCCGCCTTCTACGCCGAGCGCGCCAGGGGCGGCGTGGGCCTCATCGTCACCGGCGGGATCGCGCCCAACGACGCCGGGCGTCCCTGGGACGGCGGGGCCAAGCTCACCACCGCCGAGGAGGTCGCCGAGCACCGGCAGATCACCGACGCCGTGCACGAGGCGGGCGGGCGGATCGCGATGCAGATCCTCCACTTCGGCCGGTACGCGTACCACCCCGCGCTCGTCGCGCCCAGCGCCCTCAAGGCCCCCATCAGCCCCTTCGTACCGAACGAGCTGACCGACGCCGAGGTCGAGCAGACCGTCGAGGACTACGCCCGCTGCGCCGAGCTCGCCAAGGAGGCCGGGTACGACGGCGTCGAGGTGATGGGCTCCGAGGGCTACCTCATCAACGAGTTCATCGCGGCCGCCACCAACCAGCGCACCGACCGCTGGGGCGGTTCCTACGAGAACCGCGTCCGCTTCCCCCTGGAGATCGTCCGCCGCATCCGCGAGCGGGTCGGCGAGGACTTCATCCTCGTCTACCGCCTCTCCATGCTGGACCTCGTGCCCGGCGGCTCCACCCTCGACGAGGTCGTCCAGCTGGCCAAGGAGATCGAGGCCGCCGGCGCCAACATCATCAACACCGGCATCGGCTGGCACGAGGCCCGCATCCCCACCATCGCCACCTCCGTGCCGCGCGGCGCCTACACCTGGGTGACGAAGAAGCTGATGGGCGCGGTCTCCGTACCGCTCGTCACCAGCAACCGCATCAACACCCCCGAGGTCGCCGAGGAGATCCTCGCCGACGGCCGCGCCGACCTGGTCTCGCTGGCCCGCCCCTTCCTGGCCGACCCGGACTTCGTCGCCAAGGCAACCGCCGACCGCGCCGACACCATCAACACCTGCATCGGCTGCAACCAGGCCTGCCTCGACCACACCTTCAACCTGAAGATCACCTCCTGCCTGGTCAACCCGCGCGCCTGCCACGAGACCGAGCTGGTCCTCTCCCCCACCCGCCGCACCAAGCGGATCGCCGTCGTCGGCGCGGGCCCGGCCGGGCTCTCCTGCGCCGTGTCGGCCGCCGAGCGCGGCCACGCCGTGACCCTCTTCGACGCCGCCGCCGAGATCGGCGGCCAGCTGAACGTCGCCAAGCGGGTCCCCGGCAAGGAGGAGTTCGACGAGACGCTGCGCTACTTCCGCGTCCAGCTCGCCGAGCGCGGGGTCGACGTCCGCCTGAACACCCCGGTCGCCGCGGGCGACCTCGACGGCTTCGACGAGGTCGTCGTCGCCACCGGAGTCTCCCCCCGCACCCCCGGCATCGCGGGCGTGGACCACCCGAGCGTCGTCAGCTACCTCGACGTGCTGCGCGACGGCGCGCCCGTCGGCGAGCGCGTCGCGATCATCGGCGCGGGGGGCATCGGATTCGACGTCGCGGAGTTCCTCACGGACGGCGGCGAGGGCGCGAGCCAGGACCCGGAGACGTACTTCCGCCAGTGGGGCGTGGACACCTCGTACGAGAGCCGGGGCGGACTGCGCGCCCCCGAGCGCTCCGCGCCGCCGCGCCAGGTGCACCTGCTCCAGCGCAAGGAGTCCAAGGTCGGCGCGGGCCTCGGCAAGACCACGGGGTGGATCCACCGCACCGAGCTCAAGCACCGGGGCGTCGCGATGGTCGCGGGCGTGTCGTACGACCGGATCGACGACGAGGGCCTGCACGTGACCATCGGCGGCGAGGCGCAGCTGCTTCCGGTCGACACCGTCGTCCTCTGCGCGGGCCAGGAGCCGCGCCGCGACCTGTACGAGGAGCTGGTGGCGGCGGGCCGGGTGGCGCACCTGATCGGCGGCGCGGACGTCGCGGCCGAGCTGGACGCCAAGCGGGCCATCGACCAGGGCACCCGCCTCGCGGCCACCCTGTGATCACCGCGGCCGGCCCAGCGCCGTCTTCGCGGGCGGCCCGGCCGGCCCCTCCCAGGCCTTCACGGGCAGCGTCGTCGGCGTGCTCGGCCGCCGCGGCGCCGTCGCCGGCCACTTCTAGGATGCGTCCATGTCCCTCCCGCACGCGATCCTGACCGCGCTGCTCGAGAAGCCGTCCTCCGGCCTCGAACTGACGCGCCGCTTCGACCGGTCGATCGGCTACTTCTGGTCGTCCACCCACCAGCAGATCTACCGCGAGCTGGGAAAGCTGGAGCAGGCGGGGCACATCCGCGCCCTGCCCGCCCCGGTGCCCGTGCGGGGGCAGCGCAAGGAGTACGAGGTACTGCCGGCCGGCCGGGCCGAACTCGGCGCCTGGGTCGCGAGGTCGGAGGACCCGAAGCCGATGCGGGCCGCCCTGCTGCTGCGGATGCGGGCGGCCGCGGTGGTCGGCGCGGCGGGCCTCCGCGCCGAGCTCTCCCGCCATCTCGCCCTGCACCGGGAACAGTTGGACGAGTACCTCGCGATCGAGAACCGCGACTTCCCGCCGGAGCGCCGCAGCACGGAGCCCGACCGGCTGCGCCACCTCGTCCTGCGGGGCGGGATCGACATGGAGCGGTTCTGGGTGGAGTGGCTCACGGCGGCGCTGGCGGAGCTCGGGACGGAGTGACGCGCCGGACGGTGCTCCGGGGCGGACCGGAGCGAGGACCCCGGGTGGCGTCCCGGGTCCCGGGGCGGCCGAAAGCGTATGGCCGTTGCACCGTTTCGCGCGAGGTGGCGTGATACTGGGTCGTTGGAGACCGACGACACGAAGGGGCCGGTATGGCCGACGACTTGGGGCACCGTGTGACGCGTCACGCGGTGGTCATCGGGGGAAGTCTCGCTGGGCTGCTCGCCGCTCGGGTGCTGGCCGAGCACGCGGAGAGGGTGACGGTCGTCGAGCGCGACCGGCTGCCCGAGGGGCCGGAGGCGCGGGCGGGGGTCCCGCAGGGCCGGCACCTGCATGTGCTGATCGAGGGAGGGCAGCAGGCGCTCGACGAGCTCCTCCCGGGCGTGCTGGACGAGTTGTCCGCGCTGGGGGCGCCGAAGGTGGGCGCCCCTTCCGACATCGTCCAGTGGCAGAACGGCAAGTGGTTCCGGCGCACCCCCGCGACCACCCACCACTACACCGGGCCGCGCCCGCAGCTGGAGTGGCTGGTGCGGCAGCGGGTGCTCGCCGATCCGCGTATCGAACTCGTCGAGGGCACCGAGACCGTGGGCCTGGTCGGTGACTCCTCGCGGGTCAGGGGCGTGCGGCTGCGGGAGCGCGGTGCGGGGGCCGGCAAGGAGCCCCGTACGCTCACCGCCGATCTGGTGGTCGACGCCTCCGGGCGGTCCACCAGGTCCGCCGACTGGCTGGCCGGGATCGGCGCGGAGGCCCCGCACGAGGAGACCCTGGACACGGGCCTCGCGTACAGCACCCGGGTGTACCGCGTGCCGGTCGCGGATCCGGACACCGACGCCGTCGGCTGCTACATCGTGCCCAACCCCGCCCAGACGTACGGCGGCGTGGTGCTGCCCCTCGGCGACGGGCACCACCTGGTGACCCTGTCGGGGCTGCGCGGCGAGGAACCGCCCACCGAGGAGGGCGCGTTCGAGGAGTACGCCAAGCGGCTGCCGCACCCGATGATCACCGACTGGCTGGCGCGGGCCGAGCCGGTCTCCCCGGTGTACGGCTTCCGCAGGACCGCCAACATCCGGCGCCGGTACGACCGTCCGGGCCGCCGCCCGGCCGGCTTCCTCGCGACCGGCGACGCGCTCTGCGCCTTCAACCCGATCTACGGGCAGGGCATGGCCGTCGCGGCGCTCAGCGCGGTCGCGCTGCGCCGGGCGCTCGCCGACACCCGGCGCACCCCGACCACCCGTGCCGTGCAGCGGGCCCTGCTCGACGCCTCCCGGCAGGCCTGGGACATCTCCGCGGGTGCCGACAAGAAGATGCCGGGCGCGATCGGCGACGCGGTGCGGCCGGGTCCGGCGGACCGGGTCGTCGGCTGGTACCTGGGCCGGGTGGTGGAGCGGGCCGCGGGTGATCCGGCCGTGGGCGCGCCGTTCCGTGCGGCGATGACCCTGACCGCCCCGCTGACGAGTCTGTTCGCCCCGTCGGTGGCGCGGGCGGTGCTGTTCGGGCCGGTCCCCGAGACGCCGTCGGATCCGCCGACGCGCCGCGACGCGTAGGCGGTGGCAGGAGGGCGGGAGGGGATGGCGCGTGCGGTGCCGGGGCGGGCCTCCGGGGCGGCTCCGGCGCCGGGCGGCCCGCCGCCGGGCCCGCCCTCAGGCTCCCGGCGCCGCCGTCACCATGCCCGCCGCGATGGCCGCGCCGAGGGCCGCGTAGTCGTCGGCGTTCTGGCCCGCGTAGGCCAGGGCGAAGTCCGCGACGGAGCGGTCGAAGACGTCGGAACCGCCGAGGTAGGCGGCGATGGCGATCCGGTCGCCGGAGCGGGCGTGGGCGCGGGCCAGGGCCCGGCCGCAGAGTCGCGCGTAGTCCCGCAGCATGGCCGGGGACATGCTCTCGACCTCGGCGGAGCCCTTCATGTCGCGGAGTTGGCGCCAGTAGAAGTGGCGCTGTTCGGGTCCGGTCATCCAGCCGAGGAAGATGTCGCTCGCGGCCTGTGTGAGGCGCTGGCCGCAGACGACGCGCCGTCCCTGGTGGGGGTAGGCGCTCGGCGCCAGGTACGGCTCCAGGACGGACGGGACGGCCTCCTTGATCTGGAGGATGAGCGGGTCCCCGTCGTCCCGTCCTTCGAGGAGGAGGACGAAGCAGCGGGTGCCGACGCTGCCGACCCCGACGACCTTGCGGGCGGCGTCGCGGAAGCGGTAGCGGTCGAGGAGGACGCGTCGTTCCTCGGTGAGGGAGCTGCGGTAGTCGCTGAATATCTTGCCGAGGGAGACGCGGTCGACGTCCGTGGTCCGTTCGAGGAGCGGGGGGTCGTCGACGATGTGCCGGGCGCCGGTCGCGTCGGCCTCGGTGAGCTTGCCGAGGGCGTGCAGGCTCGTACGGCGGCGGGCGCGGGCGAGCCGGTTGACGAACCGGGCGCGTTCCTCGCGGCGCACGAGGGGGACGAGGTCGTCGGCGGCGATCCGCTCGTACCAGACGGCGAGCTCGCCCAGCTCGGCGAGGTGGCGGACGGTCGTCCGGTACGACTCGGTGGCGACGAGGGCCGCGCGGTGGGCCTTGGGCTTGGTGCTGCCGTTCTGGAGGGCGGCGACGGTGACGCTGGCCGCGAGCCGCTTCACGTCCCACTCGAAGGGGCCGGGGAGCGTCTCGTCGAAGTCGTTCACGTCGAAGAGAAGGGTCCGTTCGGGTGAGGCGAAGACCCCGAAGTTGAGGAGGTGGGCGTCGCCGCAGAGCTGGACGGTGAGTCCGGTGTGGCGCTGGGCGCCGAGGTCGGCGGCCATGACGGCGGCGGCGCCGCGGAGGAAGGCGAAGGGAGAGGCGACCATGCGGCCGTACCGCAGGGGCACGAGGTCGGGGAGCCGGTCGAGCGACTGGCGTTCGAGCACGTCGATCGGGTCGGGGCGCTGTGAGCTGGGGATCCAGCGGCCGTGGGAGGAGCGGGGCACGCTCTTGCGGGCCGCTCTGCCGCGCGCGGCGCGCTCCGACGATGTCATCATCCGGCCTCGCCCGCCCTCCTCCGCCGCCGCGGTCTCGACCCCGTCACCTGGTACCTCATTACAAGGCGCCTCGTTCGTTTCGGCCACTCTGCCCGAACGGGCTGGCAAAATGGTTTAGACCAATGGTAGAAATTGATCACCCACACGACCCATGCGGTCACGCTGAGCGAAGAGAGGGTTTGATCATGGCCGAGCCCGATTCCGAGGCGGCGGCAGAAGCGCCGCTCTATCTCCGGGTCGCCGCCGCACTGCGCGAGGACCTCGCCCACCGGCGCATCTCCCCCGGCAGCAGGCTCCCTTCCGAACGATCCCTGTCCCAGCGCTACCACGTCAACCGGCAGACCGTCCGCAGCGCGCTCCAACTCCTGCGGGAGGAGCGGCTCGTGGTCACCGACCGGCGCGGCACCTTCGCCGCCGCCGGAGCCGGCGGCGAGCCCGTCGTCCCGGCCCTGACGGCCCGCCGGCCGACCTTCCCCGGCGGTCCCCGCGCGGCCGAGGCGCTGGTACGGGCCTCCCTCACCTGGGAGCCGCCGCCCACCCCGCTGGCACCCCGGCTCCTGCTCGCCCCGGGCGAGCCGACCCTCGTCCACCGGCACGTGGTGCTCGGACCGCAGGGTTCGGCGCTGCAGCGGGCGGTGTCGTGGTTCTCCCGGCCGGCGGTCACCGAGATCCCCCAGCTGGCCCGCTACCGACGGGGCCGGGACTGCCGCCAGCAGCCCGACCTGCGACTGCTGTACCACTGGATGCACCAGGCCGGGCTGCGGATCACCCACCGGGAGTCGGTCGGCGTCCCGCCGGTCCCGATCACGACGACGGCCGGCGGCGCGGCCCGGCTGGTCGTCCACCGGGTGGTGAGCGATCAGCACGGTCACGCGCTGGAGATCACTGACATCGATTTCTCGGCCCAGTCGGCGGCCTGGACGTACGAGTTCAGCGCCTGACGCCCGTCCGGTCTCCGACATCGCTGTCATGGGCGTCCGGCGTCGGTCCCGCGTCCTGACGCAGGCCGTCGAGTACGGCGGAGGGCCCGGCTCCTGTCCGGTACGGGGACAGGATCCGGGCCCTTCTCCACAGGGCGCCCTCCGCCGGAGGGCGCCCGCCGCGGTCAGACGATGCCCTCGGAGATCTCCGCCTCCTCGCGGGCCGTGCCGTACGCCGTCGGCGTCCCGTACGAACGGCGGGCGACGTACCACCAGACGCTGGCGAGGACGAGGACGACGGCGAGCGCGATCACGGCGTAGTTCATGGTGTCGACCGTCACCGGGGACTTCTGCGGCAGGCAGAACAGCACGGTCACGATCGCCACCCAGCCGACGGCCGTCCAGCCGATCGGCTTGCTCCAGCGGCCCAGGTTCCACGGGCCGGGGGTGAACCGGTCACCGGCGCGCAGCCGCAGGTAGATCGGGATGGCGTAGGCGGGCGTGATGCCGATGACGTTGATCGCGGTGACGGCGCCGTAGGCGGTCGCGGAGTACAGCGAGGGGACGGCGAGCAGCGCGGCCACCGCCACGGCGAGCCAGACCGCCGGCACCGGGGTCTGCGTACGGCCGCTGACCTTCCGCCAGATCGCCGAGCCGGGAAGGGCGTTGTCGCGGCTGAAGGCGAAGACCATCCGGCTGGCGGCGGCCACCTCGGCGTTGCCGCAGAACAGCTGGGCGACGATCACCACGAGGAGCAGGGCGGTGGCGCCGCCGGAGCCGAGCGCGTCCAGGAGGATCTGGGCGGGCGGGACCCCGGTGGCGCTGTTCTGCGTGGCGGCGTAGTCCTGGATGGCGAAGCTCAACCCGGCGAGCAGGGCGAATCCGGCGATCCAGGAGACCCAGATGGCCCGCACGATGCCCTTGGCGGCGGCGACGGAGGCGTTGGAGGTCTCCTCGGAGAGGTGGGCCGAGGCGTCGTAGCCGGAGAAGGTGTACTGCGCCAGGAGCAGGCCGATCGCGGCGACGTAGAACGGGTTGGCCCATCCCGTGTCGTTGACGAACTCGGTGAACACGAAGTCGACGGACTGGTGCCGGTCGGGGATGAAGGCGAGGGCTCCGACGATCACGGCCACGCCCGCCAGGTGCCACCAGACGCTGATCGAGTTGAGCACGCTGACCAGGCGGACGCCGAAGAGGTTCAGGACGGCGTGGAGCAGCAGGATGGCGAGGAAGATCAGGAAGGTGGAGCCCGCGGTGGGCTGGAAGCCCCACTGGAGGTTGAGGAAGGCGCCGGTGAAGAGCGCGGCGCCGTAGTCGATGCCGGCGATCGCGCCGAGCAGACCGAGCAGATTCAGCCAGCCGGTGTACCAGCCCCAGCGGCGTCCGCCGAGCCGGTCCGCCATGTAGTAGAGGGCGCCGGAGGTCGGATAGGCGCTCGTGACCTCGGCGAGGGCGAGACCGACGCACAGCACGAAGAGCCCGACGCCCGCCCAGCCCCACAGCATGACGGCGGGGCCGCCGGTGCCCATGCCGAAGCCGTACAGGGTCATGCATCCGGAGAGGACGGAGATGACCGAGAAGCTGATCGCGAAGTTGCCGAAGCCACCCATGCGACGGGCGAGGACGGGCTGGTAGCCGAGCTCCCTCAGCCGCGCCTCCTCGTCCTGGACGGGGGGTGGCTTGCGTATCTCGTCGGTGGGGGCGGTGCGGGACATGGGGTCCTCCGGGGACGGGGGGTGAGCGGGGTCGAGGGGAAAGCGGAATCGGGGGAGCGGAATCGGGGGCGCGGAATCGGGGGCGCGGGGTGGGGGACGGAAGGGGCGTACGGGGTCGACGTGCGGGCGCGGAGTGCCGGGGCGTCGGCCCGCGGTGGTGCGCGCCGGGCTTCAGCCGCTGAGACAGCGGGCGCGGGCGCGTAGGAAGATCTCTTCGGCGAGCACGCGGTTGTCCGGATGGGGAGTCCGGTACGCCCACGGCAGGGTCGTGTAGTACGGGCCGAGCGCCGCGAAGACCCGGGCCGCGTCGGCGAAGCGGAGGGCCCCGAAGAGGGCGTGCGCCAGGTAGTTGAGGTCGAGCAGGGAGGCCTGGTCGGTGGCGCAGAAGAGGAACCAGGTGTCGAGGGCCCGTTGGGCGTCGCGCACCGCGTCCTCGGCGACCCAGTGGAGGTCGAGGGCACGCTCGTGACCGCGCTCGCGCCGGTAGCGCTCGACCCGCACATAGAGCGGGAGGACGTGCAGGGCCGAGCCCACGGGTGCCGAGGAGGCCGCCCAGTGGGAGTAGTTGACGGCCTCGGAGAGCGGTCCGGTGCGCCGGGCGTAGACGAACTGCAGCATCCGGTGGTGCGCCTCGCGGTTGTGCGGGTCGCGCTTCTCGGCCTCGGCGAGCAGGCCCCAGGGGCCGGGCGGCAGCATGGGTGCGGGCGGGGTGAGCCGGTGCTCGGCCATGCGCTGGCGTCCGTCGAGGGCGGCGAGGGCGATCAGGCCCACCCAGGGCACGGGGTCGTCGGGGGCCTGGTCGGCGGCGTCGCGGCAGGCGGTCCAGGCCTCCTGCCAGAGTTCCCGGGTGCGGCCGTGGCCGGCGCGGTGGGCGCGTACGGCCCGCTCCACGGTGACGCGGCTGTGCATCACGACGGCGGCGAGGCTCCCGGGCTGCTCGGACCGCCAGGTGTGGACGACGTCGGTGCCCGCGGCGACGGCGGCGAGGACCTGGGTGCGCCGGGTCCAGGCGTCCCAGTCCGCCGTCTCGTCGAGGAGTCGGGCCATCGCCACCCAGCGGCCGGTGCGTAAGTCCTGGACGGCGTTGCGCAGGGCGTGGTCGTGGCCCGCGGGGTGGTAGACGGGGCGGAAGCCTTGCCCGGCCATCAGGGGGTGGGGCGTGGTGTGGGTGACATGGGTCCTCGGTGGATGGAAGGGGGTGGTCAGTCCCCCGGCGGGCGTCCCGGCCGTTGATCGGCGATCACTATAGAGGGCTCTGGATGCGACCGGTCCACTTTCTCGGCTGACAGTAACTATTGAGCCAACGACCGGATTTGACTGACTGTCAGGCAGGTGGGACGGACCTGACGGGGTCCCCCGCCGAGGCTTGACGAAGGCTCTCGACGACGGCACCCTGACCCTTTTCGGTGATCGGATGATCACCGACGGTCCACGGACAGGAGCAGCAGGATGACGGGCGGCCCGGTACTCGCCGTCGACCAGGGCACCTCGGGCACCAAGGCCCTCGTCCTCTGCCCCGAGCGCGGGGTCATCGGCAGCGGCACGGCCCCGGTGCGGCCCCGCCACCTGCCGGGCGGCCTGGTCGAGGTCGACCCGCGTGAGCTGTACGACTCCGTGGTCGCCGCGGGCCGCGCGGCGCTCGCCGAGGCGGACACCCCGGTCACGGCCGTGGGCCTTGCCAACCAGGGCGAGACCGTACTCGCCTGGGACCCCGCCACCGGCGAACCACTGACCGACGCCCTGGTGTGGCAGGACCGCCGAGCGGCGTCCGTCTGCGCCGGACTCGCGCACCACGCCGAGGAGTTGCGGCACCTGACGGGCCTCCCGCTCGACCCCTACTTCGCCGCGCCGAAGATGGCCTGGATCCGCCGCCACGCCACCGGCGCGGGCGTCGTCACCACCAGCGACGCCTGGCTCGTCCACCGGCTCACGGGCGCCTTCGTCACCGACGCGGCGACCGCCGGACGGACCGGACTCCTCGACCTCGACACCGTCGCCTGGTCGCAGACCGCACTCGACCTGTACGGCCTGGGCGGCGAACGGCTCCCCCGGGTCGTCGACTGCGACACGCCCGTCGGCACCACGACCGCCTTCGGGCCGCCGCTGCCCCTCACCGGCCTCCTGGTGGACCAGCAGGCGGCGCTGCTCACCCAGAGCGCCGACGACCCGGCCGCCGCCAAGTGCACGTACGGCACCGGCGCCTTCCTCCTCGCGCAGACCGGCCCGGAGCCCCGGCGCGCCACCTCGGGCCTGGTCAGTTGTGTCGCCTGGCGGCTCGGCGGGCGGGTCGCCCACTGTCTGGACGGCCAGGTGTACACGGTCGCCTCGGCCGTGCGCTGGCTCACCGACCTGGGCGTCATCGCCGGGGCGGCGGAGATCGACCCGGTCGGCGGTGGCGTGCCCGACGCCGGAGGGGTCACCTTCGTGCCCGCGCTCGCGGGGCTCGCCGCGCCCTGGTGGCGGGGGGACGTGCGCGGCTCGCTCACCGGACTGGGCCTGGACACCACGCCGGGACATCTGGTCCGCGCCCTGTGCGAGGGCATCGCCGCGCAGGTCGTGGAGCTCGCCTCGGCCGTCGCGGCGGACCGGGGCGCGCCACTGACCTCACTGCGCGCCGACGGCGGCCTGACCCGGTCCGCCCTGCTCCTGCAGACCCAGGCGGATCTCCTGCAACTCCCCGTCGAGGTCTCGTCGTTGCCCGACGCCACGGCGCTCGGCGTCGGCGCGGTGGCCCGGCTCGGTCACGAGCCGGGGCTCTCGCTCCGCGAGGCGGTGCCGGAGTGGAAGCCGTCGGCCGTGTACGAGCCCCGGATCTCGGGCGACGAGGCGGCGGAGCGACTGGCCCGGTTCCGTTCGGAGGTGTCGGCGCTGGTCGAGAGGTCCGACACGGTCGCCGGCCCCAGCCCTTGCCCCGGTTCCGGCCCCGGCTCCGGCTCCGGCTCCGGCTCCGGCTCCGGCTCCGGCTCCGTATGAGTGTCACCCGGACCGGCCCCCTCCCCACGGGCGCCGAGGAATCGACGTACGACGTCGTGGTCGTCGGTGCGGGGGTCGTCGGCACCGCGATCGCGCGCACGCTCGCCCGTCACCCGCTGCGGGTCGCGCTCGTCGAGGCCGCGAACGACGTCGGCGACGGTACGTCGAAGGCCAACACGGCCATCCTCCACACCGGTTTCGACTCCGCGCCCGGCACCCTGGAAGCGCGACTCGTGCGCGAGGGACACCGGCTCCTCTCCGCGTACGCCCAGGAGACCGGCGTTCCCGTGGAACCGCTGGGCGCGCTGCTCGTGGCCTGGGACGAGCAGCAGCGCGCCGCACTCCCCCGGCTCGCGCAGAAGGCCGGGCGCAACGGCCACCGCACGACCCGGCTCCTCACCGCGGCCGAACTGCGCGCGCGGGAGCCCCATCTGGGCCCCGGGGCGCTCGCCGCGCTGGAGGTGCCGGGCGAGTCGGTGATCTGCCCGTGGACGACCACCCTCGCGTACGCCACCCAGGCGGTCCGCTCCGGGGTTGACCTGCACCTCGACTGCCGGGTGGAGAAGGTCCGTCCGGGCGATCCGCACCACCGGCTGATCACCCGGCGCGGGGTGCTGCGGACCCGTCACCTCGTCAACGCCTGCGGACTCCACGCCGACGCCTTCGACGCGCTGCTCGGCCGCGAGGACTTCACCGTCACCCCGCGCCGGGGCCAGCTGCTCGTCTTCGACAAGTTCGCCCGCGACCTCGTACGGCACATCCTGCTCCCCGTGCCCGGCCCGCTCGGCAAGGGGGTGCTCGTCACCCCGACGGTGTACGGGAACGTCCTGCTGGGCCCCACCGCCGAGGACCTGGACGACAGGACCGCCACCGGCACCACGGCGGAGGGCCTGGCCGGGCTCCGCGAGCAGGGCGGGCGCGTCCTCCCGGCCCTGCTCGACGAGGAGGTCACGGCCGTGTACGCGGGGCTGCGGGCCGCCACCGGGCAGGAGGACTACCGGATCGCCGCGCACCCCGAACTCCGGTACGTGACGGTGGGCGGCATCCGTTCCACCGGGCTCACCGCCTCCCTGGCCATCGCCGAGCACGTCCGCGGGCTGCTGGCCGACTGCGGACTCGACCCGGGACCCGAGCGCCCGCTCGCCCGGGTCCGGATGCCGAACATCGGCGAGGCCTTCCTCCGCCCGTACCGGGACGCCTCGCTCATCGCCCGCGCACCGGACTTCGGGGCGGTCGTCTGCCACTGCGAGCGCGTCACCCGGGGCGAGATCCGGGCCGCGCTCACCTCGACGATCCCGCCGGGTGGCCTCGACGGGCTGCGGCGCCGCACGCGCGCCCGGGGCGGCCGCTGCCAGGGCACCTTCTGCGGCGCGGAGGTCCGCGCGTTGTTCGAGGAGTACGGGGAGGGGGCCCGGTGAACCGCGCCGTCGACGTCCTCGTGGTGGGCGCGGGACCCGCCGGGCTCGCCGCCGCCGCCCGTCTCGCGGCGGCGGGCGCGGGCCGTGTCGAGGTCCTGGAACGGGAGCCGGCCGCGGGCGGGGTTCCCCGCCACTGCGCCCACCCGGGTTTCGGCGCGGACGCCCTGGGCCGTCCCCTGGACGGTCCGGCCTACGCGCGCCGTGCGGTGCGCGCGGCGCTCCGGGCCGGGGCCACCGTCCGTACCGGCGTCTCGGTCACCGGCTGGGCCGGGCCGCTCACCCTCGACGTCACCGCCCCGACCGGGCTCGAACGCGTCCGCGCCCGCGCGGTGGTCCTCGCGACCGGGGCCCGTGAACGTCCGCGCAGCGCCCGGCTCGTACCGGGGTCGCGACCCGCAGGGGTGCTGACGACGGGCGAACTCCAGCGGACGGTGCTCCGGTTCGGTCGGCGACCGGACCGCATCGGGCGGCGGGCGGTGGTCGTGGGCGGCGACCGCGTGGCCCGTGGGGCCGTGCGTACGCTCCGCGCCGCCGGGGTGGAGGTGGCGGCGGTCGTCGCCGAACTCCCCGTGCACCGGTCCGCGTTCGGCGCCGTGCCGGTGCTCACCGGAGCGGTGGTGACGGAGCTCGTCGGACGCAGCCGGCTGACCGGGGTCGTGGTCCGGACCGGCGACGGCCGCGCGGCCACCCTGCGGTGCGACACCGTGGTCCTCACCGGCGACTGGATCCCGGACCACGAACTCGCCCGCGCGCGGGGGCTGCCACTCGCTCCGGACACCCGGGGCCCGGCGACGGACAGCGCCTTCCGGACCGCCGAGCGGGGCGTCTTCGCGATCGGCGACCTCCTGCGCGGAGGGGAGCCGGCGCCGGTGGCCGCCGCCGAGGGGCGGGCCTCGGCGGCTGCCGTACTCGACCTGCTCGCCGGGGGCTCCTGGCCCGAGGACGGCGTGCCGGTGACGACGGCGGGGCCGCTGCGGTGGGTGACACCCGGGCTCCTCGGAGCGGCGTCCGCGCCCCTGCTCCTCCGGGCGGAACGGCGGCTCGTCCACCCGGTCCTGACCGTCGCCCAGGGTGGCGCCCCGCTGCACCGGGAGCGGCTGAGCGGCTCGCTCGCCCCCTGGCGTTCGGTCCGGCTCCCGCCCCGCTGGACGCGCGTGGTGGACCCGCGGGGTGGCCCGGTGGTGGTCAGCGCCGAGGAATGAGACGCGCGGGCGCGCGGGCCGGGGCGCGCGCCCGGGGGCTGCGCGCGGCTGCGGTGGCGCGGCCGTTCGGCCACACTGGACGGCATGCCGGACAAGCGCAGCGCGGGTCTCCTGGTCTTCCGCCGTACGACCGACGGCGGCGTCGAGGTTCTCATCGGTCACATGGGCGGGCCCCTCTGGGCGTCCCGGGAACAGGCGGCCTGGTCGATCCCCAAGGGGGAGTACGAGCCGGACGAGGCTCCGGAGGCCGCGGCGAGCCGCGAGTTCCAGGAGGAGCTGGGCCTCCCGGCGCCGGAGGGCGAGTGGTGGGACCTGGGCGAGTCCCGCCAGCGCAACGGAAAGCTCGTCACCGTCTGGGCGGTCGAGGGCACTCTCGACCCGGCCGAGGTCGTGCCGGGCACGTTCACGATGGAGTGGCCGCCCCGCTCCGGCGTCCAGGGCGAGTTCCCGGAGATCGACCGGGTGGGCTGGTTCACCCCGGAGACGGCCTCGCCCCTGCTCGTCGAGGGCCAGCGGGTCTTCCTGGAACGGCTGGAGGACCGGCTCGACGGGCGGGGCTGAGGGCGATTGTCAGACCCGTACGAGAGGGTGGTGAGCGCCGAACTGTCGAGAGGGAGCCCGACATGACCACGATCACCGCCAGCGAGCGCGCGGCCGCCCAGGCGTACCTGCGGCTGCTCGAATCCACCCAGGCCGTGCTGACCGACCCCCAGCTCGCCCCGTACGCGGGGGCGATGCTCACCAACCCGATGGCGGAAGCGGACGAGGCGCTCCGCGCCGCGGGCCTCGCGGGGAACGAGGACCGGCTCCTGCGGCTCGTCTCCTCCCTGCGCGCCTCCCCCACGACGAGCGTGTGGGGGCGCGCCTGAGGAGCGTGCGGGGGCGGGCTCCCGCGCGGCCGCGGGCCGTCAGCCGCCCGGACGGACGGGGAGCGTCCGGACGCTGTTGCCGACGAAGCCCGCGTGCCGGGGCAGCTCCGACTCCGGGACGGCCAGGTCGAGGTCGGGGAAGCGGGTGAAGAGCGCCTCCAGGGCGAGGGTGGCCTCCATCCGCGCCAGCGGGGCGCCCAGGCAGTAGTGGGGGCCGTGGCCGAGCGAGAGGTGCTTGACCGCCGCCGTGCGGGTGAGGTCGAAGCGGTCGGCGTCCGGGCCGTGGGCCTTCGTGTCCCGGCCCGCCGCCGAGTAACCCGCCAGGACGGGAGTGCCGCGGGGGACGAGGGTGCCGTCGATGGTCAGGTCGCGGGTGGGGTAGCGGAACGGGAAGTAGCTGACCGGGCTGTCCCAGCGGAGGGTCTCCTCGACCACGTCCGCCCAGGTGGCGCGCCCCTCGACGACCAGGGCGAGCTGGTCGCGGTGGGCGCAGAGCGCTCGTACGGCGTTGGTGACCAGGTTGAGCGTGGTCTCGTGGCCCGCGACGATCAGCAGGAGCAGGGTGCCGATCAGCTCCGGCTGGCTCAGCCGGTCCCCGTCCTCGTCCCGGGCCGCGAGGAGGGCGCTGGTGAGGTCGTCGCCGGGTGCCTCGGCCCTGGCCCCGGCGATGGAGGCGAGCAGTTCGACGAGTTCGCGGTTGGCGGTCACGGCCCGCGCGGGCTCGGTGTCGGTGGCGACGACCAGGCTGGAGAGATGGTGCAGCCGGTCCTGGTGGACGGGGTCGACGCCGAGGAGTTCGCAGATGACGCCGAGCGGCAGCGGCAGCGCGTAGTGGCGGCGGAGGTCGGCGACACCGTCCCCGGCCCCGGCGGCCTCGGCGAGCCCGTCGAGGAGTCCGGCGGTGACCGCCTCGACGCGCGGGCGGAGTTCCTCGACCCGGCGGGCGGTGAAGGCGCTGCTGACGAGGGTCCGGAGCCGGCGGTGGTCGGCGCCGTCCGCGGTCGTCATGCCGGGCACGGTGGCGAAGGTCCGCAGCGGCCAGCCCTCGGGTACGCGGCCCTCGGCGAGGGCGGTGAAGTGCTGGGCCCCCTTGGCGACGTCGGGGTGGGAGAGGAAGTCACGGAGCGCGTCGTGGCCGAGGACCGCCATGCCCTCGATGCCGCCGGGCAGGATCACGGGCGCCACCGCGCCCTCGGCGAGGAGCCGGGCGTTCTCCGCGTGGGGGCAGCCGCCGGCCGGGTCCATGCGGTACGGCGGCCGGCCGGCGGCGGCCGCGCTGTGCGGTGCGTTCACGGAGGGGGCTCCTGACTGCGGGATACGGGCCGGACCGGCGGTGGGGGCCGCTCCGGTGGATCGGCGCGTGCGCGGTCAGATCCTACGGTCAACCCCGTTCCGCACGTGCGGAGTTGTCCGGTGTCGTCTCCTCGTCCGGTCGGGCTCCGCGCCCGCCGCGGCCGAGCAGTTCGGCCAGGCCGCGCCGGGTGGCGGCCACGACGACCCGGTCGCCCGGTGCGAGGACCCGTTCGGGGTCCAGACGCCAGGGCCGGTCCCGGTCGGCCGCGCCGCCCGTGCCCGTGGCGGATCCGTCGAGGGCGATGACCCGCCAGGAACCGGGCTGGAAGGCGTCGGCGACGGTCAGGCCGTCCAGGAGCGGATGGTCGGCCACGTCCACGGCGGCGAAGAGGAGCACACGGCGCTCCACCGGGATGGCGCCGAGCACCTGACGGCCCAGCATGGCGCCCGCGAAGGCGGGTGCGGCGAGGTGGGAGACGCTCCGGCTGCGGGTGAGGGCCCCGGGATGGGCGGTGCGCAGGGTGCGGAAGACGGCGGTGGCGAAGTCGTCGTCGTACAGGCGCAGGACGACCCTCAGGTCGGGGGTGACGGCGCGGGCGGAGAGCGCGGCCTCCAGGTTGGTGATGTCGACGCTGGTCAGGGCGAGGAGGGCGTGCGCGCGGTCGATGCGGGCCGCTTCCAGGACGCCTTCCTCCGTGACGTCGCCGATGACGGTCGGGACGCGCAGCCGGCGGGCGACGGCGATGCCCCTGGCCTCGGGATCGGACTCGACGCAGACCACCGGGATGTTCAGTCTGCGGAGCCGGGCCAGGACACGGGTGCCGACCTTGCCGAGACCGAGGAGGACGACGTGCCCGGAGAGGCCGCGCGGCGGCCGGCGCAGGGCGGTCGCCGTACGGAAGGTGCCGAGGCCTTCGACGACGGCGGCGACGATCACCGGCAGCAGGAGCAGCCCGACGAATCCGGCGAGGATCTGGAGCACCTGACGGCTGGTCGACTCCCCGAGGGCCGGGTCGCCGATGGCGAAGATGTCGAGGAGCGTCAGATAGGCGGCGTGCAGGGGGTGGTCGCCGGTGGTGAACGTGGAGGCGAGGGCGAGCGCGAGGACGGCGGCCGCCGCGCCGGCCAGGGACCAGCGGAGGCGTCGGGAGAAGAGGGAGGCGACCGGCAGCGCGGCGGCGGCGAGGCGGGCGGTCGACAGGGCGGGACCCGCGGGGGTGACCGCTTCGAGGGTGACGGCCGCCCGGCCGGTGGCCTCCGCCACCGTCCGGTCGTCGGGCAGGAGGCGGGGGCCCGCGTCGCCGCTGCGTTCGGAGCCCTCGCAGCCCGCCGGGTCGCGGGTCGTCGCGGAGAGCAGCGCGAGCGTGCACAGGCCGGGGTCGGGGGCCTGGCCGGCGGCGGGCAGCCGCTCCACGGCGTGCAGCAGCAGTCCGCCGGCCTGGACGACCTTGCTGGTGCCGGCGACGGCGGCCGCGGCGAGTCCGGGAGCGGCCGTGTCGACGTCCGAGAGGACCGTGGTGGCGGCGTCGATCTTCTCGGGATCGAGTCCCGGTTCGGCGACGGCGGCGGCCTGGTCGAGGAGGGTTTCCAGGTGCTGGCCGAGCTTGCGGTTGTAGAGCCGGATGACGAGGCGCAGCCGGGGGTTGAGGCGGCGGGCGGTGAGCGCGGCCCGGATGTTGGTCTCGTCGTCCTCGTGGACGAGGGCGAGTGCGGCGGCCCGTTCGACCCCGGCGTCCGTGAGGGCCCGGTCGTCGGCGTCGCTCGACTCGACGACCCGGAGGGTGCCGGTGGGCTCGCCGCCGTCCCCGCCCGTGCCGGCGGTCCCGGGGAGGGCCGGGGCGGTGGTGCGGGAGACGGCTGCCGTGACCCGGCCGAAGAGGGCGAGCGCGCGCCCGGTGCGGGCGGTGGGGGTGCGCGGGGCGTCGGGCCGTACCGGTACGAGCAGGGTGACCCGCTCCCCGTACACCTCGTGGAGCTCGCCCGCGAGGCGGTGGGCGAGGGCGTCGCCCCCGCAGACGATCATGTGCCCGGCGGGGGCCTGCCGGGGCTGCCGCTCGGTGCGGAAGGCGGGCGCGCCGAAGGGGCCGCCGGGGGCCCCGGCGGGCCGCGCCGGGGCCGGGACGGGCCGGGAGGCCGGTTCGACGGTCGGCGCTCCGGCGCTCTCGGCCGGAACGGCGTTGCTCTGGTACGGGTGTGAGGGCACGTCACAAGAATGCCCTGCGCCACCGACAGCGGGCCGGGGAGGCCCTCGCCACCCGGGCGGGCGCACGACGCGCCCCCGTACGCCACACCCGCTACGCCGGTCGGCGCACTCCGATCTGCGGGTCCCGCGCCTCCTTCCTACGGTGGCTGAATGATCGTCACGTCAGCTGTCCGTCATGCCGCCGCCGGTACCGCGGCGGTGCTGTTCGTGCTGTCCGCCCCGGCGGCCACGGCGTCTCCCGTCACCGCGTCCGCCACCGGCGCCGCGGTCTGGCCGGCCTCGGCCGCCTCCCCTGCCCTCCCGGTCTCCTCCGAGGCGGCCGGGTCCGTCCGGGAGCCCACGCCGCCCGCGCGGCGGCAGGTCGACCGGGCCCGGCTCGACCGGAAGGGCACCCAGGTGCAGGCGCTCCCCGGCGCGCCCGACGTGCCCTCGCTCTCGGCGCTCGCCTGGGTCGTGGCGGACGCGTCCACCGGCGAGGTGCTCGCCGCGCGCAACGCGCACCGGCGGCTGCCGCCGGCCAGCACCCTCAAGGCCCTGTTCGCCCTGACGGCGCTCCCCCACCACGACCCCTCCGAGCGGCACACCGTCGAGGATTCCGAGCTGACCGGGATCGGGGACGGGAGCAGCCTGGTGGGGGTGAAGGAGGGGTACACATACAAGGTCTCCGACCTGTGGAACGGCGTGTTCCTGAGCTCCGGGAACGACGCGGTGCACGTGCTGGCCTCGATGAACGGCGGCTGGGAGGCGATGACCCGGCAGATGCAGGAGAAGGCCCGCTCCCTGGGTGCCACCGACACCCACGTGGTCTCCCCCGACGGCTACGACGCCCCGGGGCAGGTGTCCTCCGCGTACGACCTGGCGGTGTTCGGCCGGGCCGGTCTCCAGGACCCGGAGTTCGTCCGGTACTGCTCGACGCGGTACGCGGACTTCCCGGCGGGCTCCTGGTCGTACGGCATCGCCAACACCAACCGGCTCCTGACCGGAGAGGACGGCGTGTCCCGCTACCCCGGGCTCATCGGGATCAAGAACGGCTACACCAGCGGTGCGGGCAACACCCTGATCTCGGCGGCCCGGCGGGGGGACCGGACGCTCGTCGTCTCGGTGATGAACCCGCAGGGCGGCGGGGGGATGGCCGTCTACGAGGAGGCGCGGGAACTCCTCGACTGGGGCTTCGAGGCGGCGGACCGGGTCCAGCCGGTGGGCTCCCTGCTGCCGGTACGGACGCAGGACGCGGACGCGGGCACCAGGGCGGTGTCGGCGGCCCGTGACGACGGCGCCGCGGAGCCGGTCGGCCGGGCGCCCCGGGCCGGCGCCGAAGTGGAGGCAGCGGCGGAGGCACGCGCCCCGGACAAGTCGGCGAAGGCCCCCGCGCGGGCTTCCTCGGACGCTTCGGCCGGCCTTCCGCTGACCCTGCTGGGCACGGCGTGCGCGGCGGCCCTCGCCCTGTGGGCCTGGCGACGCAGGACGGCCCGCGAGGCGGGCTGACCGGGCGGTCGGCGGGCGGACGCCGGGCGGGGTGGGCCGACCGGAGCGGCGGCGGGCGGGTGCTCCGGGCCGCCGCCCGGCCTGCTCCGCCGCCGCTCCCCCGCTCCCTCAGGCGCCCACGTACGCCGCCAGGTGCTCGCCCGTGAGGGTGGAGCGTGCCGCCACCAGGTCGGCGGGGGTGCCCTCGAAGACGACGGTGCCGCCGTCGTGGCCCGCGCCCGGGCCGAGGTCGATGATCCAGTCCGCGTGGGCCATGACCGCCTGGTGGTGTTCGACGACGATGACCGACTTGCCGGAGTCCACGAGCCGGTCGAGCAGGCCGAGGAGCTGCTCCACATCGGCGAGGTGGAGGCCGGTGGTGGGCTCGTCGAGGATGTAGACGCCGCCCTTCTCGCCCATGTGCGTGGCCAGCTTGAGCCGCTGGCGCTCGCCGCCGGAGAGCGTGGTGAGGGGCTGGCCGAGGCTGAGGTAGCCGAGGCCGACGTCGGCGAGACGGGTGAGGATCCGCCGGGCGACCGGGGTGGCGGCCTCGCCCGAGGCGAAGAACTCCTCGGCCTCGGTGACGGACATCGCGAGGACCTCGCTGATGTCACGGCCGCCGAGGAGGTATTCGAGGACCGAGGCCTGGAACCGCTTGCCCTCGCAGTCCTCGCAGGTGGAGGAGACACCGGCCATCATGCCGAGATCGGTGTAGATGACACCCGCGCCGTTGCAGGTCGGGCAGGCACCCTCGGAGTTCGCGCTGAACAGCGCGGGTTTCACGTCGTTGGCCTTGGCGAAGGCCTTGCGGATCGGGTCGAGCAGCCCGGTGTACGTGGCCGGGTTGCTGCGGCGCGAGCCCCGGATCGGGCTCTGGTCGATCGACACGACGTCGTCGCTCACGGGAATCGAGCCGTGCACGAGCGAGCTCTTCCCGGAGCCGGCGACCCCCGTGACGACGGTGAGGACCCCGAGCGGGACGTCGACGTCGACGTCCCGCAGGTTGTGGGTGTTCGCGCCCCGGATCTCCAGGGTCCCGCCGGGCTCCCGCACGGTGTCCTTGACGGAGGCCCGGTCGTCGAAGTGGCGGCCGGTGACGGTGCCGGCGGTCCGCAGCCCCTCGACCGTGCCCTCGAAGCAGACGGTGCCGCCCGCCGTACCGGCGCCGGGACCGAGGTCGACGACGTGGTCGGCGATGGCGATCGTCTCCGGCTTGTGCTCCACCACGAGGACCGTGTTGCCCTTGTCGCGCAGTTGCAGGAGCAGTTCGTTCATCCGCTGGATGTCGTGGGGGTGGAGGCCGACGGTGGGCTCGTCAAAGACGTAGGTGACGTCGGTGAGCGAGGAGCCGAGGTGCCGGATCATCTTGACGCGCTGCGCCTCACCGCCGGACAGCGTGCCCGCGGGCCGGTCAAGGGACAGGTAGCCGAGGCCGATCTCCACGAACGAGTCGAGGGTCAGCTGGAGCGCCGTGAGCAGCGGCGCCACCGACGGCTCCTTCAGGCCCCGGACCCAGGCGGCCAGGTCGCTGATCTGCATCGCGCAGGCGTCGGCGATGCTGATCCGCTTGATCTTCGACGCCCTGGCCCCCTCGGCGAGTCGCGTGCCGTCGCACTCGGGGCAGGTGGTGAAGGTGACGGCCCGCTCCACGAACGCCCGGATGTGCGGCTGCATCCCCTCCTTGTCCTTGGCCAGGAACGACTTCTGGATCCGCGGGATCAGCCCTTCGTACGTCATGTTGATGCCCGCGATCTTCATGCGGGTCGGCTCGTGGTGGAGGAAGGCGTGCAGCTCCCGCTTGGTGTACTTGCGGATCGGCTTGTCCGGGTCGACGAGGCCGGACTCGGTGTAGAGGCGGTAGTTCCAACCGCCCGGCGTGTAGCCGGGGATGGTGAGCGCGGCCTCGGAGAGCGACTTGGAGTCGTCGTACAGCTGGGTGAGATCGATGTCGGAGACCGAGCCGCGGCCCTCGCAGCGCGGACACATGCCGCCGGTGCGGTTGAAGGTGGCCTTCACGGCCTTCTTCGCGCCGCGCTCGACGGTGATGGCGCCGCTCGCCCGCACCGACGGCACGTTGAAGGCGTAGGCGCTGGGCGGGCCGATGTGCGGCTTGCCGAGCCGGCTGAAGAGGATGCGCAGCATCGCGTTGGCGTCGGTGGCGGTGCCGACCGTGGAGCGGGGGTCGGCGCCCATCCGCTGCTGGTCGACGATGATCGCCGTCGTCAGTCCGTCGAGCACGTCGACCTCGGGCCGGGACAGGGTCGGCATGAAGCCCTGGAGGAACGCGCTGTACGTCTCGTTGATCAGCCGCTGCGACTCCGCGGCGATCGTGTCGAAGACGAGCGAGCTCTTGCCCGAGCCGGAGACGCCCGTGAACACCGTGAGCCGGCGCTTCGGGATCTCGATGCTGACGTCCTTGAGGTTGTTCTCCCGCGCGCCGTGCACGCGGATCAGATCGTGGCGGTCGGCCGGGTGCGGCGACTGCCTGTCCGCCCTGGGGGCCTTGCTCATCATCTCTCCAGCTGTCGCGCGGGGCCGAAACGTGGACCGGCACGACCCGTCGTCTGCGACGGCCGTCGTATCGCGGGGTCCATGGCAGCCACGCTAGCGGCGGCCGGTCGGCGACGCTTCTCACATCCTGATCGACCCGTGGATCCCGGTCGGCCGCCCGACCCGCTCGGCCCTGGGGGTACCGATCGGTTCTCGCGGTCAGGCCCCGGGCAGGCCTTCCAGGGTCGGCCGGGGCGCGGGGCCGGTTCCGGCCACGTAGAGTTCGGCGGCGTGGACGGCCCGGGGAGCGGTGCGCTCTCCCATCAGGACGCACAGCGTGTACGCCGTGTCCTCGAAGCGCCGGCGCGCCGACAGGTCGCACGGCCTGGCCAGCACGGCCCGCTCCTGGGCGCGGTAGTGCCGGAGCAGCCGTTCGACCGTGTTCCTGTCGGGCAGCAGCATGGTGTCCTCCTTCTCCTGAGTCGCTCCATACTCCCGGTCGACGGCCACGCCCGCGACCGACACGGACACGCTGTGTGACGACTCTGGGCAGAGAAGCGTCCCGGAGTGCGCTTCCGCCCGCGATGCAGGAGGGTCGAAGACATGAACCCGAGCGCTGTTCCGCGGGTGGTCGTCACCGGCGCCACCGGCAACGTGGGCACCAGTCTGGTACGGCTCCTGTCGAGCGAGCCGCGCGTCGGCTCGGTCCTGGGTCTCGCCCGGCGGCGGCCGGGACTCGAACTCCCGGGGGTGGAGTGGGCCGAGGTGGACATCTCCCTGGAGCGGGACGAACCGAGACTCGCGCGGTACCTCGCGGACGCGGACGCGGTCGTCCACCTCGCCTGGCGGTTCGGGCCGACCCACGACCCGGTGGCGACCTGGCGGACCAACGTCCTGGGGGCCGTGCGCGTCTTCGACGCGGTCGCGGCGGCCCGGGTGCCGGTGCTCGTCCACGCCTCCTCGGTGGGGGCGTACTCCCCCGGCCCGGAGGGCGGGGCGCCGGTGTCCGAGGCGTGGCCGACCCATGGCTGGCCGGGTGCCGCGTACACCCGCGAGAAGGCCTACCTGGAGCGGGTCCTCGACACCTTCGAGCGGGACCATCCGCTGATCAGGGTGGTCCGGATGCGTCCGGCGTTCCTCTTCAAGGAGGAGTCGGCGAGCGGGCAGCGGCGGATCTTCGCGGGCCGTTTCTTCCCCGGATCGCTGATACGGCCCGATCTGCTGCCGATGCTCCCGGAGTTCGAGGGGCTCCGCTTCCAGGTCCTGCACACCGAGGACGCCGCCGACGCCTACCGGCGGGTGCTGCTGCGGGACGTGCGGGGCCCGTTCAACCTGGCCGCCGAGCCGGTGATCGACGGGGCGACCCTGGGCGAGCTCCTGAACGCCCGGCCGGTCCGGGTCCCAGCGGGTGCGGTGCGGGGCGCCCTGTCGGCGGCCTGGCGCCTGCGGCTCGCCTCGGCCTCCCCCGGTCTCTTCGACGCCCTGCGGCACATGCCGCTCCTCGCCACGGAGCGGGCGCGGCGCGAGCTGGAGTGGGAGCCGTCGAGGAGTTCGCTCGACGCCCTGGAGGAGTTCCTGCGCGGGGTCCGCACGGGCGCGGGCGACGACACGGGCCCCCTGGTGGGACACCGCATCGGCTGACCGCGTCGAACCGCCCGGGGCACGGACTCGGTCCGGCCACGGCCCCGCACGCGAGCACGCGCGCGGGGCCGTGGCCGGCCTCCCCCACCCCCGTCAGCGTGCCGTGCCGGACCAGTCGACCAGGCGGATCGCCCCGCCGGCCGCCTCGCGGCCCCGGCAGTGGGCGCGGTGGCGTCGCAGGAAGGCCTCGATGTCGAGGTGGCGGGCGAACTCGGGGCGCGCGGCGAGGCGTCGGGCGTAGGCCCACAGGGCCGGGTATCCGGCGACCCGGTCCATGGCGGCGGCGTCCAGGTGCCAGCGGTGGACGGTGTCGAGCTGGACCAGGGTGACCCAGACGTGGACGTCGGCGGCGGTCGGCGCGTCGCCGAGCACGTACGGGTCGGCGGCGAGCCTGCGCTCCAGGGAGCCGAGTGCCGCGAAGAGGACGGCGAGCGGATCGTGGTGGGCCGCCTCGCCGTCGAGTCCGAGCTCGCCGGCGTGCTGGGCCGCCCGGTTGACGCTCCGCTCGCAGAGGTCGGCGATCGCCTCGATCTCGCCCCGGTGCTCCTCGGGCAGCAGCTCGGGTCCTTCGCCCCGGAAGCGCAGCGCGAGGTCCCGGATGATGTCGGGGACGTGGGTGCTGACGATCCGTCCGGTCCAGCTGTCGCTCAGGACGGGCGCGGCGGCCGGGCCGTCGTAGAGGTGGGCGCTCGCCTCGTACAGCGGGCGCAGGGCGGTGTACCCGCCGTCGGGCGTGTCGGGGGTCTCGGGCAGCACGGTGAGCGGGAGCGTGTCGTCGAGTCCGAGGAGGCTGTGGGTGAGGACGATGCCCAGACAGTCGGGGTCGTACGGGGCGACGTGGAGGCGGTAGCGGTGGGGCACGGCGTAGTGGCCGCTGTGCACGTCGCGACCGATCCGGCCCCGGAAGGCGGGCACGGCGGAGGCGGGCAGCAGCGAGGACGGGACGACGGACATGCTTCTCCCTTGAAGGTGCTCGGTGCTGGGTCGGGGCGGCGCGCGGCGCGCCGGTCGCGACGGCGCGACGGCGGCACCGGCCGCGCGGGGCCCGGAGGCAGCAGAGGTACGGGAAGAGGAGACGGGCGGGGCCCGACGGGGCGCCACGAGGGTCGGGAGGGGGTCTGGACGGACGATCGTCCCGACGGGCGGGCTCCTCGACGGGCGGGCGCCGTGGCGGCCGGGCGTCCCGGCGGGCGGGACGCTCGGCCGGGCGGCTACGCGGCGCTGCAGACCCGCAGCAGATCGATGTGGCGGCGGGAGGTGAGGGGCAGGGAGCGCGGGAGGGGTGCGGCGAGTGAGGTGTTCCGCCGACCGCTGCGTCCCATGGTTCCCTACCTGTTCGCTCGGTTTCCTCGTTCCTGAGTGTCCGACCGCCCAAGGGCGGCGTCAAGGGTGCGGTACGGGTCACCTTTCCGGGCTCACGAGCCACCTTCCCGCGGACACGGGCCACCTTCCCGGCCACGGGCCTCCTTCCCGGGGGCGCGGGTCACCTCCCCGGCGTCGCGGGTCACCTTCCCGGCGTCGCGGGTCACCTCCCCGGGGACGCGGCTCGCCCGGCAGGGGCGCGGTTCCCGTCACCCGTGTGCGGAATAATGCGCGCATGCGCATTTCAGCCAGGGCCGACTACGCGGTGCGTGCCGCCCTCCAGCTCGCCGCCGCCCGGGACTCGGGGCCGCTGAAGGCCGAGGCCATCGCCGAGGGCCAGGGCATCTCGCACAAGTTCCTCGAAGGCATCCTGGGCGACATGCGCAAGGGCGGTCTGGTGCAGAGCCAGCGCGGCGGGAACGGGGGCTACTGGCTGGCCCGGCCGGCGGAGTCGATCTCGGTCGCGGACGTCATCCGGTGCGTGGACGGCCCCTTGGTCTCCGTGCGCGGCGAGCGGCCGCCGGACCTGTCGTACACCGGCCCCGCCGAGTCGCTGCTCACGCTGTGGATCGCGCTCCGGGCCGGCGTCCGCGAGGTGCTCGGGGTGTCGCTCGCGGAGGTGGCGGCGGCCCGGCTGCCGGCCGGAATCGTCGACCTCGCGGACGACCCGGAGGCGTGGACCAACCCCTGACCGGCGGGGTCAACCACGCGCGACCTGCGGAGACTTGACCGCGTCTCACTGATCAAGACGAGCTTGTCCAGCTTTCGGACGCCCCTTGGGGCGGGGCGACCACCTCTGCCACTATCCCTACTATTCCAGTGGGAATACTAGGGATCATGTGAGGTGACGTGAGTACGCCGAGGAAATCGCCGAAGAGACCAGCGATACGCACCGCCTCCGCACCGTCGGGCCGACCCCCCTCCGGAGCGGGCGCACGCCCGGCCGACCTGCTGGTCGACCGCCTGGTCGACCGGCCCGCGGACGACGAGATCTGGCCCCGCGTCACCCGCGAACTCGCCGACGACCTCGCCGTCGACGCCCTCACCAGGGACCGGGCCGGCAAGGCGCCGTTCGACGAGGTCGCCCGGCTCCAGGAGGCCGGGCTCCCGGCCCTCCTCACCGCACCGGGACCGAACCGGCGGGGCGCCGACTGGCGGGCCGCGTGTGCGGTCGTACGGGAGATCTCGGCGGCCGACAGCTCGGTGGGCGAACTCCTCGCCCACCACTACGCGCTGTCCTGGAGCAGCCGCTTCTTCGGCCCGCTGCGGGACGCGGGCCCCGCGCAGCCGACCGGCGCCGCACGCACCTCCGCCACCTCGCGCACCTCCGGCGCCTCGCACCCGCCCGCACCCGAGCTCGACGCCCGTACGGCCGAGGAGCGCTGGCTGCTCGCCGGCGGCATCGAACCGCCGCGCAACGAGACCGAACCCGGTCTGACCCTCACCCCCGCCGACTCGGGCGGCGGCTGGTTCCTCGACGGGCGCCGCGCCTTCGCCTCCGCCGTGACCGTCGCCGACCGGTTCGTGGTCGCGGCGCGCCCCGGCGGCACGGGCGACCTCCTCGTCGTGCTCGTGGACCCGGCCGGGTCCGGGGTGTTCACCGACGGCGGTACGGAGCGGGTGGGGCAGCGGCTCGCCGGCGCGGGCACCGTCACGTTCGACCGGGTCCCCGTGGCGCCCGAGGACGTCCTCGGTGTCCTCCCGCACGACGAGCACGCCGTCGCGCCGTTCACCACCCTCGCCCCGCTCGCCCTGCGGCTGCTCCTGGTCCAGGTCGGGCTCGGCATCGCCGAGGGGGCGCTCGCCGAGGCCCGGGACATCAGCCGCGCCGACCAGGCGGGGCCGGGCGCGGGCGGTCACGTCGGGGGCCCCTCGGCCTCGGACGGCTCCGCTCCGGTCGGCACCGGGGACGACCCGTACCTCCTCCTCGCCTACGGGGAACTGGCGACGGCCGCCCACGCCGCCGCCGCGGTGGTCGAGCGGGCGACGGACGCCCTGACCCACGGTCTGCTGGCCGGCTGGTCGCTCGGCGTGGAGGAACGGGCCGACATCGCCGTCCTGGTGGCGGCGGCCGAGACGGTCACCGGTCGCGCGGCCGTGCACATCACCACCCGGATCCTCGAACTGGTCGACGGCACCGCGGGCGCCGACGTCCGGGGCGGCGGGCCCGGCTTCGACCGCTTCTGGCGCAACGCCCGCGCGCTCACCGCCCCCACCCAGGCGGCCCACCGGCTCCGCGACATCGGGGACCACTACCTCAACGGCACCCACCCCCGCCTCACCCTGCTGGCCTGACGGGACGCGTCGCCCCCGGAACCCGGGGAAGGCGGCGAAGGGACGGACGGACCGGCATGTCGGGCCGTCCGGCCCTCCCGTCGGGCCGCCGATGGGCCCAAGCTGGGAGGAGAACGGCCCTGCCGACCGGCGGGCCCGACACCGCACCCGTGGAGGCAGCCTGATGAGTCGTGAGATCGTCGCAGGAGTGGACGGCTCCCCGGAGAGTCTCGCCGCGGCCGACTGGGCCGCCCGCGAGGCCCTCCACCGGGGGCTCCCGCTACGGCTCGCGCACGCCTGGCGCTGGGAACCGATCGACCTCCCCCTGGTCCAGGACCGGGAGACGCAGGAGCGCGTCGCGGACGCGGTCCTGCGCGAGGCGGAGACCGCGCTCGCCGACCGCTACCCGGAGCTCGCCCTGACGGCCGAGGTGCTCCGCGACACGCCCGTCGCGGCGCTGCTCGGGACCGGGGAGCGGGCCGAGATGCTCGTCATCGGCTCGCGGGGCCACGGGGCCGTGACGGGCTTCCTGCTCGGCTCGTACGGCCAGCAGGTCATCGCCGGCGCCACCCGCCCGGTGGTGGCCGTCCGGTCCCGCGACGGCGAACCGGCCGAACCGCCCACCGGGCACGTGCTCGTGGGGCAGCTCGGCGACCCGGAGGACAGCGCCGCCGCCCTGGGCTTCGCCTTCGCGACGGCCGCGGCGCGCGGGGCCTCGGTGCGGGCCGTGCGCGCGTGGAGCCTGCCGCCCCTGTACGCGTACAGCCCGGCCTCGATGCGGCTCGCCGACGAGGCCGGCGGGCTCGTCCCGTACGAGGAGAAGGCGCTGCGCGAGGCCCTCGCGCCCTGGCGTGAGCGCTACCCGGACGTGCCGGTCACCGAGCACGTCGAGCTGGGCAGCGCCGGGCAGGTGCTGCTCTCCTCCTCGGGGGCCGCGCAGCTCCTGGTCGTCGGCCGGCGGGCCGGGCGGGGCGCCCTCGGGTCCAGGATCGGTTCCGTGGCGCACGCGGCGCTCCATCTGGCGCCCTGTCCGGTGGCGGTCGTCCCGCAGGGCTGACAGGGTCTCTTGTGGTTGACGCGTCAGGTTGACGCGTCGCGTTGACGAGGAGTGTCGGGGCGGTCGGGGCCGGACAGTGTTACCGCCGTCGCCCCGGTGGCTCTCTCCAGCGCCGGACCGTCCGGCGACCACGGCGAGAGAGCGGAGTTCCATGCGGCACCACGACCGTTCCGGTCACCCCGACGACCCCGGACCCATCTCACACCCCGACGGTTCCCCGCGGGACCTCGCGGCGGAGACCGTACGCGAGGAGGACCCTCCTCCGCGTACGGCCGGCCGGCACCGCAGGGACGGCGGGGCACGCCGACGACGCCGGTCGCCCCGCCCCTCCTTCCGTACCGCCGTCACCGTCGCCGGAGCCGCGGCCGCCGTGCTGACGGTGGCCACCGGGATGTACGTGGCCTCGTGGGACTCCGCCACCGCCGGAGCCGTGTCCAGCGTGCCGGAGACCGTACGGATGACGGCGCCGGGCCCCCCGGGCACCGTGGTTCCCGTCGTCGCGGAGGCCGGGCCGGGCTCCCCGCGGCCGTCGGTCCCCGCCGACGCGGCCACGCCCTCCCCCGGTGCCGGGCGGACCGGGCCGGGGCCGAAGGCGGAGTCCGAGCGGCGGGGCGTGGCCTCCGCGGCCGTGGCCCCGGCGGGGAAGGCGGCGCGGTTCGTGCGGGAGGTCGTCGCCCTGGCCAACGCCGAGCGCGAGAAGGCCGGTTGCGGCCCGCTGCGTGCCGAGGGCCGTCTGCGGACGGCCGCCCAGGGGCACGCCGACGACATGGCCGCGCGGGACTACTACGAGCACGCCGACCCGGAGGGCCGGGACGCGGGCGACCGGATGAGCGGCGCCGGGTACGACTGGAGCACCTGGGGGGAGAACATCCACCGGGGGCCGAAGACCCCGGCCGGCGTCATGGAGGGCTGGATGGGGAGTCCCGGCCACCGGGCGAACATCCTCAACTGTTCCTTCGAGGACATCGGCGTCGGGGTGACCCTCACCGCCAACGGCCCCTGGTGGGTGCAGAACTTCGGGGTGAGGCGCTGAGCACCGGCCGCTGACGTCAGGGTGCGGGGGCGGCCAGCTTCTGCACCCAGACCCTGCCGTCGGGGCCGGGCGCCGACGCCACGCCGGTGTCCCGGTACCGGCAGTCGAGCATGTTCTGCTCGTGCCCCGCGCCGTCCGTCCAGTCGTCGACGACGGTCGCGGGGTCGTTCGCACCGCGGTCCAGGTTCTCGGCCCAGGCGCTCCAGTCGTATCCGGCGGCGGTGATCCGTGAGTCCGCGGCCTCGCCCTCGGGGCTGGCGTGTCCGTAGTAGCCGCGCGCGGCCATGTCCCGGGCGTATCCCCGGGCCGCCTCGGTGAGGCGGGGATCGATGCGCAGCGGGGCGCAGCCCGCCGACGCCCGGAGCCGGTTGACGAGTCCGGTCACCCGCTCCTCGGCGGTGGGCGCGGGACGGGTGGTGCGGCGCGGTGTGGGCGGCGGGGTCGTCGGCGCGGGGGTGGTGGTGGTGACCGCCGGGGCGGGCGGTGTCGTGGTCCGGGGGGAGGGCGCCGGGGGTGCGGCGACCGGGGCGGCGGGAGCCAGGCGCGCGCGTGGCTCCTGGGGTACGAGAAGGGCGACCGCTCCGAGGACGACGACGGCCGCGGCTCCGGCGACGCCGGCGCGGCGGAGCGGTGTCCACCGGGAGACGGTCTCCAGGGCGACGGGTTCCGGGGTGGGGCCGTCCGTGAACGCGAGCGCGAGCGGGGGGACGAGGCCGAGGCCGACGAGCAGTCCCTCGACGGGGGTGAGGCCGCTGCGGCCGGTCACACGGGCGGTGCAGGCGGCGCAGCTCCGCAGGTGCCGGGCGACGCGCTTGCGCCAGAGCGGGGAGGGGCGGCCGTCCCAGGTGGTGACGGTCTCGGCGAGCCCGGGGCACCGGGGTACGGCGTCGAGGGCGCGGACGACGGTCCGGCCGGTTTCGAGGCGTTCCTTCATCCGCTGGATGCGGACGGCGGCGTGCTGCGGGGTTATCCCGTCGAGGCCTTCGACGAGTTCGGCGCGGGTCAGCTCGCCGGCGGCCTCCAGCCACCACAGGGCGAGGAGTTCGCGGTCGTCCTCGTCGAGCCACCGGGTGGCGCGGGCCACGTCGCGGCGCTGCCCCGAGAGGCCGAGGCGGAGGATGGTGACCTCGGTGAAGTCCCCGGCCGGGTCGGCGAGCTCCATCGCGCGGTCGAGGCCGGGCACGGGTGCCTGCTGGCGCTCGCGCCAGCGGCGGCGTATCCCGTTCATGGCGATGGCGACGAGCCAGGACCTGAAGCGGGCCGGGTCGCGGAGGCCGGTCAGGCCGTCGAGGGCGCGGACCATCGTCTCCTGGACGATGTCGTCCGTGTCGGCGTGCCCGTCGAGGGCGCGGCCGACGATGTTGTGGACGAGGGGCAGGTACGCGCGTACCAGTGTGTCCCTGGCCTGCGCGTCACCGGCCCTGGCCGCCTCCACCAGTGCGGTGGTGCGGCGCTCGTCGCTGTGCATGGATCGCTCCCTCATCCCTGGTACGAGTCCCCCGTCGTTCGGAGACCCACGGGCTCGGGAGGGATAACACTTTTACACGGGTGGTACGGGAAGCTACACGGGTGGTACGGGGAGCGTCGGGACCGTGGCCCCGTGGCCCTCCCGGACGGCCTGCACGACGGCGTCGTGCAGATCGCGGCTCTCTCCCTCCGACGCGCACGGAACGGGACTGCCCGACATGGTGAACCAGTCGGATGCGCCGCTGTACTGCACGGCCACGCGTGCCTCGGTCTCGGTCCAGGTCGTGTGCACGGTCACATCGCCCGTGACGACGCCTGCCTCGACGGTCAGCACCCCACCTCGCCCGGTGTAGACACCGGCGGTCGTCCAAGATGCCCAGCTCATCCATCCAGGTTCACACCCGAACGGCGGATGCGCCACCGACGGGACCGCCCCGGCCGGAGGAGTTCCGGCCGGGGCGGTACGCGGGGCGCGTACCGGGTCAGGCGAGGGACGCGACGGCCTCGTTGAACGTGGCGGACGGGCGCATCACGGCCGCGGCCTTGGCCGGGTCGGGCTGGTAGTAGCCACCGATCTCGGCCGGGGAGCCCTGGACGGCGACGAGCTCGTCGACGATCTTCTGCTCGTTGGCCGCGAGGGTCTCGGCCAGCGGCGCGAAGGCCTTGGCCAGCTCGGCGTCCTCGGTCTGGGCGGCCAGCTCCTGGGCCCAGTACAGGGCCAGGTAGAAGTGGCTGCCGCGGTTGTCGATACCACCGAGGCGACGGGTCGGCGACTTGTCCTCGTTGAGGAAGGTGCCGGTGGCGCGGTCGAGGGTGTCGGCGAGGACCTGGGCACGGGAGTTGCCCGTGGAGGTCGCGAGGTGCTCGAAGCTGGCGGCCAGGGCGAAGAACTCGCCGAGGCTGTCCCAGCGGAGGTAGTTCTCCTTGACGAGCTGCTGGACGTGCTTCGGGGCGGAGCCGCCGGCGCCGGTCTCGAAGAGGCCGCCGCCCGCCATCAGCGGGACGACCGAGAGCATCTTGGCGCTGGTGCCCAGCTCCAGGATGGGGAAGAGGTCGGTCAGGTAGTCGCGGAGGACGTTGCCGGTGACGGAGATGGTGTCCTCGCCGCGGCGGATGCGCTCCAGGGAGAACTTCGTCGCTTCGACGGGGGACAGGATCCTGATGTCCAGGCCCTCGGTGTCGTGCTGCGCGAGGTACTCGCCGACCTTGGCGATCAGGCGGGCGTCGTGCGCGCGGTTCTCGTCCAGCCAGAAGACGGCCGGGGCGCCGGTGGCGCGGGCGCGGGTGACGGCGAGCTTGACCCAGTCCTGGATGGGCAGGTCCTTGGTCTGGCAGGCGCGGAAGATGTCGCCCTCGGCGACCTCCTGCTCCAGGACGACGTTGCCCTCGGAGTCGACGAGGCGGACGGTGCCGGCCTGCGCGATCTCGAAGGTCTTGTCGTGGGAGCCGTACTCCTCGGCCTTCTGCGCCATGAGGCCGACGTTGGGCACGGAGCCCATGGTCGACGGGTCGAAGGCGCCGTTGGCGCGGCAGTCGTCGATGACGACCTGGTACACGCCGGAGTAGCTGTGGTCCGGGAGGACCGCGAGGGTGTCGGCCTCCTGGCCGTCCGGGCCCCACATGTGGCCGGAGGTGCGGATCATGGCCGGCATCGAGGCGTCGACGATGACGTCGGACGGCACGTGCAGGTTGGTGATGCCCTTGTCGGAGTCGACCATCGCCAGGGCGGGGCCCGCGGCGAGCTCGGCCTCGAAGGAGGCCTTGATCTCGGCGCCCTGGGGGAGGGACTCCACACCCTTCAGGACGCCGCCGAGGCCGTCGTTCGGGGAGAGGCCGGCGGCGGCCAGCGTCTCGCCGTACGTGGCGAAGGTCTGCGGGAAGAAGGCGCGCACGACGTGGCCGAAGACGATCGGGTCGGAGACCTTCATCATCGTGGCCTTGAGGTGCACGGAGAAGAGCACGTCCTCGGCCTTGGCCCGGGCGACCTGCTCGCTCAGGAAGGTGCGGAGGGCGGCGGCGCGCATGACGGCGGCGTCGACGACCTCGCCGGCGATGACCTTCAGCGGCTCGCGGAGCTCGCTGGTGGTGCCGTCGGCGGCGGTGAACTCGAAGCGCAGGGTGTCGTCCGCGGTGACGACGACGGACTTCTCCGTGGAGGCGAAGTCGTTCTCGCCCATGGTGGCGACGTTCGTCTTGGACTCGGGGGTCCAGGCGCCCATGCGGTGCGGGTGGGCCTTGGCGTAGTTCTTGACCGAGCCGGGCGCGCGGCGGTCGGAGTTGCCCTCGCGCAGGACCGGGTTGACGGCCGAGCCCTTGATCTTGTCGTAGCGGGCGCGGACGTCCTTGTCCTGGTCCGTCTTCGGGTCGTCCGGGTAGTCCGGGAGGGCGTAGCCCTGCGCCTGGAGCTCGGCGACCGCGGCCTTGAGCTGCGGGATGGACGCCGAGACGTTCGGCAGCTTGATGATGTTGGCGCCGGGCGTCTTGGCCAGGTCACCGAGCTCGGAGAGGGCGTCGGCGATGCGCTGGCCCTCCTCCAGGAACTCGGGGAAGACGGCGATGATGCGGCCCGCGAGGGAGATGTCCCGCGTCTCGACCGTGACGCCGGCCTGCGAGGCATACGCCTGGATCACGGGCAGGAACGAGTACGTCGCCAGGGCGGGCGCCTCGTCAGTGTGGGTGTAGATGATGGTCGAGTCAGTCACCAGGGTTCTCCAGCTCCACGTCTGCGTATGCGAGATTGCTCGACATCAAGATATCTCGTGATCGAGGTCCTCCGTAAAGGGCCCCACGACCTCGTCGTCCCGGGGCACCCCGGCGGCTTCGACGAAAGGTCCGCCGAGCCGGTACGGGGCGGGGGCACCGTCCACGTCGACGCGGCGCAGCAGAGCGAGCGGGACGAGCCCCGCGGCGGCGACCACACCCGCGGCGAGGGCCTGGCCGCAGCGGTGGGCGAGCCGGAGCTCGGCCGGGTCGTACGGGGCGGTGGCGGGCAGGGCGAGGGTGTCGCCGAGGAGCCAGAGGCCCGCGCCAAGCCCGGCGGCGGCCACCAGGACGAGGGGCACGATCGCCGGGAGGCCGGTCGGGGCGGGCCCGCGCCGGGCTCCGGGGCGCACCTTGCCCCTGCGGGCGAGGAGGGCGAGGAGGCCGCAGTGGACGGCCAGGACCACCAGGGCGGCGGCGATGACGTCGCCGGGCCGGTGCTGCCCGGCCGCGATCGTGTACGCGCCGACGGCGGCGGCCCAGAGAACGGCGGCGCCGACGACGAGGCCCCGGAGCCGGTACGGGACGACGAGGACCAGGCCGAGGGCGACGCCCAGGGCGAGGGTGGTCTGGACGCTGGGGAAGCCGCTCGTCGCGAGCCCGACGGTGTCCAGGAGGCGGGGGCGCGGCGCGTACCGCTGGAGCAGTCCGGTGAGGGCGAGGGCGGTGACGACCGCGCCGGCGGCGAAGCCGGTGAGGGCGTACCGCTTGCGTATCAGGCCGACGGCGACGAGGAGGACGCAGCCGAGGACCAGGGAGAGGGTGGTGAACCCGGCGAGCGACGGGTGCTCGCGGAGGACGGTGACGGCGGCGGAGTCGGCCCGCCGGCCGGTCATGGCGGCGTCGCCCCAGCGGCGGCCGGTCGCGGTGAGCACGAGGCCCGCGTAGACGACCGTGAGCAGGAGGACGGCCCCGAGGCAGGCGCGCCGGGTCCGGGTGCGGACGCGGGTGCTGAACGATCCCGCGGCCTCGCCCGCCACGGCGGCGTACCACCAGGTGTCACCGGACTGCAGCGGCCTCGGGGGGCCGCCCGCGCGAGGCCTGTCGTAGGAAGCCATGCCCCGATTCGAACCCAGGTGCGCCCACCTCGCCCGCTGGACGCACCCGAACGACACGCCGAGGAACCGCGGACGGCGTCCGTGCCCCGCGAGGCCGCCCACCGGCGTGTGCCGCCGTGGCCGACGCCGTCGGGCGTGCGGCCGCCGCGCTCGAAGCGGTGGGGCGTGCGGCCGCCGCGCCCGAAGCCGTCGGGCTCAGGCCACCGCCGCGGGCCTCGGAGGCGTACGGTCGCGGCGGCGCGTCCCGTACAGCGTGAAGGCCGTGTTCACCAGGGCCACGTGGCTGAGGGCCTGGGGCATGTTCCCGAGCTGGCGGCCGGCCACCGGGTCCCACTCCTCGGCGAGGAGTCCGACGTCGTTGCGGACGGCGAGGACCCGCTCGAAGACGGCCCTGGCCTCGTCGCGGCGGCCGGTCAGGGCGAGCGCGTCGGCGTACCAGAACGTGCAGGCGAGGAAGGTCCCCTCGGTGCCGCCGAGGTCGTCGAGTCCATGGGTGCCGCCGTACCGGACGTCGCCGTAGCGGCGCAGGAAGCCGTGGTCGTCGAGCCGTGCCATCGCCCGCACGGTGCCGAGCACCCGGGGATCGTGGGCGGGCAGGAATCCGAGCCGGGGGATCAGCAGGGCGGTCGCGTCGACCTCGTGGCCGCCGTAGTACTGGGTGAACGACTGCTGTTCCTCGCTCCACCCCTGGGCGCAGACCTCCGCCCGCATCTCGCGGCGCAGGGCCTGCCAGTGGCGGAGGGAGCCGCGGAGACCGGCGACCCGGGCCAGGCGGACCGCCCGGTCGGCGGCGACCCAGGCCATGACCTTGGAGTGGACGAAGTGGCGGCGCGGGCCCCTGACCTCCCAGATGCCCTCGTCCGGTTCCTGCCAGCGTTTGCCGAGGTACTCCAGGAGCGAGGCGACCAGGGCCCAGGCCGTGGCGTCCAGGGCGACCCCGGCCCGGACGGCCGAGTAGACGGTGCTGAGCACCTCGCCGTAGATGTCGAGCTGGAACTGGCCGACGGCCGCGTTGCCGAACCTGACGGGGCGTGAGTTCTCGTAGCCGGGCAGCCAGTCGGCGTGCCGCTCGGGGAGGCGCCGCTGCCCCTCGACCCCGTACAGCGGCTGGAGGTCGGCGGGGTCGCCCGCGACGGCGCGGACCAGCCAGTCGTTCCAGGCGAGCGCCTCGCGGCGGTAGCCGCCGCGGAGCAGGCAGGAGAGGGTGAAGGTGGAGTCGCGCAGCCAGCAGAAGCGGTAGTCCCAGTTGCGCTCCCCGCCGATGGACTCGGGGAGCGAGGTGGTCGCCGCGGCGACGACCCCGCCGGTGGGGGCGTAGGTGAGGGCCTTGAGGGTGAGCAGGGAGCGGATCACGGCCTCGCGCGCGGGTCCCTCGTACCGGAGCGAGGCGGACCAGTCGTTCCAGAAGGCGAGGGTACGGGTGAGGGCGGCGTCGATCCCGGCGGGCGGGGCGGCGGGAGGCACGGGAGTGTGCGAGGGGCGCCAGCCGAGGACGAACGCGACGCGCCGTCCCGCCGTGACGGTGAAGTCGACGGTGGCGCGGTCCGGGGTGACGACGGGTTCGACGCCGGGCCCGCAGGAGAGGTAGGCGGCGTCGGGTCCGGCGACCCAGGCGACGGTGCGGCGGTCGACCGAGCGGGTCCAGGGCACGATGCTGCCGTGGTGGAAGCGGACCCTCAACTCGCCCCGCACGTCGACCCGTCCGGCGATCCCCTCGACCACACGGACGATGCGCGGGGAGTCCTCGCTCGGCGAGCGCGGGGGCATGAAGTCGGTGATCCTGACGGTGCCGTCGAGGGAGTCCCAGACGGTGTCGAGGACGAGCGTGTCGCCCCGGTAACCCCTGCGGGTGCAACGGGCCCTTCCCACGGGTGCCAGGAGCCAGCGGCCGTGGCCCGGATCGCCGAGGAGGGCCGCGAGGCAGGCGGGCGAGTCGAAGCGCGGCGCGCACCACCAGTCGACGGACCCGTCGGTCCCCACGAGCGCGGCCGTCTCCAGGTCACCGACGAGGGCGTAGTCCTCAATTCGCCCTGCCATGACCGGATTGTATGCCTTACGGGATTCCCTTGCCGAATCGGCCGTCGTTTCGGCGGGGCCCGATCGAAAGCCCGTCAGGAATTCACGCGCCACCGCTCGGCCGTGCGCGGGTGATCGATCGTCGGCCCGTTCCGAGTTCGGCCGGTGCTTCGTTTCGCGGGGTCTCGCATACCCTTCCCCTTTTCTTGACGGGATCTCCGCCGCGCAGGATCGTGGAGAACGCGGGTCATTCGGAGAACGCGGGTCCGCCGCGCGGAAGGCCGTACGGATGAGTAGTGACGCACACCCCCTGCGCCGGTCGACCGACCACGCGCCCGGTCCCGGCACGCGGACGGTGAGTCTCGTCCTGACGGTCCGCCCCGACGGCGGCGACCCCGGACCCGCACTCGACCCGCTCCTCGACCAAGTGCCGTCGAGCGTGCGGGAGGTGGTCCTCACCGGCGGGCCGGCCGGGGACCGGCGGGAACGCCCGGGGCTCACCGTGCGCGGGCTCGGCCCGTGGGACACCGGCCGGGGCGACATCCCGCACGCGGGACTGCTCGCCGCGACCGGCGATCTGATCGTGCTGATGAACGCCGACGGCACCATGTCGCCGCACGAGATCCCGCATTACCTCCACTATCTGGAAAGCGGTTACGACTTCGTCAAGGGCTCGCGTTTCATCGCGGGCGGCGATTTCGCCGACTATCCACTCTCGCGGCGGCTCGGGCACCGCGCCCTTCTGCGGGTCGCGCGACAAATTTACGGCCAGCACCTGACCGACCTCTGGTACGGATTCTGCGCGTTCCGCCGGTCTTTCGTGGACCTGCTCGACCTGCGCGAGGACGGCGTCGAACTCGGGGCCGAGCTCGTCACCCACGCGCTGCACTACGGGCTGCGCGTCGCCGAGGTGCCGAGCCTCGAACTGCCCCGGCGTCACGGGCCGTCGCACCCCCGCACGATCCGTGACGGAGTCCGCATCCTCGGCACCCTGCTCGACGAACGGCCCCACAACGCCCTGTCCCGGCTCGCGCACCGCCCGTTCCCCCGGCGCGACGCCCGCGACCCCTCCGCTTGACGCCGCACCCGCAAGGGTGATAGCGCTGGAACAAGCATCATTTCAGGACAAAGTAGACCCTGAGCGCACATCCTCGGCAGGGTCGGTTGCCGGAAGAGGCTCATCGTGACCTCCACCCCCCACAGCCGAACGCCGGTGGCATCCGTGGCGCATCCGCTGCGCCGGGTGACCGACTGGCCCCTCGCCGACGCCCGGCGCCGTTCACCCCACCGCCCGGCCCACCGCCCGGCCGCCCACCCGGCCCGCCGGGCGTCCGACCGGATCACGGCCGCCGTCGCTCCGCCCCGGCGCCGGTCGAGCAGGCCGCACGGCGGCGCACGACGGCGGCGCGGCCGGGCCGGCCGCACACGCACCGCCCGCCGCAGCCGCGGCTCCGGCGGCCCAGCGGGCCCGGCCGGATCCTCCGAACCGGCCGGTCCTGAACGCCCGGTGCGGAGGATCCGGTCCCACCGCGCCCCCGCGGCCCTGCCGCGACCCACCCCCGCACCGACCCCCCACGCGCCCGTGCGCCCCGCGCCCCGCGCCTTCCCCCGAGGAGGCGAGGCGTGATGACCGCCGCACGCGCGCACGCACCGCTCCCCCGCCGGCTCGTCCGACCGCCGGTGGAACTGGAACTGCTCATCCCGGCCTTCAACGAGCAGCGCCGGCTGCCCTCGACGGTGGCCGCCACGGTCGACTACCTGGCCGGACGGCCCTGGTCCTCGGCGGTCGTCGTGGTCGACAACAACAGCGCCGACGGCACCCTCGACGTCCTGGAGCGCTTCGCCGGCTCCCCGGTCCCGGTCCACGCCATCGGCTGCAGCGACCAGGGCAAGGGCGCGGCCGTCCGGCGCGGCATCGAGACCTCCTCGGCCCGCTTCATCGGCTTCGCCGACGCCGACAACGCCACGCCCGTCGAGACCCTGGACCGGGTGATGGTGCTGCTCCGGGCCGGGCACGGCGCCGTCATCGCCTCGCGCCACGCACCCGGCGCACACCTGGACGTGGAGCAGTCGGCGCTGCGGCGCGGCGGCGGTCTGCTCTTCCGTACGCTGGCGCACCTGTCGCTGCCCGGAGTCGCCGACACCCAGTGCGGGTTCAAGTTCTTCTCCGGTCCGCTCGCCCACACGATCGTGCGTGACTGCCGCATCGACGGCTTCGCCTTCGACGTCGAACTGCTCGCCCGTGTGGTGCGGGCCGGGCGGGACGTCGTGGAGGTGCCCGTGGTCTGGCACGACGTTCCCGGTTCGACCTTCTCGGCTCGGCGCGACGGACTGCGCTCGATGGCCGACCTCCTGCGCATCTCCCTGGCCCGGTGATCTCCGTGACCGCTCTCGACCGGCTCGCCCGAACCGACCTCGCCTTCCTCAACTGGCGCGACCCGACCCACCCCGAGGCGGGCGGGGCGGAGGCGTACTGCTGGGAGATCGCGCGGCGGTTCGTCGCGGCCGGAGCCCACGTCACCCTCGTCTCGTCGCGCCACCCCGGCTCGCGCGCCCGGGAGTACCGCGACGGGATCAGGATCGTGCGCGCCGGCGGCACCTTCGGCGTGTACGCGGCCGCCGCGGCGCACCTGCTGCGCAACCGTCACGGGTACGACGCCGTCGTCGACTTCCAGAACGGGATCCCGTTCTTCTCGCCGCTCTTCACGCCCCGGTGGACCGCGGACATCTGCGTGATCCACCACGTCCACCAGCGCCAGTTCGACACCCGGTTCCGGTGGCCGATGAACGCCGTGGGGCGGGTCCTGGAGAAGCAGGCCAGCCGGCGCGTCTACCGGGGGCGGCCGCTGGTGGTCGTGTCGCCGTCCACCCGTGAGGGCACCCGGCGCGAACTCGGCTTCGGCAACCCGATCCACATCGTGCCGAACGGGCGCCCGAGCTCCGCGCCGGCCGCCCCCGCCGGGCGCCGTTCCGCCGTCCCGGCGCTCACCGTGGTCAGCCGGCTGGTGCCGCAGAAGCGGGTCGACCTGATCCTGCGGGCCGTTCCCGCGCTGCTGCGGCGCCTGCCGGAGCTGCGGGTGGACCTCTGCGGGGACGGGCCGGAGGCCGACGCGCTGCGGAAGCTCGCCGCCGGGCTGGGCATCGGGTCCGCCGTCGTGTTCCACGGGTACGTCTCCGAGGAGCGCCGCCAGGAGCTGTTCCACCAGGCGTGGCTGACGGTCGTGCCGTCCGTGGCCGAGGGCTGGGGGCTCGCGGTCATCGAGGCGAACGCCGTGGGCACCCCCGCCCTCGCCTTCGACGTGCCCGGGCTGCGGGACGCGATCCGGCCGGGCGTCAACGGGTGGCTCCTCGACCCGGACGCGGATCTGGCGACCGGCATCGCCTCGGCCCTCGACGCGCTGTCCACACCGGCGGCGCGGGCGCTCGCCGCGGACCGCTGCCGCACCTGGGCCGCGGCCTTCTCCTGGGACGCCAGCGCCGAACGGCTCGCCCGGGTCGTCGTCGAGGACCTCCAGCGGATCCACCGGCACCGCCGCTCCCGCCGCTCGGCGTCCGACCTGTCCGTCGTCACCCGCTTCACCTCCCCCGACCCGGACACCACCGAGCGCGCGGTGCGGAACTCGCTGCGGCAGACCGACATCTGGCACCGCAGCGGCGACGCCTTCCGGCTGCTGCTGCACGGCTGCGACGAGGTGCGGGCGCTCAGCGCGCTGCGCCGACTGGACGTCGCCGAGGCCGACATCGTCCTGGCGCGCGGCCACGACGTCCTGCTGGGTACGGCGGAGCCGGGCGACGGCTCCGCCCCCGGGCGGCGGCCGTGACCTCCGCCGAGCAGCTCGTGGAGCGGCCGCCCGTCCTCCAGGACGAGGTCACGGCCGTGCACGGCGCGCGCTGGATCGGGACCGCCGTGGTGGTGGTCGGCGCCCTGAACTACGCGTACACGCTGATCCTCACGCGTCTCCTCGACGTCTCCGAGTACGCCACGTTCGCCGCCGGGCAGGGGCTCATCGTGTGCACCGCCGCCGTGGCCGTGGTCACCGTGCCCTGGATGCTCGCGCAGGCCCTGGCCCGGGCCGGTTCGGATGCCGAGCGCGCCGAGGCGGTCCGCTTCGCCGTGGTCACGGCGATCGCGGGCGGTACCGTCGCGGCCGTCACCGTGGGCTGTGTGGCCATGGAGTTCGCGGGCGCGGTGACGACGTTCGTGATCGCCGGCGGCACCCTGGCGATCTACGTCACCCGGGTCTCCCCCGGGTGGCTCCAGGGCAGCGAGCGGCTGCGGACCCTGGCGGTCCTCACCGCCGTGGAGGCCGCCCTCAAGTTCGGTGTGGGCCTGTTCCTCGTGCGGGAGCTCGGTCTCGGCGCGACGGGCGCCCTGGCGGCCTTCGCGATCGCCGTCCTGCCGTACGTCCTCTTCCTGCCGCGCCGGTACCGCGGCGGTACGCGCCGCCCGTGGCGGTCGGTCGGCGCCGACCGGGAGCTGTGGCGGCGCGCGGTCGGCGTCGCCTCGCTCCAGGGCATCGTGGCGCTGCTCGCCGCGACGGACATCGTCCTCGTCGCCATGCTCCCCACCGACCGTGCGGAGGCGGCCAGTTACCAGGCCGCGGTGATGCTCGGCCGGGTCCCGCTCTTCCTCGCCGGGGCCGTCTCGATCGCCTTCCTGCCCGCGCTGTCGCGGCGGCGGGCGGGTGATCCGCTGACGGCGAGCGCCCTGCGGATGTACCTCACCGTGGCGCTGCCCCTGACAGTGGTGGTGGCGACGACGCCCGGCGCGCTGCTCGCCGTGGTCTTCCCGCCGGGGTACACGATGGTCGCCACGCTCCTGGCCTGTACGGCGGCGGCGGGTCTGGCGCTCGGCGCCCTCGCGCTGCTGGTGACCTTCGCCCAGGCGGTGGACGACTACGGATGCCGGCGGACCCTCCTCGCCGGACTCGCCCTGTACGCGGCCGGGCTGGCGACCGGCTGGGCCGTCGGGGGCGTGCTGGGCATGGCGATCGGCGGGCTGTGCGGGACGGTCACCGCGCTGGCCCTGCTGTCCGTGCGGCACGCCCGCCGGCACGGATTCGGGGTCGCGGAGCGGCCGTTCGGCCGCGTGGTGCCGCCGCTGCTCGCGCTGGCCGCGGGCCTCGCGCTGCTCCGGCCCTACACCTACGTCTGGTTCGCCGTCGCGCTGACCGTGACGGTCGTCGCGCTGTGGCGGTTCTTCGGCCGGCGCGGCTCCCCCGTCCCCGAGCCCCGGGAGGACGCCGCCGAGGCGCCCCCCGGCCCGGACGCGAGCTCCGGCCCGGACGTCCGGAGTCCCGCTCCCCCTCGGCCGGGACCGGCCGGGGGCGCACCGGCCGGGAGACAGCGGAGGCGGACGCCATGACGACTCCACGAGGCCCGCTCCTCGTCGCCGTGTCCGGACCCGAGGGCGCCGCCACCTCCTCGCTGGCCGGCCGGCTCACGACGCTGCTCCGCGAGCGCGGGCACACGGTCGTCCCCCTCCACGGCGGCGGCTGCTTCCTGTGCCGCCGGTTCCCCGCTCCGCCGCCGGCCGGGGAAGAGGCCGGGGACGTGGGGGCCGGGCGCGCGACGGATCGCGGGCGCCGGAAAGCGCGGCTGCGCCGGGCCCACGCCTTCCTCGACGCGGGCGAGCTCGCGGCCCGCGTCGCGGCCGCCGGGCTGCTGGCGCGGGCGCGGGGCGGGCAGGCGGTGGTCCTGACGGACCGGGGGCCGCTGGACGGCCTGGTGACGTTCGACCCGCCGGCCGGTTCGGCCGCCGCGTCGATCTTCCGCAGGACCGCCGACCGCTACGGCTCGACCCTGCTCGTGGAGAGCGGGCCCGACGCCCGTCGGGGCCGGGCGGAGGCGGCCGGTCCGCGGGCCGTCACGGCGGCCCGCTACCGGAGCTGGTCGCGACGGCTGCCCCGGATCACCCGGCTCGACGGAGCGCGGGCACCGTCGCTGGTGGCGGCGGAAGCCCTGGAACGGATCCACGGCACGGTGCGGGAGCGGGAACGGGCCCGCGCGGTACGGGAGGAGCCCGGGGGCGCGGGCCGGCGGCACGTGGTGGTCTCCATCTACGACGACGCGGAGAACCCCGCCTACCGGGGCGGCGGCGCCCTGGTCATCGGCAAGGTGGCCCGCCGGCTCTCCGAGGACTTCCGGGTGACCGTCGTGACGGCGGGCCGGAGCGGCGGCAGCGAGGTGCGCGACGGCATCCGGTACGTCCGGCTCCCGGTCTGCAGGGCCGGTCCGCGCGCCGGGCAGCTGCTGTTCCTCGCACTGCTGCCGTTCGTGGCCGGCCGGATCCGGCACGACCTGTGGCTGGAGAGCTTCACTCCCCCGTTCTCGACGAGCTTCCTGCCCCTGACGACCGGCGCCCCCGTCGTCGGCATCGACCAGGGGCGCAGCGCCGAGGCCCTGTGGCGGCGCTACCACATCCCCTTCTTCCTGGTGGAGCGGCTCGGGCTGCGCTGCTACCGGCACCTCGTGGTGATGAACGCGGCCGACGGCGCGGCGGTCGGGCGGCTCAGCCCCCGCGCCGAGGTGCAGGTGATCTCCAACGGGGTCGAACAGCACCTCCTCGACGAGACCACGCTCGGGGCCGGTCGGTTCATCCTCTTCCTGGGGCGGATCGACACCTGGGGCAAGGGCCTTGACCTGCTGCTCGACGCGTACGAGCGGGCCGCGCCGCCGATGGACCTGGTGCTGGCGGGCTCCGGCACCCCCGCCGAGGAACGCCGGCTCGCCGCCCTCGTCGCCTCCCGTGCGCCGGGGCCTCGGCCGCGGATCCACTGGGTGGGGTACGCCGGGGAGGAGCGCAAGCGGCGGCTCCTGCGCGACAGCGCGTTCCTGGTGATGCCGTCCCGCCACGAGACCTTCGGTCTGGTGGCCCTCGAAGGGATGACGTACGGCAAGCCCGTCCTCCACTTCGACCTGCCCGCCCTGCGGTGGATGCGCGACGGCGGGGACGTGGCCGTGCCGCCCTTCGACACGGCGGCGTTCGGGGAGCGGATGACCGCGCTCGCCACCGACCCCGCGCTCCGCCGCCGCCTGGGGCGGCGGGCCGGGCACGCCGCCCGGCACTACACGTGGGACGAGATGACGGGCCGCTATCTGAACCTGGCCCACCGGCTCCTGGACACGCCCGCCTCCGCACGGCGGCCGAGGAAGAAGAGGGGTGCGTCATGGCTGACGACCCGCTGACCGACTTCGTCCGGACCCTCGTCGGCTCCGGCCTCCCCGTCCTCGTGCTATCGCCGCACCTGGACGACGCCGTCCTGTCCTGCGGCGGGCTGCTCGGCTGGGCGGGGCGCCGGGCCCCGGTGACGGTCGCCACCCTGTTCACGGAGGCCGCGCCGCCGCCGTACACCCTCTCCGCACGGCAGTACCTGAAGCAGACCCACGCCGGCGACGCGGAGGAGCTGTTCGCCGAACGGCGGGCCGAGGACCGTCGGGTCCTGGAACTGCTGGAGGTCGGCGCACGCCATGTCGGCCTGGTCGACGGGCTGTTCCGGCGGCTGCCCCGGGTCCGCCCGGGTACGGAGCGGCTCGCCCGGCTGCTGCCCGAACTGGCCCATGTGTATCCGACGTACCGGCTCCACCTGTCCCGGGGGCGGGTCTCCGCGCACGACGCCGACACCCTGCGCGCGGTCGGGGAGACCCTGGACGCGCTGCTGCCCGCGCGTTCCGGCGGGGTGCTGCTCGCGCCGCTGGGCGTGGGCGGGCACGCCGACCACGTCCTGGTCCGCACCGCCGCCGAACGGAGCGGGCGCCGGGTCGTGTACTACAGCGACTTCCCGTACAACCAGCGTGCCGCCGCCGACGCGGGGTTCACCCGTCGGCACCGGCTGGTGGCCCGCGCCTGGGAGCGCGGCCTGGACCGGAAGGCCGAGCTGGTCCGGGAGTACCGGACGCAGGCCGACGCCCTGTTCCCCGGAGGCCGCGTGCCGCGCGCCCCCGAGGTGTACCTGGTTCCGGAGACCGAGGCCGTACCCCGGGTGCCGGAGCGTCCGCGCGGCGCCCGGGTCCGGACCCGCGGGGGTACGCCGTGACCCTCCCCCGCACCCTCGACGCGCCGCCCGCCCCCGAGCCGCAGGCGCCTGAGCCGCGCCCACGCCGGAGGTACCGCCCGGCGCCCCTCGCGGTCTGCGCGGCCCTGGCCGCGCTCCTCACCGTGACGCTGCGTCTGGTGCGGATCGACCGGGCCGGCGACGTGTTCATCGACGAGCCGATCTACTGGAAGCTCGGGGTCAGCGCCGCCGGAGGCGGCTTCCCCCGCACCGACGAGGGGCTGTTCTTCCTCCACCCGCCCGGCCTGTTCTACCTGGAGGCCGGCTGGGCGAAGCTGGTCGGGGAGCACACGGACGTCATCGCGGGCGTCCACTCGGCCCGGGTGCTCAACGTGCTCCTGGCCGGTGTGACCGCGGCCCTCGTCGTCCTCCTCGTCGCCCGGGTGCGCTCGGTCGGCGCGGGGGCGGTCGCCGGGGTGCTGTTCGCCCTGGACCAGTACTGCGTCCGGCAGAACGACCGCGTGCTCCTGGAGACCGCGACGATGATGTGGGTGCTCGCCGGCTACCTGGTCCTGGTGGGGCTCGCCCGGTCCGATCCGCCCGCGCGGCCGAGGGCCCGGGCGGTGCTCGCCGGCCTCTTCCTGGGTCTGGCGATCCTGACCAAGGACCACGCCGTCCTGATCACCGTGGTGCCGCTGCTCGCCGCCCTGCTCCTGGGCTGGGGACCGCCCCGGCGGCTGCTCGCCCTGACGACGGCGGTCACCGTCCTGTCGTACGCCGTGTACGTGGCCCTGGTGTCCGTCTTCGGGCACTTCGAGGCCTTCTGGGAGGCGAAGACGCAGGGAGTGCGGCGGCTCCTCGGACTCGTGCAGGAGACCGGCTTCAACGCCGAGGGCACACCCTCGCTCTCGGGCCGGATCCTGGCGGAGCTCTCGGGCTACGCGGGCACGTACCTGCTCCTCGCGCTGACCCCGGTGGCGCTGTGGCTGCTGCTGCGCCGCAGGGAGCCGGTGTACCGGCTGCTCGCGCTCTTCCACGCCTCGGCGATCCTCACCCTGCTGTACGCGGTGAGCCTGGGAACCCTGGAGGAGCAGGCCCTGTACCTGCTGTTCGTGCCGAACCTGGTGGCGCTGGCCGTCACCTTCCCGATGCCGTCCCCGCACCGGCGCGGCCGGCGCCTGATGGCGGTCGGCGTCCTCGTGGCGGTCCTCGCCACGCCCGCCGCGGTGTACGCCCGGGACCGGTGGACGCCCGACGACGGCTTCGAGCGGCTGCGGACGTACCTGCTCACGCACGTGCCGGCGGGGAGCGGGATCGTCACGGTCGACGGGCAGCAGACCCGGGGGGTCAGCGAGTGGACGCTCGACGACTCCTACCGGATGGGGCCCTGGGTGACGCCCGCGGAGTGGCCGGAGCGGAACGCGACCTATCTGATCGTGCCCTGGCGGGTGATCGAGCAGGGGTACGGGCGCTTCTCGCTCGCCGAGGTGGAGCGGCTGACCGACGGTCTGCGGCCCGTGTTCGCCTTCGACGGGCCCATGTACGGCACGCTGGCCCTCTACCGCCTGCCGCCGCCCTCCGGCCCCGCCCCGGCGCCGGTCCTGGTGCCCGGCTCCGGTGTGATCGGGCCGCTCGCTCCCGCGCCGGGACCGTCGGCCGCGGAGGTCCGCGATGCCCCGCGCTGAGCGTCCCCGCGTCCTGCTCCTGACCGGCGGTCCGCTGGACGGGGCGGACGGCTGTGACGTACGGCTCGCCGCCGACGTCCTCGCCGTCCTGCCCGACGTGGACTTCGTCTGGTTCACCCCGCGGTACGGGTGGCGGCGGCCCACGGGCGGGCGCGGGCGCCCCGTCCGCGTTTTCGCCGGCACCGGGACGCCCCACGTCACGGGGAGGGTGCAGTCCGCCCTCGCCGGGGCCGTGTTCGCCCGCCGGGTCGATCTCGTCCACGCCTTCCTGACCGTGGGCCGGGGATTCCCGGCCTACTCGTGGCTCCGGCCGCTGCTGCTCGGGGGCCGCCCGGTCCTCCACACGGTGGCCGGGGTGAGGGACGGCCGGGACCTGGCGCGCGCCCGTCCGCTGGGGACGACGGTGGCCCTGTCCGAGTCGATGGCGCGGCGGCTGCGGGCCGCGGACTTCGGGGACGTACGGGTCGTCCCGCCCATGATCGCCCTCGACGAGTGGCCGTACCAGCCGCGCCCCGAGGGGTTCCCGGTGGTCCTCTTCGCGGGGCACCACCATCCGCACGGCGGGGCGGAGACGGCGATCGACGCGGCGGCGGAGGCCCTGCGGGAGGGGGCCAGGTTCCGGCTGGTGCTCGCGATGCGCGGCCGCCCCGGACAGGACCGGGCCACGCTCGACGAGGCGCTCCGGGAGCGGGCCGGTGCGGCGGGTCTCACCGACGTCGAGGTGCGCGGGTACGTGGCGGACATGCGTGCCCTGCTCGCCTCGGCCCATGTGCTGCTGTTCGCGCCGGCCGTGCTCGGCGCCAAGGCGTCCGTCCCGTTCACCGTGCTCCAGGCGCTGGCCTCGGGGCGGCCCGCGATCCTCAGCGACCTCCCCCAGTTCGCGGACTTCGGTCACGCGGTGCTCCGGGCCCCGGCGGGCGACGCCCGGCGCACCGGGCAGCAGCTGGCGTGGCTGCTGGACCGGCCGCGGTCCTGGGACGTGCTCGCCGAGCGGGGGCGGGCGCTGGTCGAGGACCACTACGGTCCGGAGCGGTTCGCGGCCCGATACACGGCGCTCTACCGGGAGTTGCTGCCATGACGGCGCGGGGGTGGCGTGGACGCCGGGGCGCGCCCGCCGTGCTGGCGGTGCTCGCGGTGCTCCTGCTGCTCGTGGGGGCGTTCGCGGTGCCCCGGCAGGAGGAGCCGGGCCCGGAGCCGTACTGGTACGGCACGCTCCAGACGGATCCGGACCGGGCCGCGACGGAGTACGGGCACGGGGTCCGGGTGGCCCACCTGGAGCTCGACTGGGGCCGGTTCGAGCCGGAACGGGGCCGGTACGACGAGGAGTACGCGCGCGAGGTACGGGACCGGATCGGCGTCTTCCGCGACGCGGGGCTGCGGGTCGAGGCGGGGATCGGCCTCAACTACCCGCCGCCCTGGCTCGCCGAGACCGATCCGGACTCGGTCTTCGTGAACCAGTTCGACGAGAGGTCCACGGCCGCGCCGAACCTGGTGTTCAGCGAGCCCGTCCGCGAACGGGTCGCCGACTACGTGGCGGCCGTGGACCGGCTGGTGGGGCTGGAGAACTTCTGGGCGATCCGGGTCGGGGTCAGCGAGAGCGGCGAGTTCACCTACCCGGCGCCCGTGTCGGAGGAGGGCGGGCCGGGCGAGTTCTGGGCGTACGACCGGCACGCCCAGGCGAGCAGCCCCTACCCGGGCTGGCGGCCCGGCGAGAGCACGTACCGCGGGGAGCCGTTCACCCGGGAGCAGGTGGCCGACTGGTACGACTGGTACGTCGGGGAGCTGGCCGGGGCGGTGAACTGGCAGCTCGGCCTCTACACCTCGCTCGGGTACGAGGGAGTGCTCAAGGTCCTGGTGCCGGGGGCCGGTTTCTACCACTCGGACCTGCGGGCGGCCGTCGGCACCGGTCTGGTCGGGGGGCCGTCGGTCCGGCTCGTCGGGCGGGGCGCGGGCTTCTTCCTGACGCTCGGCCTGGTCGAGCACCGGGAGACGGTCCGGATCGTCACCACGGCCCTGGTGGACGGGACGGGCCGGCCCCGTGACAACGGCTGCGCGCCCGGGGACGCGGCGGTGGACGTCGCGGCCCCGGTCGACGCGGTGGTGCGCGCGTGGTCCTCGCCGCGGTGGGTGGCGGCGGTGGCCCGGAGCGAGGGCTTCACCGTGCTCACCGGGGAGAGCGCGGGACCGCAGGTCCACCCGTACGGCCCGGGGGTGACGGAGCGGGCGTTCCGTCAGATGGCGTCCTGCGGTCTGGAGGGCATGCTGTGGGCCTTCGACCGGAACCTGTACGACGGGACGCCCGGTTCCTCGCTCGCGGAGTACGCGGAGACGATCCGCCGACACCCCTGATCAGGCGTCACGCCCGATCGCCGTCACGCCCGATCGTCGTCAGGTCCGAGGAGGTGCCGGTGCGGGGGCGCCCGGCCGTTCGGCGGTGAGGAGCAGGACGCCGGAGTCCCCGTACTCGGGCAGGGTCCGGTCCTTCGCGACCCGGGTGATCCGCAGGCCGGTGGTCCGGGGGGCGAAGACGGCTCGCAGGGTGTCCTCGTCGACCGGGCACGCGGGCCAGATCGGCCCCTCGCCGATGCGGTAGCTCGGCATGCGTTCCATGAACGAGGCGAGGAGCCGGCCGCCGGGGCGGACCGCGCCGACGAAGGCGGCGCAGAGGGCGGTGAACTCGCCGAAGTCCTCGGTGACGCTCTCGGCGACGAAGTTCATCGAGGCGAGGTCGTAGCCGCCGGGGATCAGGTCCGCGGCGGTGCCCGGGACGACCCGCACCGGGCGGAGCGCCTCCGCACAGCTCTCGGGGAGGGCGGGATCGAGGGAGCGGCACAGGGTGTAGAAGGGGCGCCAGCTGGCGTCGGGGCCCGCTTCGAGCTGGTGGCGGAGGTAGCGGACGCCGGCGGCGCCCGGTTCGAGCGCGTCGATCCGGCGGCTCGCGGCGCCCGCCTGCATCAGCGGGTAGAGGTTGGGTCCCGCGCCCAGTTCGAGGGTGCGGGCCAGGGCGCCGGGGGCGTAGCCCCGGTAGACGGCGGCGTGGTGGCGGATGACGCCGATGTCGAGGGGGTGGAGGCGGCGGTAGTTCTCGGCGAGGTAGTCGGCGACGGGCCAGGCGTTCCAGTCGGCGTCCCGGTTGCGGCGCGCCCGGGTCGCTCCCGCCCGGGACGGTTCCGGCCGGTCCATCACGTCTCCGGGGTCCGGCCGGCGGCGACGGTGCCGGGGTGTTCGGCGTCCGCGGGTTGCAGGGGGAACCGGGCGGCGAGCCCCGTGAGGGCCTCGCAGAGCTCCTCGATCTCCGCGTCGGTGTTGGCGGCGGTGACCTGGACGCGGAAGCCGACCCGGTCGCGCGGGACGAGCGGGTAGGAGGCGAGCGTCACGTAGATGCCGTGGTCCCAGAGGAAGCCGGCGACCTGGTCGAGGTCGTCGGAGTCGCCGAGGGGGATCTCGACGATCGGCAGGCCGTCGGTGTTCGGGGTGGAGATGCCCAGGCCGCGTACGTGGTCGAGGACCCGGGCCGTCTTGCGGTGCAGGTCCGCCCGGATCTCGTCCCCGCGCGCCTCGTTGACGTCGAGTCCGGCGAGCGCGGTGGCGAGGGAGGCCGTCGGGGAGGGCCCGGAGTAGAGGTAGGGGGCCGCCGCCACCTTGAGGTGGTCCTTGAGCCACTTCGGGACGGCGAGGAAGGCGAGCAGCGAGGAGAACGCCTTGGAGAAGCCGCCGACCAGGACCAGGTCGTCGTAGGTCTCGCCGAGGTGGCGGACGATGCTGTTGCCGCGCGCGCCGTACGGGCTGCTCTCCCCGGGGCGGCGCTCCCCGATGACGCCGAAGCCGTGGGCGTCGTCGACGTACAGCAGGGCGCCGTTCTCCCGGCAGACCGCGGCGAGGGCGGGCAGGTCGGGGAAGTTGCCGGTCATGCTGTTGACGCCGTCCATGCAGACGAGCCGGGGCGCGTCGCCGGGGGCGCCGCGCAGCAGCGCCGACAGCTCGTCGGGCCGGTCGGCGTGGAAGCGGTGCATCTCGGCGCCCTGGGCGCGGGCGGCGACGCAGCCGTCGTACACGGTGCGGTGGGCCTGCGCCTCGACGAAGACCTGTCCGGTGCCGGCGAGGAGCGGGATCACCGACTGGTGGATGAGGGTGATGGTGGGCAGCAGCAGGGTGTCGGGGGCCCCGAGGAGTTCGGTGAGGCGTTCCTCGATGCTGGGGTAGAGCCGGGGGCTGCCGATGAGCCGGGACCAGCTGGGGTGGGTGCCCCACCGTCTGACCGCGGGTTCGATGGCGTCGATGACCGTCGGGTCGAGGTCGAGGCCCAGGTAGTTGCAGGAGGCGAAGTCGACGAGCCAGTCGTCGCCGACCCGGATGCGGCGGCCGTCGATCTCGTCGATGACGGCGTCGCACATGCGGCTGGTGCGGTGGAGGTGTTCGAGGTCGCGCCAGCGGGAGGCGCGCGGCGGGTGCCCCGCCCTGGCCGCCGGACGGACGGCGGGGCGGACCGCCGGACCCGCGACCGGTCCGGCCGCCGGACGGCCGTCGGAGTGCGCGGCACGGTGCAGGTAGGAGTCGGTCTGGTGGGAGGTCATGGGGCGGGCGAAGAGGTAGCCCTGGCCGTACCGGCAGCCCATGTCGGCGAGGAGCGCCCGCTGTTCCTCGTGCTCGATGCCCTCGGCGACGACCTGGAGGCCGAGGACGTCGGCGATGCGCACGATGCCCTCGACGAGCGCCACCTGCTGGGGGTCGGTGGTGATGTTGTCGATGAACGACTTGTCGACCTTGAGGACGTCGATGGGGAACTCGCGGAGGTAGCTGAGCGAGGAGAAGCCGGTGCCGAAGTCGTCGATGGCGATGGAGACGCCCATCTCCTTGAGGGCCGCCATGGTGGTCCTGATCTGGGCGTCCCTGCGCATCAGGACGGACTCCGTGAGTTCCAGGACGAGCGAGCCCGGGGCGAGCCCGGAGGAGCGGAGGGTGCGCCGGACGCCTTCGAGGAACCCGGGGTCGCGGAACTGGCGTGCGGAGACGTTGACGCTGGCGTACAGCGGGGTCCGGTCGGGGCGGGCGCGCTGCCAGCGGGCGATGTCGAGCGCGGCGTGTTCGAGGACCCAGGCGCCGAGCGGCATGATGTGGCCGCTCTCCTCGGCGAGGGCGATGAACTGGTCCGGCGGGACCATGCCGCGGCGGGCGTGGGGCCAGCGGATGAGCGCTTCCAGGCCGGCCGGGGCCCCGTCGCGCACCTCCACGATCGGCTGGTAGCGCAGGGCGAACGCGTGGTCGGCGATGGCGGTGTCCATGCCCGCCTGGAGTTCGTGGCGGGCGACGAGCCGGGAGTGGAACTCGGGGTGGAAGAGCCGCCACCGCTTCTTTCCGGCCGCCTTGGCCGCGTACAGGGCGAGGTCGGCGTGGCCGAGGAGTTCCTCGGCGTGGGCGCTGTCGAGCACGGTCGCGACGCCGACGCTGGTCGACACGGAGACCGCTCCGTCGGTGAGGTGGAAGGGCTGGCTGAGGGTGTGCACGATCTCCGCCGCCAGGGCCTCGGCGTCGCGGGGTTCCCGTGCCCCCTCGATGAGGACGGCGAACTCGTCGCCGCCGAGCCGGGCGGCGGTGTCGGAGAGCCGCAGGACGGAGGTGAGGCGCCGGGCGACGGCGACGAGGAGTTCGTCGCCCACGGAGTGCCCCATGGTGTCGTTGACGACCTTGAAGTCGTCGAGGTCGACGAAGAGCATGCAGGTCAGGGTGGATTCGCGGCGGCCCCTGAGCAGGGCGCGCTCGACCCGTTCGAGGAGGAGGACGCGGTTGGGGAGTCCGGTGAGCGAGTCGTGGAACGCCCGGTGGGTCAGCTCCCGTTCCAGTTTCCGCTGTTCGGTGACGTCGCGGAGGGTGAGGACGAGTCCGTGCACGGTGTGCTCGTCCCGCAGGTTGCTGCACCGGACCTCGACCTCCAGGTCGACGGAGCCGCCGTGGACGAGCCTCCAGTCGGCGCGGGCGTCGACGGCGGGGCGGGTCCGCGCGTCGGCGAGGACCCGCAGGGCGGAGGCCGTGTCGGCGGGGGCGACGAGCTCGGTGAGGGGGGTGCCGGGGAGCAGGGAGCGGCCGAACATGGACTCGGCGGAGGGGCTGGCGTAGCGGACGGTGTCGTCGTCGTCGACGATGAGGATCACGTCCGACGTGTTGTGCACGAGGGTACGGAAGTAGGCCTCGCTGGTCCGGCGGTTGACCTCCTCGCTCAGCGCGAAGCGTTCGAGGGCGAGGGCGGCCTGCGAGGCCAGCGACTGGGCGGATCCCGAGATCTCGGCGAGCTTCTTCTCGGAGCCCGCCAGGAGCAGGACGCCGAGCAGGGGTTCGCGTCCCGCCGGGGCCTGCAGCTCCAGGGGGCAGAGCAGGGCGAACGGTTCGGGCGCGACCTCGGCGGCGACGGCGGGGTCGAGCCGGGTCACGGGGAGGAGCCGGCTGCCGTCGGCGATCGTCTCGGGCCAGGCGGCCTCCGCGCTTCCGGGCGGCCCGCCGGCGGGGCCGCCCGCCCCCTCGGGATGCCCGGTCGAACCGGTGGCGCGGCGGAGCGGCGCGCCGGTGGTGGGCCGGGTCAGTTCGTCGGTGCGGCAGCTCCAGGGCTGGCTCGCGGTGGCCACGGCGTTGAGGCCGCCGGTGCGGTCCCGGGTGAGGAGGAGGACGCGGTAGCCGTTGCCGGGGCCGAAGAGGGTCGCGGACGCCGTCTCGACGGCTCCGGCGACCTCGCGGGGGCTCAGGGCGGCGACGAGGGAGGCGGCGGCGATCCGGAGGCTGCGTTCGCGCGCCTCGGCCTTGCCGTGGTCGTTCATCATGCCCCAGAGCCGGGCGAGGACCAGCAGGAACATCAGCGCCGAGAAGATCGCGATGACGGCGGTGTCCTGGTCGCGGTCGTGGCGCAGCGACTGGAACAGCAGCAGGGCGGGGGCGACGAGCGAGGCGCCGGCGAGCAGCGCGAGGCGCCGTTCGGCGACGCGCGGGGCGGGTTCGGGGGCGCGTTCGGTGAGCCCGGTCATCGAGGGGTGGAGGGCGGCGAGGCCCCAGGCGGTGAAGAAGACGACCCAGCCCAGGTCCCAGGGCGTGCCGACCTGCCAGGTGCCGTTGAGCTGGAGGGTGCCGTAGATGACGTCCGAGGCGAGGATGCCGCAGGTGCCCAGGGTGAGGAGCTGCACGGACCGCGAGCGCAGACCGCCGGGGACGAGGAGGCGGGCCAGCATCGCGAGCATCAGGACGTCGCCGAGGGGATACGCGATGGAGATGGCCTTCTCGGTCCAGCTCATGTCCTCGCTCCTGGCGAGCGGGGTGATGAGGTTGACCCAGGAGAGCAGGGCGAGGCCCGAGGTGAGGATCAGCGCGTCGAGGACGACGCCGAGGTCGCGGCCGACGGCCCGGTAGCGGATGAAGCCGAACAGGCCGAGGGCGAACAGCGGGTAGGTGACGAGGTACAGGGCGTCGGCGACGGACGGGAACGGCCGGGTCTGGCCGTAGAAGGCCTCCAGCGCGTTGTAGGCGGTGTCGCCGCCCACGAAGGCGAGGTTGGCGGCGGCGAGCACCAGCCAGGGCCAGCGCCGGGAGGGCTGGTGCAGATGGACGCCGACGAGGATGGCGGCGACGCCGCCGAGCCCGATGAGCGCCCACAGGACGGTGTGCCGCTCGGGGAAGAGCAGGTAGGCGACCGTCAGCAGGGTCACGATCAGGAGGTACAGCCAGGTGCACCGGCGCAGGGTCCCGGTCGCGGTGAGCGGCCGGTTCGGCTGGCGCAGCGACATCGTCGACCGCCCCCTTGGCGGGTCGGACGCCGTCGGGAGCGCCCTGGTCTCGGATACGGACCCCGTACGGAGTCCATTCTCCGGGGCGGGTGGTGGGGCTGCATCTCGGCGCCCTGGGCGGGTCCGGAGCGTGCGTCAGGAGGAGGCGCGGACCACCAGTTCCGTCGGGAGGACGCGGCGGGGCTGCTCGTCCGGCGCGCTGGGCGCGGCGATCTCCTGGAGGAGCAGGCGGGCCATGGTGCGGCCCATCTCCTCGATGGGCTGGCGGACGCTGGTCAGCGGCGGGTCCATGTGCCGGGCGACGGCCGAGTCGTCGACGCCGACGAGGGCCACGTCCTCGGGGACCCGGCGGCCCGCCTCGCGCAGCGCGCCGCGCGCGCCCGCGGCCATGACGTCGGAGGCCGCGAAGACGGCGTCCAGGTCCGGCCTGCGGTCGAGGAGGCGGCGCATGGCGAGCCGCCCGCCCTCCTCGGTGAAGTCGCCGTTCGCGACGAGCCCGTCGTCGGCGGCGAGCCCGGCCTCCGTCAGGCCCTCGCGGTAGCCGTCGAGGCGGCAGCGGGCCACGTACATGTCGAGCGGTCCGGTGATGGTGGCGATCGCGCGGCGGCCGCGCGCGGCGAGGTGGGCGACGGCGGTCCGGCCGGCGCCGGTGTTGTCGGAGTCGACGAAGGCGACGCTCTCGTCCTCGGTGCGGCGGCCGTTGAGGACGGCGGGCAGGCCGAGGGCGCGGACCTGGTCGGGCAGCGGGTCGGCGCCGTGCACGGAGACGAGGAGGACGCCGTCGACGCGCTGGGCGGCGAGGTACTGCTCGAAGCGCTGGCGTTCCTGGTCGCTGCGGATCAGGGTGAGCAGCAACTGCTTGTCGGCGTCGGCGAGTTCGCCACTGACACCACGGATGATGTCGAGGAAGTAGGGCTCGGCGAAGAGCCGGGCCTCGGTCTCGGGGATGACCAGGGCGACGGCGTCGGTCCGGCTGCCGGCCAGGGCGCGGGCGGCCCGGTTGGGTACGTAGCCGAGTTCGGCGACGGCCCGTTCGACGGCGGCCTTGGCCTGTTCGCTCACGCGGGGGGAGCCGTTGATGACCCGGGAGACCGTGCCGCGGCCGACTCCGGCCCTGGCCGCGACCTCCTCCAGGGTGGGCCTGCCGGTCTGCCGCCCGCTCACCGCCATGTGCCGCTTCTCCCCTCGGGCCGCAGCCCCGCCTGCGTGTGCACGCGAACCTATCAGGCGGGACAGCGGGGGCCCGGGGTGCCGGAAGGGGCTCAGGCGTCGGTCGGGGCGAGCTCCGCCATGGCGCCCCAGCCCTGCTGCGGGACCTCGACGTTGATGATCTCGGGGGTGGTGGCGATGGCTCCGGCCATGGCCGCGAGTCCGGCCGCGAAGTGCGGGGAGGAGACGTGGGCGGCGCCCGCGTCGGCGTCGGCGAAGGCCTCCAGGAGGACGAACACGTTCGGGTCGTCGACGTCGCGGGACCAGTCGAAGAAGAGGTTGCCGGGCTCCGCGCGGGTGGCCTCGGTGAAGTCGGCGACCAGGTCGAGCCAGCGGTCGGCGTGGTCGGGGCGGGCGGTGAAACGGACGGCGATGAAGATCATGCCTCCAGCCTGCGGCCGCCCGCCGAGCGCCGCCAGCCGGTCGGTTCAGGATTCCGGCAGGGCCGGAAAGTCCGGCACGGCCCGGGTGAGCGCGGCCCGGATCTCCCCCTGCCGCCGCCCGAAGCCGGCGGTCGGCAGCGAGACGGAGAGGGCGTGCACGACGCCGTCGCCGCGCTCGGGCAGCGCCACGGCGAGACAGGTGTACGCGAGGTCCGCCTCGCCGACCGAGACGGCGAAGCCCTGGGCGCGCACCCGGGCGGCCTCCGCCTCGAAGCGTTCGGCGCCGGTGATCGTGCGCTCGGTGAAGCGGGCCATCCCGTGCTCGGCCAGATAGCGGCGGCGCAGGGGGCGGGGCAGTGCGGCGAGCAGCGCCTTGCCGTGGGCGGTCGCGTGGGCGCGGCCCTCGGGGCCCGGGGCGAAGGGGTGGGCGGCGTCGGTGACGGGGGCGGTGGTGTCGACCACGGTGATCAGGCCGTCGCGGTAGGCCGTGTGGTACGCCTCCGCGCCCGTCGCCCGCCGCAGCCGGCCGAGGAGTTCGCCGGTGCCGGTGCCGAGCCCGTGGTGCCGCTGGTGGGAGCGGTGCAGGGCCGGGACGCGGGGGCCGGGGACGTATCCGTCGGCGGTACGGACGAGATAGCCGCGCGCGAGCAGGGGGCCGGTGACGTGGTAGACGGTCGACAGGGCGCAGCCGAGCCGGCGGGCCAGTACCTTCGCCCCGACGGGCCGGTCGGCGTCGGCGACGGCGTCGAGGACGGCGAGGGCCCGGTCGACGGACTGGGGCCCTGGGCTCGGTGACGGGGCAGGCATCGGTCCAGCTTAGGCGTGGCAGGACGGGCGGGACGGGGACGCCCGCCTCGTCCCGGCGTCCGGGCCACGTTCCGTGCCGGCCTCGCTTCCCTGCGTAACTTCGCAGGTCAGAACGGTCTTATGTGCATAAGACACTCTTTCGGCGTACCGTCGAGTGTCCCCCTCTCACCTCTAAGCCACGGGAGAGCGTGTGCCCCGCTCCACGACCGACCCTGCACCGACGCCCCGCGAGGGGCGCCGTCCGCGTCTCCGGACGGCCGCGATCGCGACGGGCGTGGTCGCCGTCGCGGCGGGCGGCCTGTACGTGGCGGGGCTGCTCGCGACCGGCGACGACATATCCGCCGGCACCCGGGTCGGCGGCGTGGACATCGGCGGCATGAGCCGGGCCGAGGCGCGGGCCCGCCTGGCGGCCGAGGCCCCGGCCTCGTGGAGCGCGCCGATACCCGTGAAGGTCGGCGACCACGCCACGACCGTGGAGCCGGCCTCCGCCGGACTGTCCGTGGACCTGGCGAAGACCGCCGACCTGGCGGCCGATCCCTCCCGCGACCCCGTCACCGTCATCGGGCGGCTCTTCTCGTCCGGTGAGCGCGAGATCCAGCCGGTCCTCGCGTACGACGACGCCAAGGCGAAGGCGACCGTGGCCGGACTCGCCGGGAAGAACGACCGCGCGGTGCGCGAGGGCGCCGTCGCCTTCCGCTCGGGCAAGGCCGTCGCCACCCAGCCGGTGACGGGCCAGAAGCTGGACACCGGGCGGGCCGTCGAGGCCCTGCGCGCCGCCTACCCGGCCACCGGCGCGGCCGCCGTGAGCCTCCCCGTCTCCGTGACCGAGCCGAAGCTGCCCGCCGCCGAGGTGACCCGCTTCCTCGACACGTACGCGAACCCCGCGGTCTCGGGCCCGGTGACGCTCACCACGGGCGAGGACCGGCTGCGGATCTCCGCCGCCACCCTCGGCGACCACCTCACCGTCAAGAACGAGAACGGCCGGCTCACCGGCGCGCTCGACGCCGAGGCGCTGCTGCGCGACCCGGACGTGGCGCAGCCGGTCGCCGCCCTGTCGAACGCCCCGGTGGAGGCGCGGCTCGGGGTGCGGGACGGCAAGGTCGTCGTGGAGTCGGAGGGCCGGCCGGGGCACGAGGTGACCGCGAAGGCCCTCGGCGACGCCGTACGCCCGCTGCTCACGAAGTCCGGCGCGGCCGCGCGCACCGCCCCGGTGGCCACCACGGTCACCCAGCCCGACCTGACCTCGGACTCCCTGGCCCGCCTCGGCATCACCGAGCAGATGTCGTCGTTCACGGTGAACTTCCCGGCGGCGCCGTACCGGACCACGAACATCGGCCGGGCCGCCGAACTCATCAACGGCTCGCTGGTCCAGCCCGGCGAGGTGTGGAGCTTCAACAAGACGGTCGGCGAGCGCACCGCGGACAACGGCTTCGTCGACGGCACGATGATCCTCGACGGCCAGTACCGCTCCGCGCCCGGCGGCGGTGTGTCGGCCATGGCCACCACCGTCTTCAACGCCATGTTCTTCGCCGGGGTGAAGCCCGTCGAGTACGGGGCCCACTCCTTCTACATCGAGCGCTACCCGGCCGGCCGGGAGGCGACCGTCGCATGGGGCTCGCTGGACCTGAAGTTCCGCAACGACTCCGGGAAGCCGATCTACATCAAGGCGGGCGCGACGGACTCCTCCGTCACCGTGAGCTTCCTCGGGACGAAGAAGTACGACTCCGTGGAGGCGGTCGCCGGTCCGCGCACCAAGCTCACGGAGCCCGGGAAGCGCGAGGGCACCGGCGAGGCCTGTGTGCCGCAGCCGCCCGCGCAGGGCTTCGACATCGCGGTGGACCGGGTCTTCAAGGACGGCGGCGCCGAGGTCAAGCGGGAGACGTTCAAGACCCACTACACGCCGCGCGACGAGGTCATCTGCAAGCCGGCCGACAAGGACTCGGACGCCAGGTGACCCGCCCGTGGCCGACGGGGCCACGGGCCGCGCGTGACCGACGGGGAGACGGACGACGGGTGACGCCGACGTGACCGGCGGGACACGGACCGACGGAAGGGTGTCTTCCCGCACGGCCGGGGCATGACTCCGGAGCACGGCCCACCAGGCCAGGGCCGCCCTCAACCCGTCGGAGGCACGCCTTGGCGCAGCGCAGCGACCCCTTCGAGCGACTCCTCGGCGAGGCCGTGCGCGCGGGTGTCTGCCCGGGCATGGTGTGGGCCGTGGGTGACGCCCGTACGACCCTGTCGGAGGGGGCCGTCGGCCTGCTCGACCCCACGCGTCCCGACGAGCCGACGCGCGCCGACACGCTCTTCGACGTCGCGAGCCTCACCAAGGTCCTGGCCGTCTGGGCCGTCACCGGCACCCTCGTCGACGCCGGGAAGCTCGACCTGACGGCCCCGCTCGGCAGCTACTGGCCCGAGGCCGCCGGACGGCCCCTCGCCGACGTGACGGCGCACCACCTCCTCACCCACACCGCGGGCATGCCGCTGCGGGCCAACCTCCGCCATCTGTACGGCTCCGACCCGCAGGACGTCCGGGACGGCGTCCTCGCCGAGCCGCTGCGACACCGGCCGGGGGCGGCCGTCGCGTACACCGACCGGGCGGCGCTGATCCTCGGCTACCTCGCCGAGCACCTCACCCGGGAGCCGCTCCCCCGGCTCGCCGGGGACCGGGTCTGGTCCCCGCTCGCCATGACGGAGACCCGGTACGGCCCGCTGCCCGCCCCGGCCAGGGAGCGGTGCGCGCCCACCGAGTACGACGAGGAGAGCGGCGCCCCGCTCAAGGGCACCGTCCACGACTTCTCGGCCCGGCTCCTGGGCGGCGCCTGCGGCATCGCGGGGGTCTTCACGACCGCCGCCGACACCGGCCGGTTCCTCCGCCACCTGCTGGCCCCGGTGCCCGGCACCTTCTCCGCCGACTGGACGGCCCTCTCGCTCCGCGTCCACACCGGAGCGCTCGTCCCGCCGCGCGGCCTGTTCTGGCATCCGGCGCCGGGCACGGAGCCGACGGACGACGTCTGGTCCCACTTCGGCTTCACCGGCACGGGGCTGTGGGTGTCACCGGCGCGCGACCGCTGGGCGGTCCTCCTCACCAACCGTCTCCGGTTCACCCGCGACCCCGGCCCGCTGGCGCGCGTCAGGGACGTCTTCCGCGCCCTCGCCTTCCCGTGACGGCCCTCCCCCGGCCGCCTCTCGTGACACCCGCGGCCATCCGCGTGCCGTCCGCCGGGGTCCCTGTGCGAACCTGCACCCGGTTCCAACGATCTCTGCCGGCTCGACGTGTACGGAGTACGAAACGATGGGTCTCACCCTTGAAGGACCGGTCCTGGAGGGCGCCCTGGTGCGCCTGGAGCCGCTGGGCCACCACCACGCGGCCGGTCTCGCCGAGGCCGCCGCGGAGAACCGCGACACCTACGGTTTCACCTCGGTGCCGCGAGGGGACGAGGTCGGGGCGTACATCGACGCGCAGCTCGGCCGCGCCGCCGACGGCCTGCTCGCGCCGTACGCCCAGGTGTCCGCGGTGACCGGCCGGGTGGTCGGTCACACCTCCTTCTGGGACCCGCGCCCGTGGCCGTGGCCGTCCCGTGAGGGCCTCTGCGCGATCGAGATCGGCTTCACGTGGCTCGCCGCCTCCGCCCAGGGCACGGGAGTGAACACCGAGGCCAAGTACCTGCTCTTCCGGCACGCCTTCGAGGTCTGGGAGGTGGCCCGGGTCGACCTGAAGACGGACGCCCGCAACGCCCGTTCCCGGGCGGCCATCGCGAGCGTGGGCGCGACCTTCGAGGGCGTCCTGCGGAACTGGGGGCGCTCATGGGCGCCGGGCGAGGAGGACCGCCTGCGCGACAGCGCCGTCTTCTCGGTCGTCGCCGAGGAGTGGCCCGAGCGCCGGGCGGCGCTCGAAGCGCGACTGGCGGCCCGGAGGGCGGCCGGGGGCGGCCGTCCGTGAGGTTCGACACCCCTCTGATCGAGCAAACGGACCGGGGGTTACCATATGAGCGCCGCCTAGCTCGAAAGATAAACTTGTGACTGTCAATGACGACTCGTTCACCAGCTGGAAGAACCGCGAGGAGATCGCGGAGTCGATGATCCCGATCATCGGGAAGCTGCACCGGGAGCAGGACGTCACCGTCCTGGTCCACAGCCGCTCCCTGGTGAACAAGTCGGTGGTCAGCATCCTCAAGACCCACCGCTTCGCCCGGCAGATAGCCGGCGAGGAGCTGTCGGTCACCGAGACGCTCCCCTTCCTCCAGACGCTCACCACGCTCGACCTCGGCCCGTCGCAGATCGACATCGGCATGCTGGCCGCCGAGTACAAGACCGACGACCGCGGTCTCTCGGTCGCGGAGTTCACCGCCGACGCCGTCGCCGGCGCCACGGGCGAGAACAAGACCGAGCGCCGCGAGGGCCGCGACGTCGTCCTCTACGGCTTCGGCCGCATCGGCCGCCTCGTCGCCCGCCTCCTCATCGAGAAGGCCGGTTCGGGCAACGGTCTGCGTCTGCGCGCGATCGTCGTCCGGGGCGGTGGCGAGCAGGACCTGGTGAAGCGCGCCTCGCTGCTGCGCCGCGACTCGATCCACGGCCAGTTCCAGGGCACCATCACCGTGGACGAGGCGAACAGCACGATCGTCGCCAACGGCAACACGATCAAGGTGATCTACGCCAACGACCCCTCCGAGGTCGACTACACGGCGTACGGCATCGACAACGCCATCCTCATCGACAACACCGGCAAGTGGCGCGACCGCGCGGGCCTCTCCAAGCACCTGCGCCCCGGCATCGACAAGGTCGTCCTGACCGCGCCCGGCAAGGGCGACGTGCCGAACATCGTGCACGGCGTCAACCACGACACGGTCAAGCCGGACGAGCGGATCCTGTCCTGCGCCTCCTGCACCACGAACGCGATCGTGCCGCCGCTGAAGGCGATGGACGACGAGTACGGCGTGCTGCGCGGTCACGTGGAGACCGTCCACTCGTTCACGAACGACCAGAACCTCCTGGACAACTACCACAAGGCCGACCGCCGCGGCCGTTCCGCGCCGCTGAACATGGTGATCACCGAGACCGGTGCCGCCTCGGCCGTCGCCAAGGCCCTGCCGGAGCTGAAGGCCCCGATCACGGGCAGCTCGATCCGCGTCCCCGTCCCGGACGTCTCGATCGCGATCCTGAGCCTGCGCCTGGGCCGCGAGACCACCCGCGAAGAGGTCCTCGAGTACCTCCGCGACGTCTCGCTGCACTCGCCGCTGAAGCGCCAGATCGACTTCACCACGGCCCCCGACGCCGTCTCGATGGACTTCGTGGGCTCGCGCCACGCGTCGATCGTCGACGCCGGCGCGACCAAGGTCGACGGCGACAACGCGATCCTCTACCTCTGGTACGACAACGAGTTCGGCTACTCGTGCCAGGTCATCCGGGTCGTCCAGCACGTCTCCGGCGTGGAGTACCCGACCTTCCCGGCCCCGGCGGTCTGATCCCCGGACCCGCCCGACGGCACGGCCGCGCGCCGCACTTCCTCCCGGGGGTGCGGCGCGCCGCCGTACCCCCGTACGGATAGCATCGGTTCCGGCCGCGACTGGCGAGGGTGGATCACCACCGGGGAGCGGCCGTCGTTCCGCGTGCGCGTCGACCGCCTGGGCGCCTGCGTCAGTGATGTCCCGCTGACCCAGGAGGCCTTGCGATGGATCTGCGTTACGGAATCAACCCGCAGCAGGGGACGGCCACGGCCGCGCCGGTGGAGCCCGGCCGACGGCCGGTGCGCGTGCTGCACGGCAGCCCGTCCTACATCAACCTGCTCGACGCCCTGAACGGCTGGCAGCTCGTACGCGAGGCGAGCCGGACCCTGGGCCGGCCCGCCGCCGCCTCCTTCAAGCACGTGTCTCCGGCGGGCGCGGCGGTGGCCGGACCCGTCGACGACGTCACCGCCGCGCTCCACGGCGTCGACGGCGCCCGGGTCGGCGCCCTCACCAGCGCGTACCTGCGGGCCCGCGACGCCGACCCGAAGTCCTCGTACGGCGACTTCGCCGCCGTCTCGCACCCGGTCGACGCCGAACTCGCCGAGCTCCTCGCCCGGGTGGTCTGCGACGGCGTCGTCGCCCCCGGCTACGCCCCGGGAACGGTCGCCACGCTGAGCCGGAAGAAGAACGGCCGCTTCCTCGTGATGGAGGCGGACGAGACGTTCACCCCGCCGTCCCACGAGGCGCGCGAGGTGTTCGGCGTACGGCTCTCCCAGCCGCGCGACGACGTGCCGCTCTCGGCCGCCCTGCTCGACGACGTCCGCTGCGGCGCGCTGCCGCCCGCGGCGGCGGACGATCTCCTGCTCGGGCTCGCCGTCCTGCGCTACACCCAGTCCAACTCCGTGGCCTACGTCCGGGACGGGACGACGCTGGGGATCGGCGCCGGCCAGCAGTCCCGCGTGGACTGCACCCGGCTGGCCGGAGCCAAGACCGACACCTGGTGGCTACGGCGTCACCCGGCGGTCCGCGCCCTCGCGTTCCGGCCGGGCGTCCGGCGTCAGGACCGCGTGAACTGGCAGATCCGCTGTGTCGAGGGCGACCTCACCCCCGACGAGCACACCCGCCTCGCGAAGGCCCTCGCCGCCCCCGCCCCCGAGCTGACGGACGCCCAGCGCGCGGAGTGGCTCGGGCTCCTGACCGGGGTCGCCTTCGTCTCGGACGGCGCCCTGCCCTTCCGCGACAACGTCGACCACGCGCACCGGCACGGGGTCGCCCACATCGCCGAGCCGGGCGGCTCGATCCGCTCCACCGACGTCGAGGACGCCTGCCGCGAGCACGGGATCACCCTGGTGCGGACCGGGCTTCGCCTGTTCCACCACTGAGAGGTGGGAGGGACGGCGCCCGGGGCGAACCGACCCCGCCGGTCCGGCGTCCCTCCCCGTATGAACACGTTCAGATTCGGTCTCGGCCAGCTTCTGCGGTTCGCGGTGCTCGAGGCGCGCTGCTGCGCCTTCGCCCTCGCCCTCATCGGCGGCATCGCGGTCTCGGGCCTGCTCCCCGACCTGCCGATCGCCCGCTACGACCTGCTGTTGCTGTACGGGATCGGTCTCACCGCCCTCGCGTGGAAGGCCGGCTGGGACCGCGGTCGGGACGTCGCCGTGACCGTCGGCTGCCATGTCATCGGCCTGCTCTTCGAGTTGGTCAAGGTGCGGATGGGCTCGTGGAGTTATCCGGAGGAGGCGCTGACGAAGTTCGGCGGGGTGCCGCTGTACGGCGGGTTCCTCTACGCGGCCCTCGCCAGCTACGTCTGCCGCGCCTGGCGCCTGCTCGACCTGCGGCTGACCGGCTACCGGCCCCGGGTGACGGCGGTCCTGGCCGGCGCCGTGTACGTCAACTTCTTCAGCCACCACTGGCTGCCCGACGCCCGCTGGGTGCTTGCCGCGCTGCTCCTGGCGGCGACGGCGGGGACCTGGGTGCGGTTCCGGGTGGGCGAGCGGGACCACCGGATGCCGCTGGCCCTGTCGTTCGTCCTGATCGGATTCTTCCTCTGGGTCGCGGAGAACGCGGCCACGTACGTCGGCGCCTGGAGCTACCCGGACCAGCTGGACGGCTGGCAGCCGGTCTCCCTCGCCAAGTTCGGCGCCTGGGCGCTGCTGATCACCGTCACCTTCGTCCTGACGGCGCACGGCGCGAGGGCGGGCGCACCCGCCCCGCGGCGGGGAGCGGGCGGAAATGCGCTCCCCGCCGGGCAGCGGGGCGAATAGCCAATTCCGTGCACCCGCCTCCGCGACGTGCTACAGTCAACAGCAGTTGCAGTCGTGGTTCCCAAAGAAACTTACAAGTGCCTTTGACGATTCGACATCGTCAGGCACTTTCTGTGTTTTCGGTGCAGTTTTCCGGACGGGGCAATCATCACGGCGACGCCGGGATCCGCACAGTGCGGATCCCAGGGCTACGCCCCGAAGGAGATTTGACATGGCTAACGGCACCGTGAAGTGGTTCAACGCTGAAAAGGGCTTCGGCTTCATCGAGCAGGAGGGTGGCGGCCCGGACGTCTTCGCCCACTACTCCAACATCGCCACCTCTGGCTTCCGTGAGCTCCAGGAAGGCCAGAAGGTGACCTTCGACGTCACGCAGGGCCAGAAGGGCCCCCAGGCGGAGAACATCCTCCCCGCCTGACGTTGACACGTCCGACGCAGCTGGGGTCCTCACCCGTGTGGTGAGGGCCCCGGCTCGTTGCATTTTCCAGGCCTTTTCAAGCCTTTCCCGGCTTTCCCCCGGACCGGACGCCGCTTTTCGCCCCTCGGCGTGGCCGGATCCGCACGCATGGCGTTCGGTACGTTCCTGTAATTCATCGGGCCGCGGCCCCTCGCGAATTCCTCGAAGCGCACCGTTTTCGAGGAGATCCCCATGAACAACACGCACAGCACACCCCGTACCGACAAGGCGCGGCGCGCCGCCGCGGCGAAGGACGAGCTGACGGCGCCGGCCGCCGGGACCCCCGCCCTGCCCCCGGCCGCCACCTTCGCCGAGCTCGACCTGCCGGCCGAGGTCCTGGCCGAGCTGGTCCGCCTGGGCGTCGACGAGCCCTTCCCGATCCAGTCCGCGACCCTGCCCGACGCCCTCGCGGGCCGGGACGTCCTGGGGCGCGGGCGCACCGGCTCCGGCAAGACCCTCGCCTTCGGCCTGCCGCTGCTCGTCCGCACCACCGGACGCCGCGCCGAGGCCCGCAAGCCGCTCGCGCTGGTCCTCGTCCCCACCCGCGAGCTGGCCCAGCAGGTCCACGACGCGCTCGACCCCTTCGCCCGGGCCCTGAAGCTGCGCCTGGCGACCGTGGTCGGCGGCATGTCGATCGGCCGCCAGGCCACCGCGCTGCGCGACGGGGCCGAGATCCTGATCGCCACCCCGGGCCGGCTGATGGACCTCGTCGAGCGCAAGGACTGCCGCCTCGAACGGATCACCGCCACCGTCCTGGACGAGGCCGACCAGATGGCCGACATGGGCTTCATGCCCCAGGTCACCGAGCTGCTCGACCTGGTGCCCCCGGGCGGCCAGCGGATGCTGTTCTCCGCCACGCTCGACCGCAACGTCGACCTCCTCGTCGAGCGGTACCTGCACGACCCGGTCGTCCACTCCGTCGACCCCTCGTCCGCGACCGTCTCGACGATGGACCACCACGTGCTGCACGTGCACGGCGCCGACAGGTTCGCCGTCGCCACGGAGATCGCCGCCCGCGACGGGCGGGTCATCATGTTCCTGGCGACGAAGGCCTCCGTCGACCGGTTCACCCGGCACCTCCTCGGGAGCGGGGTGCGCGCGGCCGCCCTGCACGGCGACAAGTCCCAGCCGCTGCGGACCCGCACCCTGGGCCGCTTCCGCAGCGGTGAGGTCCCGGTGCTCGTCGCCACCAACGTGGCGGCGCGCGGCATCCACGTCGACGAGCTGGACCTCGTCGTCAACGTCGACCCGCCCGCCGACCACAAGGACTACCTGCACCGCGGCGGGCGCACCGCCCGTGCCGGCGAGTCCGGCGTCGTCGTCACCCTCGTCACCCCCGAGCAGCAGCGTGACGTGGCCCGGCTGATGGCGGACGCGGGCATCCGCCCGCAGGTCACCAAGGTCCGTTCGGGCGAGGCGGAGCTGAGCCGCATCACCGGGGCCCGCACCCCCTCGGGCGTTCCCGTCGACGGGGCCGCGCCGAGCCAGGAGGGTGTCAAGCGCGGTGGCGCGGCCTTCCGCGGCGTGGGCACCGTGCCGGGCCGCCCCGGCCGCGCCAAGAACGAGTCCCGGCGGGCCGCCGAGGCCCGCAAGACGGCCGAGGCCCGCCAGGCGGCGAGGATCCGCCGGGGCCGCTGACCCGCCCTCCCGCACCGGGGGCGAGCCGACCGCGCCCGTACCCCACAACCGCCCGCCCGCCCGCCCGCCCGAGGAGAGAACCGTGTCAGGCAACGACCCGTGGGACACGATCCGTACGCTCGCCGCGCTCTTCGACGAGCACGGCACCGCCCAGGGGCTGACCTCCGAGGAGCAGTGGACGATCCAGGTCCTCAAGCTCTCCGAGGAGGTGGGCGAGGCCGCTCAGGCCGTCATCGGCGCCCGTGCGACGAATCCGCGCAAGGGCCGCAGCCATGGCTGGGAGCACGTGCAGGAGGAGGTCGCCGACACGGTGATCACCGGCATGGTCTCCCTGGCCCGGATGCGCCCCGACGACGCTCCCGAGTTCCTCGCCTCCGTGCTCGCCCGGAAGTCCGCGCGGTTCCTGTCCGGGGAGGGCGACGAGCCGGCGGTCACGTCGCGTTGAGTGCCACCGTCGGGTGCAGCCGGGAGGCCCGGATCGCCGGGTAGAGGCCCGCGATCACGCCGATCGCGAGGGTGGCCCCGAGACCGCCGGCGAGGGACCAGGGCGGGACCACCGCCGTCCACCCCTGGAACCGCGCGAAGCCGTACGTCGCGGCGGCTCCGAGCAGCGCCCCGGTCACCCCGCCGAGCGCCGACAGCAGCAGCGACTCGGTGAGGAACTGCAGCCGGATCGCGTTGCGGGTCGCGCCGAGGGAGCGGCGCAGGCCGATCTCCTGGCGGCGCTCCAGGACCGAGATGACCATGGTGTTGGCGACGCCGACACCGCCGACCAGGAGGGCCACCGCGCCCAGGCCGAGCATGAGGGTCGTCAGGCCCTTGTCGGCGGCGGCCCTGGCGGCCAGGGCGTCCGAGGGCCGGGAGACCTTGACGGCCCCCTCCGCGCCGGGGCTGATGGTGCGGGCCAGGACCGCCCGTACGTCCTCCACCGAGGCGTCGGTGGAGCGCTCGAAGACGGTGGTCGGGTGGCCGTCGAAGCCGAAGTGGCGTTCGGCGGCGGGGAATCCGACCATCGCCACCCGGTCCAGGTTGGGGACCAGTTCGAGCGGGGCGAGGATGCCGACGACGACCACGCGCGTGTCGTTCATCATGATCGTCTCGCCGGTGCGGGTGATGCCGAGGCGGTCGGCGGCGACCGCTCCGAGGACGGTGACCGGGAGCCGTTCGCGGGCCGGGTCGAGCCAGGCTCCCTCGGCGACCCGGCCGCCGAGCGCGGCCAGGAGGTCGGTGCGGACCGCCTGGGTGGTGACGCCGGCCGTGCGTTCCTCGGGCACCAGGTCGGTCCGGCGGATGCGGGCGTCGACGTCGCCCGTGCCGGTGGCGTGCTGGACGGGGCCGATGCGCTCGACCATCGCGACCGCGTTCCTGGGGAGTCGGACCTCCTTGCCCAGCGCGTCCTTGCCCGCCTCGGCGGTGAGGAGGTTGGTGCCGAGGCGGTCGAGCTGGGCCATCAGGTCCGCGCGGCTGGACTCGGACAGGCCGACGACCGCGACCATGGTCGCGATGCCGATGGCGATGCCGAGCGCGGAGAGCACCACGCGCGCGCGTCGGGCGCGCAGACCGACCGCGCCGACCCTGAGGACGTCGCCGGCGGAGAGCCGGGAGGGCTTGAGGGCGCGGCTCACCGCTGGGCCCCTTCCGCCGGACGGGCGGAGCGCTCGTCCGAGACGATCTCGCCGTCCTTGAAGCGGACCCGTCTCGGCAGCGACCGCGCGATCTCGTTGTCGTGGGTGATGACGCAGATCGTGGTGCCGGCCGCGTTCAGCTCGTGGAGCAGCTCCATGACGATCTCCCCCGACGCGGTGTCGAGCGCCCCGGTCGGCTCGTCCGCGAGCAGCAGCCGGGGGGCGCCGACCAGTGCGCGGGCGATGGCCACCCGCTGTTTCTCGCCCCCGGACAGCTCGTTCGGCGTGTGCGAGGTGCGGTGGCCGAGACGGACCCGGTCGAGGGCCTCGCGGGCCCGTGCCCGGCGTTCCCGCGCCGGTACGCCCGCGTAGAGGAGTCCGTCGGCCACGTTGTCGACGGCGTCGCGCCCGGCCGCCAGGTGGAAGTGCTGGAAGACGAAGCCGATGTGGCGGGCGCGCAGTGCGGAGAGGCGGGAGTCGGAGAGCGCGGACACGTCGTACCCGGCGATCCGGACGGTGCCGCCGGTGGGCTTGTCGAGGGTGCCCATGACGTGGAGCATGGTGGACTTGCCGGAGCCGGAGGGCCCGACGACGGCGAGCAGTTCGCCCTCGTCGACGGTGAGGTCCACTCCGCGCAGGGCGTGGACGCCGCCGGGGTACGACCTGCTCGCGTCCCGCAGTTCTATGACGGGGGTCGGGGTCATGGCGCCGCCACCCCGACCTTCAGTCCCTCGCGCACGTCGGGGCCGCTGACCTCGATGCGTCCGTCGGCGGTCATGCCCGTCTCCACCCGTACCGTGGTCGTGGTGGTGCCCCGGACGATCTGGAGGCCGTAGCCGCCGTTCTCGCCGCGCAGGGCGAGGACCGCCTCGACGGGGACCGCGAGGACGCCCTTGCGGGCCTCGCTGACGAACGTCACGCTGGCCGCCGCCTTGGTGTCCTCGCCGGACGCGGCGCCCGTCCCGCCGTCGAGGACGACCTCCACGACGATGCCCTCCTGGGCGCTCGCGCCGTCGCCGGCCTCCTCGGGCCGTACGGTCCCGGCGACCTTTCCCGCCACGGTCCGGCCGCTGGGCAGGGTGACCTCGACCTGGGTGCCCGGTGCGGTGAGCGCGCCGTCGCCCTGGTCGAGGTGGGCCCGGACGACCGGCCGCGTGGAGGCGATCGTCAGGACGGGTCCGCCCGGGGTGACCTGGTCGGCGAGCGCGGCGTCCGCGGAGACCACCTTGACCCGGCCGGGCAGGAAGACGACGTCTCCCTTGCCGACCCTTCCGGTGGGCTCGCGGTTCAGGGTCTTCTGCCACCGCCGGACGGCGGCCTCGGTGTCCTTGTCGTAGCGGGTGTCGACGTAGAGGCCCGCTCCGTGTCCCAGGTCGCGGAGGTTGCGCTCCAGTTGGAGCACATCGCTGCCCCGGTCGCCCGTCCTCATCTCGCGGAACATCGGGACCGGGCCGTAGAGGAGGGTGACCGGCTTGTCGTCGAGTTCGTACAGCGCCTGCCCCATGGTCGGCGTGCTCCCTTCGGAGGCGGCGACGGTGATGGTTCCCCCGACGGCGGACTTGACGGGGCGGCGCTGCGCGAAGTCGAGCCTGCCGTCGACGGTCTTGGACCGGACGAGGTCGGTGCGGACGACGGTCGCGGTGGCGGGCGGCAGGTCGCCGCTCCTCCCGGCCGGGCCGGAGCCGCTGGTGCCCCGGCCGCCGCCCAGGGCTCCGAGGCCCCCGACGTCGCCGAGGACGACGACTCCCCCGGCGACCGCGGCGGCGACGGTCACCGCGCCGAGCGTGCGGAGGGCGGTGCGGCGCCTCACTGCATGCCGTCCAGACCGTCGAGCAGCTTCGCCTTGCACGCCTCGCGGGCCTGCTTGTACGCCGGGGAGTCGTGGTCGATGGTGGGGGACGCCGGGTTCGGGTCGCCGCCGGGCTGGGCGTTGCCGCCGCTCATCGTCGGGTTGGTGAAGCGGGAGACGCCGTTGTCCCGCATGCACTGCGCGTGCGCGAGCATCGACTCGTAGTCCTTCTGCTGGTCCCGCTTGGGCTCGGCCAGCATGACCTTCTGGAGTTCGTCGACGCAGACCCCGTTCCTGCCCCCCTTGGAGGCCTCCATCTGACCGGGCTTCGACGCGATCTCGTCGACCTTCGCCCAGTCGAGGTGGCCGCTGAGCTTGGGGTCGGGGAAGTCCTTGTAGCCGCCCTTGACGCGCATGCAGCGGACGTAGGCGAGCTGGGCGTCGTAGAAGGCGCTCTTCGCGGCGGGCGCGGTGCCCGGGCCGCTCCCGGACGGCGTGGGCGGCGTGTCGGCGGTCGTCTCCGGCACGGAGGCGATGTCGTCGTGCGGCCGGACGCCGCCGGCGCTGTCGTCGGCGCTGCCGCAGGCCGCCGGGAAGGCCAGGACGGGGAGCACGGCAAGGGCGGTCAGGCGCAGCCGGGCGGTGGCACGGGAGCTGGTGCGGGAGGGTGTCTTCGGGCTCATGTCCACCACCCTCGCCAGGGCACGTGATGGCGGGTCCATGGCGACATGATGGGAACGTAACAATGCCCCCGACCTGGGCGTCGGCCCCCTTCCCCGGCGTCCGGCGGGTGCGCGCGGCACCCATAATCGAGCGCATGCCGCATGTACTGCTGATCGAGGACGACGCGTCCGTACGGGACGGGATGGAGCTCGTGCTGCGCCGGCACGGGTACGACGTCGCCACGGCGGCCACCGGCGAGGAGGCCCTCGCGCTGCTGGACGCCCCGGACGGCGGGAGGGTCGAGCTGGCCGTCCTGGACCTGATGCTGCCGGGGATGGACGGCTTCGAGGTGTGCCGCCGGATCCGGGCCAGGACGACGACCCTGCCGGTCATCATGCTGACCGCGCGGGGCGACGACCACGACATCGTGACGGGCCTGGAGGCGGGCGCCGACGACTACGTGGTCAAGCCGGTCACCGCGCCCGTCCTGGAGGCCCGCATCCGGGCCGCGCTGCGGCGCGCGGAACCGTCCGGGCAGGCCCTGGGGGCCGGTACCGAACACGCGGGGCTGCTGATCGACCGCGCGGGGCTGACCGTCACCAAGCACGGGGCGGCCGTCCCGCTGCCGCCCACCGAGTTGCGGCTGCTGCTCGAACTGTCGGCCGCGCCGGGCCGGGTCTTCAGCCGCGAGCAGCTCCTCGCGTCGGTCTGGGACCACACGTTCCTGGGCGACTCCCGGCTGGTGGACGCGGCGGTCGGCCGGCTGCGGTCCAAGCTGGAGGACGTACCGGCGCGGCCCCGGTACGTGCAGACGGTGCGGGGCTTCGGCTACCGGTTCGGTCCGCTGTGAGGCGCACGGAGGGGGCCGGGCGCGCCGGGCGGGGTGCCACCGCGCCGATACGGCGTTCCCGGCGGCTCGTCGGGGGGCTGCGCACCCGGCTCGTCGTCACGTTCGTCGTCGTGGCGCTGATCAGCGCGGTGACCGCGACCGCCCTCGCCTACCGGGACGCCCGGACGGCCGTGCTCCAGCGCACCCAGGACGCCGCCGTGAACGACGTGCGGTCGCGGGTCACCGCCGTCGCCGCCGACCTCGACCTGCCGCCCGACCAGCGTTCGCTCGCCCGGTTCGCGGCGAAGGTGTCGGACGGTCTCGGGGCCCGGATCGTGGTCGCCCGCTATCAGGACCTGGTCGCGGTCTCCGACGCGCTCGCCGACACGGAGGGCCGGATCACGGCCGGGCTGCGGGCCGCCGTACGGGCCGGGGACGGGGCTCGGTTCCAGCGGGTGACGTGGCGGGGCGAGCCGTATCTGGTGGTGGGGATGCCCGTGACGTACGCGGACGGGGACCACCGGTTCTCCGGTCTGGAGGTCTTCGCGATCACCGATCTGCGGGCCGAACGCGACGACACCGCCGCCCTGCTGGACTCGGTCCGGGCGGGCATCCTGCCGGTGGTGATGCTGGCCGCCGTCCTGGCGCTGCTCGCCGCCGGGACGGTCCTGCGGCCGGTCCGCAAGCTGGGGCGGGCCACGCGTGGGCTCGCGGAGGGCGACCTCGGCAGCCGGGTCGCGGTCCGGGGGCACGACGAACTGGCCGATCTGGCACGGACGTTCAACGAGACCGCGGACGCCCTCCAGGCCTCCGACGCGCGACTGCGCGAGCAGGAGGCGAAGGCGCGCCGGTTCGTGGCCGACGTCTCGCACGAACTGCGCACGCCCCTCGCGGCGATGACGATGGTCGCGACCGTGCTGGAGGAGGACGCCGACCAGCTGCCGCCGGACGCGGCGCGGGCGGCCCGGACCGTCGGGGCGGAGACGGCGCGGCTCTCCCGGCTCGTCGAGGACCTGATGGAGATCTCCCGCTTCGACGCGAACGCGGTCCGTCCGAACGCGTCCGAGACCGATCTCGCCGACACCGTGCGGGCCTCGCTGGGGCTGCGCGGCTGGACGGACCGGGTGGAGCTCCACCTCGACGAGGGGGTGCGGGCGGTGGTCGACCGGCGTCGAATCGACGTGATCGTCGCGAACCTGGTGGGCAACGCGCTGCGGCACGGAGCACCGCCGGTCACGGTCACGCTGGGGACGACCGTCCTGGCGGACGGGGAGTGGGTGACGGTGGAGGTCGCCGACCACGGCCCCGGGCTGCCGCCGGAGGCCCGGGAGCGGGTCTTCGACCGGTTCTACAAGGCGGACGCGGCGCGGACACGGCGCGCGGACGACACGGGCGGTCGGGGCAGCGGCCTCGGTACGGCGATCGCGCTGGAGAACGCCCGGCTGCACGGCGGCACCATCGACGTCGCCGCGGGCGCGCGGGGCGGCGCGGTCTTCACCCTGCGGCTGCCCCTGCGGCGTACGGGTGAGGAGACGGCGTGAGGGTGCGGAGGGGGTGCCTGCTCGTCGTCCTGGGGATCGTCCTGGTGGGGTGCGGCGTCCAGCCGACCGGAGTGATAGGGGCCGGGGAACCGGCGACCGGGCCGACGCGCGGGATCCGGCTGTACTACGCGTCCGACGGCGGGCTGCGCGGTGTGCCCGTGCTCGACCGGCGGGTCGAGAACCTCAACACGGTGGTGAAGCTGCTCGCCGCCGGACCGCCGCCCGCCGAGCTCCGCGACGGCCTCACCAACCTCGTCGAGATCGGTGGCTACACGGTGACGGGCCGGGGCACCCGGGTCACGGTGGACCTGGAGGACCCCTACGCGGCGACGGGCCGCGACCAGGGCACGGGGCAGCTGGTGTGCACCCTCGCTCGCGCCCAGTCCGTCCTCGACCCGAAGGTCGGGGCCGACGACGTGGAGGTCACGCTCAGCCCGTCGGAGGGCCCCGAACTCGGTCCCTACCGGTGCGCCGAGTTCCTGAACGGGTAGCACGGAGGCAGCGGAAGGGGCGGGTCAGTGAAGCGACAGCCGTACCTCGACGGTCTTGCCGCCCTCCCGCGGCAGACACAGCCTGACCTCCAGGGTCAGCAGCCTGATCAGGGGCCAGCCGTAGCCGCCCTCCGCCGTCCCGTCGGCGCGGCGCGTCCCCCGGGCGTCCACGAGGTGCGGCAGCCGACTGCTCGCGTCCGCGACGGTGATCGTCAGGACGCCCCGTTCCAGCACCACGCCGAAGCCGGTGAGGCCGCCCCCGTGCCGCAGCGCGTTGGTCACCAGCTCGGACGTCACGAGCAGGGCGTCCCCCACGGCGGTGGGGGTCGGCCGCCTTCCTGTCCGGGCCTCGGCAGCTTCGAGCACGCGCGCCACCCGGGCGCGGGCCTCGGCCGCGTCACGGGGGACCACGTGCCGGTTCCTCTCCGGAGTGCGATGCACTGTGGTCACTGCTCTTCTCACCCAGCCTCTGTCGGTTCCAGCGGGTTCCGTCTCGTTCTCCAGCAGGCGCCTGCCCCGACGATCCGGTCGCATTCCCCCCACCTCGCCCGTTCTGCTCCCATATCGCTTGGGCGTCCCCGGATCGGGTAGGAGACTGGAGGGACCTCTCCCGAGGAGCCTTCATGTCGAACCACCGCACCACCGTCCCGGCCCGCCCGAGCGTCGACCGTGATCCGGAGCGGCCGGCCGGCCTTCCGGAGATCGCCGACCCCCTGGCGGTGAGCACGACGGACGCCAGGACCCTCTCGACGGTCCTGTTCGCGCGGCTGCGCTCGCTCGAGGAGGGCACGGCCTCCTACGCGTACGTACGGAACACCCTGGTCGAGCTGAACCTCAGCCTGGTCAAGTACGCGGCGACCCGGTTCCGGCGTTCCAGCGAGTCCTGGGAGGACATCGTCCAGGTCGGCACCGTCGGCCTGATCAAGGCGATCAACCGCTTCGACCCCGGGCGCGGGAACGAGTTCATGTCCTTCGCCCTGCCCACGGTGCTCGGCGAGATAAGGCGGCACCTGCGGGACACCAGCTGGAGCGTCCACGTCCCCCGCCGTCTGCAGGAGCTGCGGCTGGACCTGGCGAAGGCCAACGACGCTCTCGAACAGGAGCTGGGCCGCCCTCCGACGGACGAGGAACTCGGTGCCCGCCTCCACCTCACCGCGGCGGAGCTCGTCGAGGGACAGATCGCCGCGAACGGCTTCTCCAGCCGCTCCCTCGACCTGCCCGTCGACGACGAGGACAGCGGGCCCGGCACGCTCGCGCGCCGCCTGGGCAGCGACGACGGCTCGTTCGAGAAGGTCGAGAACCTCGCCTCGCTCAAGCCGCTCCTCGCCTCGCTCTGCGCGCGCGACCGGACGATCCTGGCGCTGCGCTTCGGTGACGAGCTGACCCAGGCGGAGATCGGCGAGCGCCTCGGTCTCTCGCAGATGCACGTCTCCCGGCTGCTCAGCCGCATCCTGGGAGAGCTGCGGAGGGCCCTGACCTCGGAGGAACCTCCGCGGTCGGGGTCAGCCGCCGGGCCGGAGGCGTGTCGTACGGGCGGGCGGGAGCCTGGCCGTACGGTCCGGGGAGCGGCCTCCGCCGCTGCCTGACGGCCTTCCGTTCGGCGCCTGCCCGGCGCCGGAATCCTGCGACCCGGCCATGCCGCGGCTGTGGCCGCCTGATGACCCTGCCGCTCCTGCCCGGGCCCTACAGTTCCATCGGCGGGCCGCCCCGCAGGGCCGACCGGGCTTCGGGTGCGGGGGTGGGGACCGGGGCCGGGATGTCCATCCAGACGGACTTGCCCGTCTCCGTGGTCACCGCTCCCCACGCGCGCGTGAGGCGGTCGATCACGATGAGGCCGTTGCCTCCCGGCTGCCCCGGGGCGCCCCGGGGCCGGAAGGCCGGGACCTCGCGGCTCGGGTCGCTGACCTCGATCCGCAGGTCCCCCACCGCGCCGGTGCCGCCCCGCTCCGTGGGGACGAGCCGGACCACCAGCTCCGTCGGGCCGCCGGCGTGGAGGCAGGCGTTGGTCACCGCCTCGGAGACCACGAGCAGCACGTCCTCGACGGCGTACTCCCGTTCCTCGTCGGTGAGTTCCGTCGCGCCCGCCGGCGCCGGCCAGCCCCAGTCGCGGAGCGCCACGTGGCAGAAGTCGCGGCAGCGTGCCACCACCGCGTCGGCGCTCCGCAGGCCGAGCCGCCTGATCTGCCCCCTGGACCGGACCGGTTCGCTCATCGACCGCTCCACGGTGCCCGGCGCCGTGCCACGTTCACGGATGCTCTCCTTCGACCAGTTCCCCGGGCAGCTCGTCGTGGATCCTGAAGACGGCCACGACGCCGGTGATGTCCAGCAATCGGTCCACCGGCGGTCGTACCGCGGCGAGTTCCACCCGACTACCCGCCTCCAGGGCGTCCAGTCGCGCGTTCAGCAGCAGGTTGAGCCCGGTCGAGTCGCAGAACGTCAGCCGCCCGCAGTCCACGACGACCCGCTCGGGGTGTCGCGCCAGGGACGCCGACAGGGCCTCGCGCAGAGGCTCCTGGTTGTCGCGGTCGAGCTCTCCGGCCACCGTCACGACGGCCGTGGTGTCGCTCCAGCGGACCGCCGCCGCCAGCCTTGGGCCCACCGGCCCGCCGCCTCCCGTGCCCCCCATGCCCCTCACGTCCCTTGGCATCGCACTCCGGTTCCCGTCGGCGCAGAGTTCCGTGCTGGGGCCGACGATACGCCGGGGCGCCGGGGCGCGCGACAGGGCAGGGGCACGCTGACCGGCCCGTTCTCGTGTGATTCCACCAAGCGCGTCCGCGGTGCGGATGGGGCCCGGGCGGACCGGGCATCAGCGGCGTGCGACCCTCCGCCCCACGCGGGGCCTCGGACCGGAAGGTGAGACGGATGACTGACGGTGAGAACGGCCGGGACACCGCGAGCGGACGCGACACCGGGAACGGACGGGGCCGGGACGAGACGACGGAGGAGCGCGCCGACCGTCAGTGGCAGGACCTCATGCAGGAGATACGCGTGGTCCAGACGGGCGTGCAGATCCTGCTCGGCTTCCTGCTGACCGTCGTCTTCACGCCCCGGTTCGAGAGCCTCGGCTCGACCGACAAGTCGATCTACATCCTGACGGTGGTCCTCGGATCCCTGGCCACGGGCGCCCTCATCGCGCCGGTCTCCTTCCACCGGATCGTGTCGGGGCGGCGGCTCAAGCACCGGGCGGTCGTCTGGGCCTCGCGGCTCACCTTCCTGGGGATCATCCTCCTCCTCGCCACCCTGACCAGCGCGCTCTTCCTCATCCTGCGGGTGGCCACCGACGACGCGCTCGTTCCCTGGCTCGTGGGCGGGGTCCTGGCCTGGTACCTGCTGTGCTGGTTCGCGCTGCCGCTGTGGGCCCGGGAGCGTCACGACCCGAAGAACGACGAGTGACCGTCCGGGCGCCGGGTAGCGGCACGGGGAGACCGCAACCGGAGCGAAGGGGAACGTCATGCCTCGCGGATCCAGCCCGAAGCGGGAACGGCAGTACGAGCACATCAAGGAGAGCGCGGAGGAGCGCGGCGAGAGCGAGGAGCGCGCCAAGGAGATCGCCGCCCGCACCGTCAACAAGGAACGGGCGCGGCACGGCGAGTCCGAGACCGCGAGCCGGCTCTCCCTGGAGGACATGTCCTCCGGCGAGCGCGGCGGCCGCCGCTCCCACAGCGGGGCCCGGGGGCGTACGTACGACCAGCTCTACGAGGAGGCCAGGCGCCGCGGCGTCGACGGCCGCTCGAAGATGAACAAGGCGCAGCTCCTGCGCGCCCTGGGCGGCGACTGACGCCCCCGCCCGCCGCGGTCAGCCGGCCCGGAGGTCCTCCACGTCCTGGATCCGCCGGAAGGGGCGGTCCGCCTCCAGCGCGAACGCGACCTCCAGAAGCGTCCGCTCGCTGCCGGGGCGGCCGGAGAACATGACGCCGATCGGCAGTCCGTTCTCCGTCGCGCTCGCGGCCGGTACGGAGATCGAGGGCGTGCCGACGACGTTGTTGACGGGTGTGAAGGCGACGTAGGCGAGGATCCGCTCGATCAGCGTCGTGTAGGGGACGGTCGGGCTGAGGTGACCGATCTCGGGCGTGGTGTGGGCGAGGACGGGGGTGAGGACGAGGTCGAGCCCGCGGAACGACGCCGCGTACGCCTCTCTCGTGCGCTTCAGCCGCCGCAGGACGGCCGGGGTGCGCCGCCAGCTCTTCAGGTACTCCTCGCGCAGCCCGCGGCTGAGGCCGTCCATCCGGCCGCGGTCGAAGTCCTGGCCGAGGGTCCGGCCGGTGACGCCGAGGAGGAACGACAGCATCCCCCAGTAGGTGAGGAAGTCGTCGGTGAAGCGCGGGTCGAGGGCGAGTTCCACCGGCTCCACGGTGTGGCCGAGCCGTTCGAGCGTCGCCACGGTCTCCGTGACGGCGGCGCGGGTGGCGGTGTCGGCCGGGACGCCGTTCGGCGAGTCCAGGAGGAAGCCGATGCGCAGGCGCCGCTCCGAGGGGCCCTCGACCAGACCGACGGGCGGCAGCTTCGGGTTGCGCCAGTGCGTCTCGGCGGCGGCGAGGAACGCGGCGGTGTCCCGCACGGAACGGCTCACGATGCCGTCGGAGACGATGTCGAGGGGCAGTTGGCCGCTCTGGGTGTTCGTCACGACCCGGCCGCGGGTCGGCTTGAGGCCGACGAGTCCGCAGCAGGCGGCGGGGATGCGGATGGAGCCGCCGCCGTCGTTGGCGTGGGCGATCGGCACCGCCCCGGCGGCGACGAGCGCCGCGCTGCCGCCCGACGAACCGCCCGCCGAGTAGCCTGTGTTCCACGGGTTGCGCACGGGTTCGGCACCGTCGTACTCGGTGGTCGGGCTGAATCCGAACTCGGGCAGCCGGGTCTTGCCCAGCACCGTGACGCCGGTGCTCAGGAGCTGCCGGGCGAACGGCGCGTGGCGCCGGGCGGCCTTCGGCGCGAAGGCGGCGCTGCCGTGACCGGTGGGCAGGCCCCGGTAGTCGGTGTTGTCCTTGACGAAGGTCGGCACGCCCGCGAAGGCGCCGCCGCCCGCCCCGGTGGCGCGGGCGGGCGTGTCGAGGTGCACCTGCACGGCGTGGAGTCGCGCCTCGACCTCCCTGACCCGCTCGGCGGCGTCCCTCGCGGCCTCGTCCGCGCCGACCTCGCCCCGCCGGATCGCCGCCGCGAGCCCGACGGCGTCGTGCTCCCCCAGGGCGTCGTCCCGGAAGGCGTGCACCGTGGCCCGTTCTTCGAAAGTCGTCACCGCTACCTCAGCCCCCGGCCGTGTGGATGTTGGCCGCCAGCATGCCCTACCAGCGAGTAACACGCGAGGGGGCCGGGCGGCCTACAGGGGGGCGAAAAAACGAAGGGCAAGGAGATGAACTCTCCTCGCCACTCTCAAGGTATAGCGCACAGGGGGCCTTGCGGCAAGGCCCCCACACCGGTGCACAATCGCCACTCACAGCTTTGACCTGCAAGAACACTGGAACGGGGCGGTACTCATGGTGGACGTGATCATTGTCGGCGGCGGTCCCACCGGCTTGATGCTGGCCGGCGAACTGCGGCTGCACGGCGCTCACGTACTCGTGCTGGAGAAGGAGACGGAACCGACCCGGCAGTCGCGCGCGCAGGGCCTGCACGTGCGCAGCATCGAGGTGATGGACCAGCGCGGTCTGCTGGAGCGCTTCCTCCCGCTCGGCCGGAAGGTCACGGTCGGCGGATTCTTCGCGGGCCTCGGCACCTCGTGGCCCGACGATCTGGACACGGCGCACTCGTACGTCCTCGGCATCCCGCAGACCGTCACCGAACGTCTGCTGACCGAGCACGCCACCGAGGTCGGTGCCGAGATCCGGCGTGGCTCGACGGTGGTCGGGCTGAGCCAGGACGACGAGGGGGTGACCGTCGAGCTGGCCGACGGCGAGCGGCTGCGCGCGCGTTTCGCCGTCGGCTGCGACGGCGGCCGCAGCACGGTGCGGAAGCTGCTGGGCGTCGGGTTCCCCGGTGAGCCCTCCCGGGTGGAGACGCTGCTCGGCGAGATGGAACTGACCGTCTCCCCGGAGGAGCTGGCGGCCACGATGGCCGAGGTCCGCAAGGTGCAGCAGCGGTTCGGCGCGATGCCGCTGGGAGACGGTCTCCACCGCGTCGTCGTGCCCGCCGAGGGGGTGGCCGAGGACCGCACGACGCCGCCGACCCTCGACGAGTTCCGGGAGCAGCTGCGGGCGTACGCCGGCACCGACTTCGGCGCGCACTCACCGCGCTGGCTGTCCCGCTTCGGCGACGCCACCCGGCAGGCCGAGCGCTACCGGGTCGGCCGGGTGTTCCTCGCCGGCGACGCGGCGCACATCCACCCGCCGACCGGCGGCCAGGGTCTCAACCTCGGCATCCAGGACGCGTTCAACCTCGGCTGGAAGCTGGCCGCCGCGCTCGACGGCTGGGCGCCGGAGGGACTCCTCGACACCTACCACTCCGAGCGGCACCCGGTGGCCACCGAGGTGCTGGACAACACGCGCGCGCAGATCCAGCTGATGTCCACCGAGCCGGGGCCGCAGTCGGTGCGCCGCCTGCTCGCGGAACTGATGGACTTCGAGAACGTGAACCGCCACCTGATCGAGAAGATCACGGCGATCTCGGTCCGTTACGACTGCGGGGACGGGCACGAGCTCCTCGGGCGGCGGCTGCGGGACGTGGGCCTCAAGGGCGGTCGTCTCTACGGGCTGATGCACGAGGGCCGCGGACTGCTCCTGGACCCCGCCGGCCGGCTCTCGGTCGAGGGCTGGGCGGACCGGGTCGACCACGTCGTGGACGGCAGCGACGAGCTGGACGTGCCCGCGGTGCTGCTGCGGCCCGACGGGCACGTGGCGTGGGTCGGCGAGGACCAGCGGGAGCTGCTCGCGCAGCTGCCCACGTGGTTCGGCGCCGCCACCGGCTGAGCCCGTACCCACCGGTCCGGGGTTCGGGAGGGACGTGCCTCAGCCCCGGCCGGGGGCCGCTCCCCCGGCGGCGACACCGCGACGGAGGTCCGCGAGGGTCACCTCTTCCAGGCTGCTCGCGAAGATCCGTCCCGGCCCCGGGGGCACGGGCAGCAGGGAGGGGACGACCAGGACGGCGCAGCCGGCCGCCGCGGCCGAGGCGGCTCCGTCCGGTGAGTCCTCGACCGCCGCGCAGGCCGCGTCCGGCACCCCGAGCCGCCGCGCGGCCTCTCGGTAGGGATCGGGGTGCGGCTTGGTGCGCACGGTGTCGTCGGCCGAGAGCGTGAAGGCGAAGGGGACGTGGGCGAGCGCGCCTCCGGTCACCGAGTCGACCACCGACCGGGGCGAGGCGCTCACCAGGGCGAACGGCACGCCCTCCCGCTCCAGTTCGGCAAGGAGCCGGTCCGCGCCGGGGCGCATCGGCGCGCCCCGGTCGACGCGTTCCTGGAAGGCGCCGGTCAGCTCGGCGGCGACGCCCTCCGCGTCCGGTGCGCCGGTGACGCGTACGAGGTGGGCGGCGGTGTCCTCGACGGCGCGTCCGACGACCTCGGGGGCGTCGGCGTCCGTCAGCCGGTGGCCGAGCCGGGCGGCGATCTCCTCCGTGGCCTCCCACCAGAGGACCTCGGTGTCGACGAGGGTGCCGTCCATGTCGAAGAGGACGGCGGCGAGTTCGGTCACCGCTCCGCCCTCGGGGCGACCAGCGCGGGGTGCGGCGCGATGCCGAGGGCGACCCGGGAGCCCGGGGCGAGCGTGCCCGCGTCCCGGGAGGGCAGGTCGGCCTTGACGGGCGTGCCGGCGAGGTCGAGGTGGACGCGGGTGACGGAGCCGAGGAAGGACGTGGAGACCACCGTGGCGTCGCCGTCGGCGGCCTCGGTCACGGTGACGTTCTCGGGGCGGACCAGGACGTCCACCTCGCGCTCCTTCGGGGCGTCGCCGTCGACGGAGAGGCGACTGCCCGCCACCTCGACGTGGCCGGAGCCGGTCAGGACCCCCGGGAGCCGGTTCATGGTGCCGATGAACTCGGCGACGAAGGGGGTCGCCGGGCGCCGGTAGAGCTCGGCCGGGGCCGCGCACTGTTCCAGCCTTCCGGCGTTGAGGACGGCGACGCGGTCCGCCATGGACAGCGCCTCCTCCTGGTCGTGGGTGACGAAGACCGTCGTGATGCCGAGCGAGAGCTGGAGCCGCCGGATCTCCTCGCGCAGGCTGAGCCGGACCTTCGCGTCGAGCGCGGACAGCGGCTCGTCGAGGAGCAGCACCCGGGGGCGCAGGGCCAGCGCGCGGGCGAGCGCGACCCGCTGCTGCTGGCCGCCCGACATCTGGTGCGGGTAGCGGTCGGCGTGCTGGGGCAGGCCGACCAGGTCGAGGAGTTCGGCGGCCCGGGCCTTCCGCTCGGCGGCCCCGACCTTCCGTACGCGCAGGCCGAAGGCGACGTTGTCGGCGGCGGTGAGGTTGGGGAAGAGGCTGTACGACTGGAAGACCATGCCGGCGTCGCGCCGGTTGGCCGGCACGTGGGTGATGTCGGCGCCGTCGACGAGGACCTCTCCCGCGTCGGGCCGTTCGAATCCGGCGAGGACGCGCAGGGCCGTGGTCTTACCGCAGCCCGACGGACCGAGGAGCGCCAGGAGTTCGCCCGGCTCGACGGTCAGGTCGAGTCCGTCGAGGGCGGTGGTGGAGCCGAACACGCGGCGCAGGCCGCGGAATTCGACACGGGCCCCGCCGGCCGCGAGGGGCTCCGTCCGCTCCGCGGTTGCTGAGGACGAGGACATGGGTCAGGACTCCTTGGGCGACGTGCGGGAACCGCGTGCGGTGCGGGGGGAACGGGCGGTGCCGGGTGCGCCGGCCTGCGCCGTTCCGGCCCGGGAGAGGGCGAGCAGCAGCAGCCAGGTGATGACCAGGCTGAGCAGGGAGACGGCCACCGACATCCGGGCGTGGGCTCCGGAGATGGAGACGATCCAGACCGCGAAGGGCCGGAAGCCGAGGAGCGAGGCGATGGTGAACTCGCCGAGCACCAGGGCCAGGGTGAGGAAGGCGGCGCCCGCGAGCGAGGAGCGCAGGTTGGGCAGGACGACCCGGAGCATCACGTGGAACCAGCTCGCCCCGCAGTTGCGGGCGGCTTCGACGAGGGTCGGGACGTCGACGGCGCGCAGTCCGGCGTCGAGGGACCGGTAGACGAACGGCAGGGCCATGACCGTGTACGCGAGGACCAGGACGACGGGGAAGTTCTCGTCCTGCACGGCGAGGAAGGTCTGGTAGAGCGGGGTCCGCGAGAGGTGGTCGGGACCCCAGCGCAGCACGGTGCTGATGCCGGTGACGAGCGCGATGGGCGGCACGACGAGCGGCAGCATGCACATCACCTCGACGACCGGCCCCAGCCGGGGTGCGCCGAGCCGCACCGCCACGAGGGCGGGCACGGCGAGCAGCAGGGCCAGCGCGATGGTCGCGGCGGCGAGTCCGAGGGAGAGCAGCAGGCTCTCGGTGAAGCCGTCGGCGGAGATCAGCGCGGTGTACGCCTCGAAGGAGACGCCCTGGCCGGGGGTGTGCACGGTGAAGACGAACGAGGCGATCAGCGGGATCAGGAAGTAGGCGCCGCCGAGGCCGAGGACGGCTCCGCGCCAGACGCGGGGCCGGCGCCGGGTCCGCGCGGGGGCGGCCGGCGGGGCCGTCCCCTTCGCGGGCTCCTGGTCCGCCTCCCGGACGGTGGGGGTCATCGCAGCCATCGGGCGCTCCTGCGCTGGAGGGGGAGGTAGACGGCCATGACGAGTCCGGCGATCAGGATCATGTCGAGGCCGAGGGCGAGGGCGACGTTCTCCTGGCCGACGAGGACGTTCCCGGAGAGCGCGTCCGCGATCTTGAGGGTGACCAGGGGGACGGAGCCTCCGACGAGGGCCGCCGCGGTGGCGTGCGCGGCGAACGCGCTGCCGAAGAGCAGCACGAACCCGCCGAGCAGGGAGGGCGCGAGGACGGGGATGCCGACGTGGCGCCAGTACTGCCAGCCGCGGGCGCCCGCGTTCTGCGCGGCCTCGCGCCACTGGGGGCGCAGTCCGTCGAGGGCGGGGAGGATCACCAGGACCATGAGCGGAACGAGGAAGTACAGGTACACGACGGTGAGGCCGGTGAACGAGTACAGGTTCCAGCCGAGGCCGCTCAGGTCGGCGAGCTGGGTGACGACGCCGGAGATGCCCAGGGTCGCGATGAACGCGAACGCGAGGGGGACGCCGCCGAAGTTGGCGAGGACCCCGGAGGCGGTCAGGACGGCGTCGCGCAGGGCCCGGGAGCGGGAGGTGACGACGGCCTGGGCGATGAGGACGCCGAGGACGGAGCCGATGAGCGCGGTGAGGGCGGAGAGCTGGACGCTGCCGACGAGGGAGCCCAGGTAGGGGCCCTGGAGGGAGCGGGCGATGTGCTCTCCGGTGAGGGAGGTGGCGCCGGAGGCGGGGTCGGTGCGGGTCACGGCGCCGTACAGGAGGGCGCCGAGCGGCAGGCCGAAGCACAGTCCGGTGAAGACGATCAGCGGGAGGGCGGCGAGCCAGGTGCGCGGGCCGCGCCGCCGGCGGCGGGTGCCGCCGGCGGTTCCCGTGGCGGGGGCGGCCGCCGCGGCCGGGCCCGCGCCGGGGGCGCTTCCCGTGCCGGCGGCGGTTCCCGTGGCGGGGGTGGAGGAGGCGGAGGACATCAGGAGACGGCCTTGTCCCACTTCTCGGCGAGGGTGGCCTTGGCCTTGTCGAGCTCGGCGGAGGCCGGGAAGGCGGGGGTGCCGGCGACGGCGGGCAGCTTGGCGACGAAGGTCTTGTCGGCGGTGCCGTCGGCGGTCATGGCCGGGAGCAGCACGGGGCGGGCGTATCCCTTGAGCCAGAGGTTCTGGCCCTCGGCGCTGTAGAGGAACTCCATCCACAGGCGGGCGGCCGCCGGGTGCGGAGCGTCCTTGTTGATGGCCTGGGAGTAGAACTGGGCGTACACGCCGTCGGTGGGCACGGCGACCTGCCAGTCGACGCCCTTGTCCTTGAACTGGTCGGCGTAGCCGGCGTTCAGGTAGTCCCAGTCGATGCTGATGGGCGTCTCGCCCTTCTCGACGGTGGCCGGGGTGGACTCGACGGGGATGAAGTTGCCGCTCTTCTTCAGCTTGCCGAAGAAGTCGATGCCGGGCTGGATGTCGGCGAAGGAGCCCTTGTTGGCGAGGGCCGCCGCGTACACGCCGCCGAAGGCCGAACCGGACTTGGTCGGGTTGCCGTTGAGGGCGACCTTGCCCTTGTACTCGGGCTTGAGGAGGTCGGCGAAGCTCTTCGGGCAGTTGGGGACGCGCTTGGCGTCGCAGCCGATGGAGACGTAGCCGCCGTAGTCGTTGTACCAGCGCCCGGCCTCGTCCTTCTGGGCCGCCGGGATCTTGTCCCAGGCCTCGACCTTGTACGGGGCGAAGAGGCCCTCCTCGGCGCCGCTGCGGGCGAAGGCGATCCCCAGGTCGAGGACGTCGGGGGCGCGCTTCTGGCCCTTGCGGGACTTGACGGCGGCGATCTCGTCGGCGCTCGCGGCGTCCGGGTTCTCGCTCTCGATCTCGATGCCGTACTTCGTCTCGAACGTCTTGATCAGTTCGCCGTAGTTGGCCCAGTCCGGCGGCAGCGCGATGACGTGGAGGGCGCCCTCCGCCTTCGCCGCCTTCACGAGGGCGTCCAGGCCGCCGAAGTCCTTGGCCGAGGCGGCGGTGGCCGCCTTCGCGCCGTCGCCCTTGGCGCCGGCCTCGCCCTCGGGGGCGGCACCGCAGGCGGTGACGGTGGTGAGGACGGCTGCGCCGAGCAGGGCGGCGGCAGCGCGGACGGGGGTTCTGCGCACGGGTTCTCCCGAGGTGAGTGAGGGAACTTGTCTGAACAAGCCGCCCTTAGTTCGCCCTTACATCCTGTCCGCGAGATGAACGGGGCATGGCGGGCTCCACACGACTGCCGGAAGAGCCGGTTGCGGTGAACACCAGGTGAATGCCGCGCACTTGGACTGACCTGGTGACCCACCACGGAGCCGGGCGGGCGGGTTAGGGTGATCCTTCGCACCGCACACACCGTGACCGGATGTACACAGCCACCGGGGAGAAGGGGGATGCCGTGACGGCGCTCTACGTGGAGATCGCGGAGGGACTCCGCCGCTCGATCCTGAGCGGCGAGTACGCCGTCGGCGCCCGCCTGCCCTCCGAGAGCGACCTCGCCACGCGCTGGTCCGCCTCGCGCGGCACGGTGCGGCAGGCCGTCGCCCTGCTCACCTCGGAAGGACTCATCGGCTCGCGCCAGGGAGCCCGCCGCATCGTGCTCCGCAGGGAGCGCCGGCACAGCTTCGCCGAACTCCACAGCTTCGCCCAGTGGGCGCGGGCCATGGGTTACCAGGCGACGAGCCGCTTCCTCCACCGGGAGCGGCGCGGGGCCACCCCCGAGGAGGCCCGCCGCCTGGTCCTGCCGGAGGGGGCCGGGGTGCTGGACGTGCTGCGGCTGCGGCTCCTGGACGGCGAACCGGTGATGGTGGAGCGCACGGCGTACGCGGCCTGGGTCGCCCCCGCGGTCGAGTCCCTGCCCGTCGACTGCGCCTCGATCATGGACAGCATGGCGGAGGGGGCCGGGATCGTCGCCCACTACGGCGAACACCTCATCGACGCCGTCCCCGCCGGCAGCGACGACGCCCGCCTGCTGCGCGTCCGCCGGGGAAGTCCCCTCCTGCGCCAGCGCCATCTGACGAGCAACCCGGACGGCCGCCCCATCGAATGGACCGAGGACCGCTACCGGGCGGGCAGCGTCACCTTCAACGTGAGCAACTCGGTGGGCACGGCGCCCCTGGTCCGCGATCCGGGCTCGCTGCTCATGTGACGCCCGCCGCACGGCAGTCGGCGGTCGCCCCGCGACGGACCGCCCGACCGCCGCCCCGACGGACCGCCGGATCACCAGGCCGACGGATCGCCGGATCGCCAGACCGACGGGTCGACGGGTCGACGGGTCGCCGAGCCGACAGACCGACGGCATGTCACGAGGCAACCCCGACCCCCCGGTTGCCGTCCTCAGGAGGCGAGAGAGGCACTTGGGAGCCGGGGAAGCCCGGAGGCCGGGACACCCGGAACACCGAGCGCGCCCGGGACACCGGGCCGCCCGGGACACCGGGATCCCCGGTGACGCGCCCGCGGTGCCTCACGAGACCGATCGTGAGGATGAACGCTTTGATACGTGTCACACGCGGCGTGGCCACCGCCGCGGCGTTACTCGCCCTGACGGCGGTGTCACCGGGAGCGGCGTACGCCCAGCCGTCACCCGGAACACCGTCGACGGCCTCCCCCGGGAGCCCGTTCGGGAACCTCGACCTCCCGGAGGGCTGGCAGGTCACCGGGGCCGGCGCGGACAGGCGGCTGATCTGGACGTCGCCCTCGCCCGTCCCCATGGGCGACGCCCGCGTCGAGTTCCACGCCGGCGACCGGCTGCTCGGCCGTCCGGTCGCCCAGAAGGACGGCCGTTCCTTCCAGTTGCCGCTCGGGGACCTCCGGCTCACCGGGGACACCGAGCTGCGGGTGACGGCCGGCGGCCGGCGCCTCGACGCGGCGGGCCCGGCCCGCTCCGCGCGCCTGAGCCCCCGCGCCCCGTCCGCCCTGCCGGAGGCCCCGCCCGCCAACCCGGTGGACCCGGGGGTGCCCGGCCGCTACCGCACCGTCAGCGGCGAATACGCCCTCGAATCCGTCCGGTTGCCCGGCTTCCCCGAGCCGGTCGAGATGCGCGCCACGGTCGTGGGACCGGCCGGCGCACCGGGGAAGCGGCCGGTGGCCCTCTTCCTCCACGGCCGCCACGGAACCTGCTACACCCCCGGCACCGAGGACGTGACGGGCGACTGGCCCTGCGCCCCGGGCTCGCTGCCGATACCGAGCCACCAGGGATACCTCGACGCCCAGCGGCTCCTGGCCTCCCAGGGCTACGTGACGCTGTCCATATCCGCCAACGGCATCAACGGCCAGGACTACCGCGCCGAGGACGGCGGGGCCCAGGCCCGCTCCTCGCTCGTACGCCACCACCTCGCCCGCTGGGCGGACTGGTCCGCCGACCGCTCCGCCGCACCGGCAGCCGTACGCGGCACCTCGTCCGCCGACCTGTCGCGCGTGCTGCTCGTCGGCCACTCCCGGGGAGGCGAGGGCGTCAACCGGGCCGCGGTCGACAGCCTCACCCCGCCGCCCGCCGACCAGGACGGCTACCGGGGCCCCGTGCGGTGGAGGATCCGCGGCACCGTCCCGATCGGGCCCACGATCTTCGGCAACAACCCGGCCCCCGACGTGCCGTCCATGACCATCCTGCCGGGCTGCGACGGCGACGTGTCCGACCTCCAGGGCCAGAACTTCGTCGACGGCACCCGCGGTGTCAGCCGGGGTGCCGCCCTGCACAGCGCGGTCTACATGGTCGGCGCCAACCACAACTACTTCAACAGCGAGTGGACGCCGGGACAGGCACAGGCACCGGCCTTCGACGACTTCACGTCCGAGGACGGGACCGACCCGGTCTGCTCCCCCGGCACGGCGACCCGCCTCACCGCCGCGCAGCAGCAGACCGCGGGCGCCACCTACATCGCGGCGGCCGCCCGGCTGTTCGTCGCCGGTGACGACCGGGTCCGTCCGCTCCTCGACGGGACCGGCCGCCGGGCCCCCTCCGCCGGTCCGGCGCGGGTCCTCACCCACGCCGTCGGCGCACACCGCACCCCGGCCTTCCTGCCGGACTCCTCGGTGAGCGTGACCGGGGGCGGCAGGCTCTGCGCCCAGGTCGACCCCGACGACGCCCGCGCCTGCCTCTCCCGCGAGGCGGGCGGCGCGTCACCGCACTTCGCCATGTGGGAGACCTCCACGGAGGCGGGCCGCGACGCCGTCGCGCTGGAGTGGACCGCCCCCGGAGCCCCGGTCGCGGTGCGCTCCGCGCGGCCGGTCTCCCTGGCCGGGGCCCACGCCCTCGCCCTGCGGCTGATCGTCCCGCCCAACACCACGGGCACCGAGCTGGACGTCGCGGTGACCGACGCCTCGGGGCGGCGCGCCCAGCTCGGCCGTACCCGGATCGACGGACTGCCCGGCACCGAACGGACCGCGTCCCACTGGGCGCGCGAGCTCCGCGTGCCGCTGACCGCGGCGGCCCGGTCCGGCCTGGACCTCAAGCGGATCACGACACTGGAGCTGACCCCGCGCGGCGGCTCCGGCCGCGCCTGGCTGATGGACGCGTGGGGCTGGCGCCCCGGTACCCCGGCGGTGCGCCCCGCTCCCCTGGCCCGGGTCGACATCGGCCGTCTGACGGTCGCGGAGGGCGACTCGGGCGTCCGGACCTACCGGGTGCCCGTGACGGTGTCCGGTCGGGGCGGCGGCCAGGTCCGTCTGTTCGTCCCCCGTCCGGACACGGGCGAGGTCACGTCCCGTACGGTGACGGTCCGTCCGGGCCACCAGGACATCGACGTCCGGGTCGAGGTGACGGGCAACACCCGCTACGGCTACGACCTGCCGCACGACGCGTTCGTGAAGGCGGTGCGCGGCACCGTGGTCGGCGCCCACCGGGGCGGTGTGACCGCCCTCAACGACGACCCCATGCCCCGGGTGAGTCTGATCCCCGTCGCGGACGACGTGACCGAGGGCTCCGCCCTGACCTGGCGGGTGACCCTGTCCGAGGCCTCCGACGTCGACGTCATGGGCTACGTCTCGTTCCTGACGCCGGCCGGCGGTACGGAGCTGTCCACGGCGGACGTCGACCGGGCGTGGCTGGAGGAGAACCTCGGTGAGGTGCCGGACCCGGCCGCGCCGCTCTCCCTCATCGGGAACGGCGGCCTGTACCTGGGCGTCACCGTCCCCGCCGGCGAGACGAGCGCGGAGGTGCGCGTGCCCACGGTCGCGGACGGGCTGAGCGAGGCGGCGGAGTCGCTGCGGGCCCGGCTGACGACGTTCGACGCGTCCTGGGAGCCCGTCCCGGGCCCGGAGTTCACGGGAACGGTACGGGACGCCGCGTGACGGGTTCTCACGAGAACTGACGCGCCGCGTCGGTGGTTCGGGGCGGACACCGGTCCCCGCACGGTCGGGGGCCGGTGTCCGCCGTCCTCACTCCTCGTCGCTCACTCCGCGTCGCTCGTCCCCTCGGTCGTCCCCGCGTCGGCCGGGCGGCGCGTGGCCGGCGGGGGCTCCTCGCCGCGCGCGATGCCGAGCGTGGCGAGGAGGTCCTCGTGGAGCTCCATCCACACGGTGTGGCAGGAGTCCTCCCTGACGCGGTCGACCCAGGAAAGCTCGCCCCGCCGGACCCGCGCGAGCGCGCCCGTGAACCGCGCGCCGTACCCGCGGAAGCGGACGAGCCGGGTGCCGAGCTGCTCCGAAAGGGGCTCGATGACCCGCCCCAGGGCGGTGAGTTCGTCGAGGACGCGCCCGTCCCACGCCGCGTCCCCGTGGTCGTTGACGACCAGGCGCCCGGTGCCGTCCGGTCTCACCTGCCAGTTCGTGCAGGCCCGGAGGCAGCGGGCGTTGTCGGCGAGGAAGGTCTCGTACCGCTCGCGCACGAAGGGTCCGAGCCCCGCCCCGGCCAGTTCCTCGGCGAGCCGCCGCTCCCCCTCGGTCCTGCCGGCGTCGGTGAGGCTCCAGCCGCGCGTCCCGGCGAACGCGCGCCGGGTCACCCAGCCCCTCGCCTCGTGGTCGAGCAGCGCCTCGCGCACGACCTCGGGGTCGAGACCGTAGCGCGCCGCCGCCCGCTCGTCGTCGGCCATGCCCCCGAGCCGGACGGCGTGCAGGGCGAGCAGCTCGGGGTCGGAGACGACGGGTCCGGCCGGGGAGTCCTGGAGATCGGTTGGGTTCGCCACGCGTCCGAGCATAGGTCCGCGCCCGCCGGCGGGGCAGCCGCCTGCGCTCCCGGATCGGCCGTACGTGCCGCCGGGCCGGGAGGCCGCCCACGGCCCACGCCGTCTACGCCGGTGACGACGGTCGGCGTACGAGGAGGAGGGCGACGTCGTCCGTCCGGTGGGCCGCGATCCTGACGTGCAGGGTCAGTTCGTCCGCGAGCTGTTCCAGATCCCCGGCCCGGGACACGGCGAGCCGCTCCGCCAGGTCCGCCATGGCCGTACCGATGTCGAGCCCGGGGGCCTCGACGAGTCCGTCGGTGTACAGGGCGAGGACGGATCCGGGGTCCCAGGGCAGCTCCGTGGTGCGGTACTCGACGTCCGGGGCGATCCCGAGGAGGAGCCCCGGCGGGACCTCCAGGATCTCGGTGCTGCCGTCGGCCCGCCTCAGGATGGGGGGCGGATGACCGGCGCTGGCCAGCCGGAGACGGTGGTCGGCGAGGTCGAGTTCGGCGATCAGGCAACTGGTGAAGCGGTCCGCGTCGAGGTCGTCGAGGAGCCGGTTGGTGCGCGCCAGGATGTCGCCGGGCGACGCGGCGGCCGTCGCGTGGGCGTGCACGGCGGTCCGCACCTGCCCCATGAGCGCGGCGGCGGTCGTGTTGTGGCCCTGGACGTCGCCGATGACCGCGATGACGCTGGTGGGGGTCGCGCGGATGAGGTCGTAGAAGTCCCCGCCGATGTCCGTGCCGTGGCCGGCCGGCAGATAGCGGGCGGCGACGTCGACCCCGGGCAGCGAGCTCAGCCCGTGCGGCAGCAGCCCGGTCTGGAGGCTGCGCGCGAGGGAGTGCTTGGCGTCGTAGAGCCGGGCCCTGGCCAGCGACTGGGCGATCAGCCCGGCCAGGGAGGTGAGCAGCGCCCGCTCGGCCGACGGGAAGGGACGCGGCCGGTCGTACGAGAGGACGAGCGAGCCCACGGGACGGCCGGAGGCGATCAGCGGCAGGAACGCCCAGGCGTTGCGGCCCCCGTAGCGCGGCGCCCGCGGGTGGGCGCGGTGGAGGTCCTCGTACGTGGAGAAGAAGGCGGGGACGCCGGTGGCGAGCACCTGGGCGTCGGCGGCCGGTGCCGTGAGCGGTTTGCCGTCGAAGCCCTCGACGAACTCCTCGCTGTAGCCGCGGTGGCCGATGACCCGCAGCCGCCCGTCGTCGACGCTCATGAGGACGAGTCCGTGCGGGCCGAAGGCGGGCACGATCTGGTCGGCGACGAGTTCGACGACGTCGTGCACGCCGGCCGCCTCGGCCAGGGAGGCCGCGAGGTTCGTCAGCTGGTAGACCGCGGTGGCGCCGACGGGCTCGGCGGGCGGCGGGGGCACCGCGCGGGCGGGAGGGGCACCGGGCGCCGGGCCTTCACCGGGCGGCGCGGGGGCTCCGCCGTGCGCCGGTCCTGAGCCGTGCGCGGTGCGCTCCGCCCCCGGGAAGATGAGGACGCTGATGCCGGTCTCGTCGGGGTAGAGCTCGAACAGCAGCGAGGTCGCCGGATGCCGTACGGCGGTGAACGACGTCGGCCGGCGGCTGACGACGGCGGCGCGGTAGCGGTCCTCGAAGGCGGGGTCGTTCAGCCAGAACAGCGCCTCCCACGGCCGTCTGCCGACCAGGGTCGCCGCACCGGCGTTCACCAGCTCGGCGCCGGCGGTGTTGATGAAGGTGACGCGCCCGTCGAGGTCCAGGGCGCAGCACCCCACGGGCAGCCGCTCGGTGAGGTCGAAGGCGGCGGCGGCGAGGACCGGGTCGGCCTCGGAGGGCCGTTCCGGGTGGACGACGCGCGGCTCCGTGGGGTGGGGCGGTGGCGGGTCCTGGTCGGCGGCCCGCCGCAGCAGCAGGGCCGCGAGACGGCAGTGGGCGTCGATCGACTCGCGTTCGCGCGCGTCGAGTTGGGGCGGGTGCGTGACCGGCCAGAGCAGGGCGACGCCGCCCCACACGGTCGTGTCGTCGGCGACGGGGGCGGCCGCCAGCATGAAGTCGTACGGCAGGACGATCCCGATCCTGGGGTAGCGGTGGGCGATCTCCTCCCGGCCGCCCAGCCACACGAACTTCCGTTCCCGGATGGCGTCGGCCACCGGGATCGGGGCCCCGGCCGGGATCCGGACCCAGGGAGCGGCGATCTCCCGCGACAGTCCCGAGACGAGGACGAGGCGCAGCATCCGGTCGCCCGGGACCAGGAGGTAGACGAGCCCGACCGACGCCCCGACGTCCCGCATGAGGCCGGTGAGGACGGCGGCCATCCGGCCGTCGGCGAAGACGTCCTCGCCCCCGGCGCCCGTGGTCCCGTCCGCCGGGGCCCCTTCCACCGGGCTCACCCGCCCGCCGCGGCCGACCGGGCGCGGCACGGGTCCGGGCGCGTCGCGCTCGGCGTCGCACCGGCCCGCGTGCCGGGGCCCGGCGGCCCGGATCGAGGTCGGCGGCGGCGCGGGTCACGCATAGTCGGACCCTACGTCCGCCGTCCCCCGGCCGCGCGACAGGCCTTCGGGGTCCCCGTTGACCACCGTCCGCGACTCCCCCGCGAGGGCCGGCCGCGCCCCGGGGGAAGCGCAGGTCAGAGGGGACGGCGGCGGTGTCCTCGCGCCGGACGCAGGACGTCCTCCCGGACAGCGGGGGCCCGCGTCCTCGTTCTCCACGGCCCCCGGTTCCGTACTCCATCGGGTGTACCCCGTACTCGGCCGACGTACGGCCGGGCGGACCGCACCGGCGGCGCGGGCCGCCATGGTCGGGTGACCGCGACGCCGGGAGCGAGGGAAGGCCCGGGCCCGGCCGGAGAGACGGGCGGACGGAGCCCCGTCACTCCTCCAGGAGGCGGCGGGCCTCGGAGAGGAGGCGGAGCAGTTCGGTGCGCGAGGGGTCGTCGGGGGCGTCCGGCGCCGCACCTCGGGGCGCGTGGGTGGTGAGGACGTGCAGGGCGACTGCGGCCTGGCGGGCGAACAGGCTCAGCAGGTCGAGCTCGGACAGGCTGGATCGGGCCTGCGGGGACGGGTCGAGCACCTCAAGGACCCCGAGGACGCGGTCGCCGTGGATGAGGGGGGCGGCCATCAGCGCGTTCGGGACGTAGCCGGTGGACTTGGCGACGTCCCGGTCGAAGGACGCGCTGTCGTGGAGGTCGTCGACCACCATCGGCTCGCCCGAGGCGGCCACCCACCCGGCGATCCCCCGGCCCGCCGGGAACCGCCGGCCCACCAGGAACTCCTGCCCCTGCCCGGAGACGGCTTCGAAGATGAGCTCGTCCGCCGCGGCGTCCAGGAGCAGGATGGAGCTCGCCTCGGCGCCGAAGATGGCGCGCGCGGTGTCCACCACCGACCGCAGGAGCTCGGCCATGGCCGGATCGGGCCGAGGTGCTGCGGACATGGCGGGGACGATCGTCTGAGCCATGGGGATTCCCTTCCGGCGCCGGTCGTTACCGGCTTCCGTGGACACGGACGTTGGCTGCGGACAGGTACAGGGCGTTCTTCAGCTGGAACGGCGTGAGCCGGGGGCTGCTCGACAGGATCCGCGCGCAGAGTCCCGCGACGAACGGGGTGGCGAAGCTGTTGCCGGAGCTGCGGATCGACGTGCCACCGAGCCACGCCACCTGGACGCGCTGGCCGGGGGCGAAGAACTCCACCGGGGGCTCGGGGTTGTAGAGGTGGAGGTCCTGGTCGTCCTCCTGGTGGCTGCCGACGGAGATCACCGAGGAGAAGCGCCAGGGGAAGCTCTCCACGTGGGTGTTGTGCGCCGAGGCGACGATCACGGTCTGCTGGAAGTACGCCTCGTCGGCCAGTCGGCGCAAGTCCTCCACGAACCGGTCACGGCTGGTGGAGAGGCTGAGGTTCACCACGTCGAACCGCTGGCGCACGGCCCACCGGATCCCTTCGAGCAGGACGTCCCCGCTGCCGGAGAACCGTTCGCCGAGCACCCGGACGCTGGAGATCTCGCACTCCGGCGCGGTGCGCCGGATGATCCCGGCGCAGGCGGTGCCGTGGCCGCAGAAGTCCCCCTCGTCCGTCTCCTCGACACGGACCCCGTCCTCGTCCTTGACGACGCGCCACGCCTGGGGCACCGGGCCGACCAGGGGGTGGTCCCGTTCGACCCCGGAGTCGACGACACAGACGCGGATGCCCCGCCCGGTGCCGCCGGGAAGACCGCCCGCCGGGGGGTCCGGCGCGCTGTCGGCCTCCACGGGTACGTCCTCGGGGCCCCGGCCCCGAAGTCCCCAGGTCAGTCCCGGCACGGGTCGCTGCCCGGTGGTCATCGCGGTGTCTCCCTTCCTGCTCCGGCGGCTCGTCCACCGGTGGGGCCGTGCTCCGGCGGACGTGCGCCGCAGCGGGCGGCGACGGCCTCGGCCCGGCGTACGGCCGGCAGATGGCCCTTGGCGGCGAAGTGCCGCCGTGCTCGGGCCGCGGCCTCCGCCGCGTCGGCCGGGCGGCCCAGGGCGAGGGCCGTGCGGGCGTGGTCGAGGGCGGCGAGGCCCTGGACGATGGGCGAGTCGGTCCGGGCCGCCGTGGCGAGCGCCCGGGCGGCGAGCCGGTCGGCGGTCGCCACCTGCCCCTGTACGGCGGCCATCCGGGCCCGCAGACCGTCGAGGTCGGCGGCCTCGGCGTGCGGGCGCCCCTGTTCCGGCCGTTCCGTCGCCAGTTCGGCGAGGGTGTCACGGGCGGTGCGCCGGTCGCCGAGGTCGAGTCGGATGCGGGCCGCGTCCAGCAGGGCGCCCCGCAGCATCGCGGTGGCGCCGAGTTCCCGCGCGGCGGCGACGGCCCGCTCCAGGTTCAGGAGCGCCTCCTGGCGGCGGCCGGCCAGGTCGGCCACGGTGGCGGTGAAGATCGGCAGGAAGACGTCGGCCTCCGCGTAGCCGAGCCTCTTCGCGAGCTGCTCCGCCTCGGCGAGGCAGGCGAGGGCGCCGTCGTGGTCGTCGTGGAGGGCCAGTACCACCGCGAGCGGGCAGTTGAGCGTCAGCCGGACGGCCCGGCGGCCGGCCCCCTGTTCGGCGAGGAGTGCGCGGCAGCGGGCCACGGCCTCCACGACCGGCTGGGGGCCGCGCCAGAGCGAGACGCCCGTCGCCCCGAGGGCCGCGGCCCGCTCGGGCTCCGCGTCGGCGCGCACCGCGTGGTCGAGGGCGCGGGCGAGCAGCTGCTCCGCCGCCCGGTGCAGTCCCTCCTCCTGGGCGGCCTGCGCGAGCCGCAGACAGGCCCTGGCCTGGCCGAGCTCGTCACCGGCCGCCGCGAAGACCGGCAGGGTGGCGGCGGCGGCTTCGCCGGGGGTCTCGTCCCTCCCCCGGGAGTGGCCCGCGGAGGCCAGACCGAGGCGGGCGTGGGCGGCCTCCACCGCGACCGGACCGCCGTCCGGGCCGTTCTCCGGGGCCTCGGCCAGGACCGCTTCGAGGAGTTCGGTGCCCTCGGCGCTCCGGCCCAGGTCGAGAAGGGTCTGGCCGAGCCGTCGCCGCGTCGCCGTGCTGCCCGGCTCGCCCGCCGTGTACCGGGCACTCGCGCGGGCGAGCAGGTCGGCGGCCCACACGGGGTCGGCGTGGGCCAGCGCGAGACGCCCGGCCTCGGCGAGCGCGTCGGCCGCGCGCCGGCGCAGACCGTCGGTGTGCGCGTCCTGGGCGCCCAGCTCGACCCGGTAGCGGTACGCCTGCTCCAGGTGGGCGCCGACGGCCGCGCCGCCCCGGTCCCGCACCGATTCCAGCCGGACCGCCCGTTCGTGCCGGTCGGCCCGGTCCTGCTTGGACTGGCTCGCGTACACGACCTCCTGGATCAGGCCTCCGGCGAAGCGGAACGCGCCGCCGTCGGGCCTGATCAGTCGGTGCCGGACCAACCGGTGCAGGGTGGTGCGGAGTTCGGCCCCGGTCCACGTCTCCGCGGCGGGCCCGGCGAGTGCGGCCAGCTCGGCGGCGGTGAAGTCGCCGCCGAGGACGGACGCCAGGCCCAGGGCCCGGTGCTCGGGCACGTCGAGCGCGTCGATCCGGGCGCCGATCAGCGCCTGGAGCGGCAGCGGCACGCTGTCCGCGTCGACGGGATGCCCGGCGACCAGCAGCTGCTCCAGGTGCAGCGGGTTCCCGCCCACCCGCGCCAGGACCTGCGGGGCGAGCGGCTCGCCGTCCGCCGCGCCCCCGGCCAGCTCGGCCGCGAGGAGCCGCGCCTCCGCATCGGAGAGTCCGCCGAGCGGTACGGCGTCCAGGGCGAGTTCGGGGCGTACGTCGAAGAGCTCGGGGCGGGTGAGCAGGACGGTCAGGACGGGGGCGTCGGAGAGGGCGCGCAGGAGCCGGTCGAGCGCGTCGAAGAGCGGCTGCGCGGCCCACTGGCAGTCGTCGATCACGAGCACGACGGGCTCCGTCCCGGCGAGGTCGGCGAGGACCTTGGCGAGCGCCGCGCAGGTGTCCGCGGGCGACGGGTTGGGCGTCCCGTCCAGGAGCAGGCCCTGGTGGAGCAGGTCCAGTTCGGGGGAGGGCCCGGCCGTGCCGACGGTCTTCAGGAGGTCGGCCACGGCGTCGGCGAGCGGCCCGAGGCTGGGCTGTTCACCCCGGGCGCGGCACCGCCCGACACCGTGGCGGAGACGGCCTTCGGCGGAGGGTGGGGCGGGGGTGGTGGCCGCGGGCTCGGACGTGACCGTCATGGCGGTGGCGGTGGCCCCCGTCGCTGTCGTCGGAGCAGCTGCCGTCGCCCGCTGGAGCCATTCGCGGACGAGCCTGGTCTTGCCCTGGCCCGCCTCCCCTCCGACCACCAGGCGATCGCCCCGGCGGTTCCTGACCACGCGGTCCAGCACCTGTTCCATCAGGGCGAGTTCACGGGTCCGGCCGACGAATCCGAGGTCGAAGCGGCGCAGCGCCTCCGGGCCGTCCTCCTCGTCCAGACCGCGCAGTCGGTGGGCCGCCACCCGGTCGCTCTTGCCCTTGAGCAGCAAGGGGCCGGTCTCCGTCGTCCGGACGCCCGGCCCGGCGGCCGCCAGGGTGTCCGGGCCGATGAGGATCTCCCCGGCGGCGGCGTTCTGTTCGAGGCGGGCGGCGATGTTGACCACCTCGCCGGAGACCATGGCCTGCCGCAGGGTCGCCGAACCCGTGACCGCCTGACCGGTGTTGACACCGATGCGCATCTCCAGGCGTACGCCGACGGCCTCCTCCAGACGGACGTTGAGCCCGGTCAGCGCCTCCCGCATGGCCAGGGCGGCGGAGACCGCGCGGCGGGCGTCGTCCTCCCGCACGGTCGGCACGCCGAAGACGGCCATCACGGCGTCCCCGATGAACTTCTCGACCGTGCCGCCCTGTTCCTCGATCCGCAGCCGCATCAGGTCGAACCACCGGAGCGTCACCGAACGCAGGGTCTCGGCGTCCAGGGCCCCGGAGAGCGCCGTGGAGCCGACCAGGTCGCAGAAGAGGACGGTCACGACCTTGCGGCCGGTCGGTCTGGCCGTCACCGGCCCCGCGGCGCACGGGGTGCCGCAGGAGGGGCAGAACCGGGCACCGTGCGGCAGTGCGCTCCGGCACGAGGCGCAGGACATGGGTTCCTCCGGTGGGCAGGGGGCCGAGGGGCGGCCGGGGTCAGAAGAGGGCGCCGCCGGCCACGTCCGCGTGGGCCTGCACCTCGGGGGCCGCGGCGTCGAGCCGTCCCCTGATGTCGACGAGCAGCGCCAGTTCGTCCGGGGTGAGCGCGCGGACGACCTCCTGCTGCTCCTCGCTGAGGGCGTCGACGTCGAACCCGGCGGCGGCGAGCGCCTCGAGCGTGGGCTCGGAGGGGGCGCTGTCGTCGGGCGGGGTGGTGGGGTGGTCGGTCACGGGTGTCCTCCGGGGTCTGCGGCGAGGGAGAGGAAGAGCCGGGTGAGCAGGTTGGCCGTGTGCAGGGCGCTGACGGAGACGGCGGTCTGCCGGGCCGGGTTCGGGGCGAGTTCGTCGAGCACGCGGTGCAGGTCGTCGAGGTGGCCCCCGTCGAGCTCCGCGTGTTCCCTGAGGGTGCGGAACGCGCGGTCGGGGAGCCCGGTGGCCTCGCTGAGCCGGTCCGCGAGCCGGGGCCCGGGCGCGTTGCCCTCCAGGACCGCGATGTAGCCGAGGAGCGCGACGGGGTGCTCGTGCTCGATCCGGTAGTACTGCGCCCCGGCGAGTTCCACCACGACGGGGTGGGGCACGGCGGCGGGTCCGGCTCCGGCGGCGGCGAGGTCGTCGAGGAGCCAGGCGTCGTGGTCGCGTTCCTCCTCGGCGTGGCGGAGGTAGTACGCCGCGAGGAGCCGCGAGGCCGGGTCACCCAGCTCGGCGCACCGCTCGGCCGCCCGTTCCAGGAGCGGCACCGAGGCCCGTACGAGCGGATGCATGGCGGCCAGGTAGCGCACGTACCGCTGCCGGAGTCCGTCCGGCCGCCAGAGGGCGGCGGTCGCGGCTCTCAGGACGGGGGTGGTGGGCGTGAGTTTGGTCCTGAGCGCGAGGGATGCGGTGGCGTTCATCGGCAGCTCCTCTTCTCTCCGGGAAGCGGCTCGATCAGGGGAAGCAGACCGAGTACGGCGGCGGGGGGCGGCGGCTCGACGGCGGGCGGGGCCGTCCGGGCGGCGGTCGGGAGCGGCTCGACGGCGGGCAGCGGTCCGGCGACCGCGGGGCGCTCGCCTCCCGCCGCCGGTCCGCCTCCGGTGGGTGGTTCGTCCCGAGCAGGCGACTCGACCAGGTGCGCGTAGCGGGCGCAGCCCATGCGGCGTACCAGCGCGGCGGGTCCCGCCGCGAGCTGTTGGTCCGTGCTCAGCCGGTCGAGGAGTGCGCCGACCCGGCCGCCCGCGTCGCGGGCCGCGCCCGCGAGGACCTCCGGCCGGTCGGCGAGCGCGTGGCAGCTGCGGCAGTAGCCCGCGGGGGCCGGCTCGCTCTCGTACCGTTCGTGGAGGCGCCGGGGACCGACCGCGCGCAGCATCCGCAGCACCGGGGAGCCGAGGGAGCGGGCGCGGACGGCCGGCCAGTCGTCGTCGGCGATGTGCCCGAGCCGCAGATGCGGGGGGACGGGGCGCCGGTCCACCGTCCACTGGTTGCAGCAGGCGGCCACGGTCCCGTCGAAGGCGACCACCGGCCAGGCCGCGAGCGCGCACGGCGCCGCGCGGGAGCCGTCCGGACCGGGGGGTGTCGGCAGGGCGAGGCGCGCGGCGCGGCCGAGCGGCCGGACCTCGTTGACCAGCAGGGGCATCCCGGCGCCGAAGACACGGCGGACGTCGGCGACGACCTCCGCCAGGTACGGGTCGTCGGCGCCGGCGCCCGTGAGGTGGATGCTGGCGGGGACCCCGGCGTCGAGTACGGCCCGCAGGGCGCTCAGCACGTCCGCGCGCGGGATCTCCCGCTCGTGGTGGACGTCCAGGCTCGCCGAGAAGTGGTCGAGGGCCGTGATCGCCCGCATGGTCCGGTCCGGGACGCGTCCGCCGCGCGCGAAGAACATGCCGCTGAGCAGCGCCACCCGGGACCCCCTGGCGCGTGCGAGTACGGCCAGGCGGGCGGCCAGCTCGGGCAGCAGCAGCGGTTCGCCGCCGGTCAGCATGACCACCTCGGGGCGGTCCTCCGTACCGAACGAACCGATGAACCGCAGCAGTTGGTCCGGGTCCGGCTCCTCGGAGACGGAGAGGGAGGAACCGGTGGAGCAGTGCGCGCAGCTCATGGGGCAGCGGCGGGTGAGCGCCACCAGGAGACCGCCGCAGGGCACCGGCCGCAGGCCGATGAGCTCCGCAAGGTCCATGGTTCCTCCCCCGTGTTCGTGTCGCGCGCGGACATGACCTGGAGCGTGCCGGTGGCCGGCTGACTTCCGGTTCGGGAACGCCTGGAGATCGGTTGGTTCCCAGCTCCGGGCGGGTGCGAGCGGGCGCGGGACGGCCGGGCGCGGGGGGCGTGACAGGGGGCTCGGGCGGGGCGCGGGGCCGTACCGCGCCCGCGTCGTCGGCGTTTACCGGCGCCGAACCGGCGGCCAGGCGTTCCCATACCGCCGATCCGTACGTTCTTCTCAGCCGGCGCAGCGACGCCGTCCAACAAGGAGGACGAACATGCCCGAGAACACGAACCCGAAGCCGATCGAGGACGAGGACATCGAGGTCGTGGCGCACGGCGAGGACGAGGAGGCCGAGGCCGGCTGCATCGTCAACAACTCGAGCGACATCTCCTGACGCGACGCATCTCGACCTGAGTACCTCGCGGGCCACCCGGTTCTCGGCAGATCGTGCCAGGACCGGGGGGCCCGCGGCCACCTCACGGGCGCGGCACCACCCGCCGCCGCCCATCTGATCCCGAGGGAGCGCGCACGTCGTGAAGATCCTGCTCTGCCCGCTCAGCGACGGCGGCTACCTCTACCCGGCCCTCGCGGCCGGTCGTGAACTGCGGCGCCGGGGCCACCGGGTCAGCGTGCTGGCCAGGGCCGGCGCCGTGCCCGTCGTGGCCGGGGCCGGGCTGCCGGTGGCGACGGCGGAGGAGTTCGGCGGCCATCGGGCGTTCTCCGCCACGTGGTGGGGGAAGACCGGTGCGGCGCAGTACCGGGCGACGCTGCGCGCGGCCCGGGAGGCACGGGCCGATCTGCTGGTCACCTCCGTGCTCTGCAACGGCGCCCTGCTCGCCGCCGAGACGCTGGACATCCCGGTGGTCGTGATCGGGCTCTCGGTCCATCTGTGGGACTACCGGAGGGGCGGCGAAGGGGAGCCGCACCTGGGCAGGACCCGGGAGAGCCGGACCCTCGACTGCCTGCGGATCCACGCCGAGACGCGGGAGGAGACGGGTCTGGCGGGGCGGGCCTCCCGGTGGGCGGACAGCCCGCTGTACGGTGACGCGCTGCTGCTCCGCGGGGATCCGGCCCTGGAGTACCCGGGCGCGGAACTCCCCGAGCGGGTACGGCACGTGGGGCCGCTGGCCTGGGAGCCCGCTCCCGGCCCGGGCGAGGTCGAGGCGGTCGCGGATCGGCTGGACCGGTCCGGCAAGCCCGTCGTCTACGTCCATCTGGGCCGCTTCTTCGGGGGCGCGAGCCTGTGGCCGCGGCTCAACGAGGCGTTCACCGGCGGCCGGTTCCAGGCCGTGGTCGAGCAGGGCAGGTCCACGGACCCCCGGCCCGCTCCCGGCGCCGACGTCGTGCTCGTGCGCAAGCCCTGGATGGGTCCGCTCGTCGACCGGTCCACGATGGTGCTCGCCAACGGCACCTCCGCCCCCGTGCTGGCCGCCCTGCTGCGCGGACGTCCCCTGGCGCTCTCGCCCAACGGCTCCGAGCAGCCGCTGCTCACCGGCGCCTGCGTGCGGGCCGGCGTGGCCGTGCGCGACCCGAAGACCCCGTCCGTGGAGCTGTCGGCGCTGCTGGAGTCGGTGGGGCGGGACGACTCCCTGCGGACCCGCGCGCGTGCCCTCGGCGGCGGGCTCGCCGCCGGGAACAGCGCCGCGCGCGCGGCCGACATCGTCGAGCGGGTGGCCCAGGCCTCCGCACCCCCGAAGGAGGACCATGAGTACGCGATCAGTCGGCCTCGATGAGGCCGTGGCGAGTCTGTCCGCGGGTACGCGGCGGTGGATCGCGGAGCGGGCGGGGTACCTCGACTCGCCCGCCGGCCACGCCGACCTGCCGGTCACCCCACGCGTCAAGGCCCTCCTGCAACTCGCGCTCCTGCGCCGTTCCTGGAGCAAGGCGGGGCCGGCCGACGCCGCCCTCGGCGATGTCACCGAGCTCGTCGAACGGGCCCTGCAGCGACCGGACTTCCCGCATCTGCTGACCCTCGACCGGAGGTACGCCCGGCAGTTCGAGCTGATGTACGCGGCGCTGACCCCCGCCGGAGCCGTCACCGACGGCCCCCGCACGGTCCTCGCCCGGTCGGCGGCCGACGGCTATCTCGCGCCGCGCGGGAAGTCCCCGTACGTCCATCTGGAAGCCCGGTACTACGCCGATCTCGCGGGCGCCGAGCACCGGTTCGCCTCGTACGAGGAGCTGTACGCGGCCAGCCTGCCCGCCCGGGCCGCCGCGCTGCCCGTGGCCGACCTGGACGTCTGCGTGGTCGCGCACACCGTCTTCTACCTCAGCGACTTCGGCCTCCGTGACCCCGGTCTGACCGAGGACGCCCGGGAGCAGGCGCTCCAGGTGGTGGAGCGGCTCACCCACCACTGTGTGGGCCTCGGCGAATGGGACCTCGTCGGCAAGCTCGTGCTCGCCCAGTACTGCCTGGGCGCCGATCCCCTGCGTACGCCCTCCGGGGCGGCCGGGATCCGGATGCTCGCCGAGGTGCAGGCGCCCGACGGCGCGATCCCCGGCCGGTCCGTCGTCCGGCGTGCCCCGGCGGACGCGACGCCCGTCGACTACTTCCGGAAGTCCTACCAGGCGACCCTCGTCACGGCCCTGGCGACCATCGTCGTCGGCGGCGGCCGGAACGGCGGGGTCTCCACCACTGCGGCATCGGCAGCGCGGGAGACGCGATGAGCATCGACCAGGCGACAGCCGTGGACCGGACGGCGGGCATCGGACAGGCGACGGCCGTGGACCAGGCGGCGGGCGCCGCCCCGGACGCGGGCATCGGACGAGCGGGCGCGGCCGCCCGGGTTCCGGGCCCCGCGGGCGTGGCGTCGGCCGGGCCGACCGCGCTCGCGGCCACCGGAGCGCGTCTGCTCCGGGGCGAGCGGAACTGGTGGTTCCTCGGCCCGGGCGGGGTCGCCCGGCTCGGCGACCGGCACGTCACCGCCGACGGAGGCCTGTACCCCGAGGCGGAACAACGGCTGCGCGAGAGCGGCATGTTCGCCCCCGCCCGGGTCCATGCCTACGCGCTCACCGTCCTCACCAGCACCCACTGCAACCTGGGGTGCGGGTACTGCTTCCAGAACACCGCCCAGGACCTGGCGGGCGGCAGCCGGCCGCCCCGGATCGCCCGGACCCGCCTGAGCTCGGAGACGATCACCTCGATCCTCGGCTTCACCGAGCGGCAGATGGCCGCCGCCGGCCTGGAGAAGCTGAGAATCCTGCTCTTCGGCGGGGAGCCCCTGCTCAACCCGCGCGGCTGCGTGGAACTCCTGGAGCGGGCCGCGGAGATCGCGCCGACCTCCGCCTGGATGATCTCCAACGCCACCCTGCTCACCCCGTCGCTGGCCCGGCGCCTCACCGACCGCGGGCTGACGTCCGTCCAGGTCACCTTCGACGGCGACCGGGACGACCACGACCGGATCCGGGTCGGCAGGGCGGACGGCAGCGGGACCTTCGACAAGATCGTCCGCAACATCGTCAGGGCCTCCGAGGCCACCCCGATCCGCTGGACGCTGCGGGTGAACGTCTCCCAGGAGACCTTCCACGGGGTCGACGCGCTGGTCGACCGGCTCGCGGCCGCCCTCGACCCCGCGCGGTGCACCCTGTACTTCGCCCGGATCGGCGACGTGGGCGTGGGATACGCCAACAGCCTCCTGCACAACGGGGAGCTCTCGGCCGCGTTCACCCGGTGGCAGCGCCGGGCGCTCGAACTCGGCTTCACGGTGAGCCGCCCCGGCGGCAAGAAGACCTGTGTCACCTGCGGTCACGCCGACGGCCGCTACGGCGCCGTCGTGAGCGCGGACGGGACGCTGGCCAGCTGCTGGGAGACCGCGGGCAAGCCCGACTGGGAGGTCGGGACGGTCACCGACGGCTACCTGCCCAGCGCGGTGACCGGCGACCGGTGGATCGCCTGCCAGGACCTGTACAGCTACGACGAGGACGCGCGGACCCTCGCCCGGTTCCGCGACACCGTCGACACGGCCCTGCTCGACCACCTGCACGAGACGGGGCGCCTGTAGCCATGCCCTCTCCCCTGGAGCAGCTCTCGGCCGGCGCGCTCGGCTGGCTGGGAAGGAACCTCGACCACTTCGACCCGTTCTCGGCGAGCGCCCCCTCGGCCACGCACGGAAAGGCGAAGGCGGCGCTGGAACTGGCGCTGCTCTGCCACCGCGCGGGCGGCCCGAACGGCACCCCGGAGGCGCTGGGCGGGGCGACGGCCCTGGTACGGAAGCTCTGGCAGGACCCGGACTTCCCCCGGCTCTTCGACGAGGTGCCCGGGTACGCCGCCACGTACGGGCTGATCTACGCCGCGCTGGCCCCCGACGGGATCGACGGGACACAGTGCCGGGCCGCGCTCGCACGGCTGGACCCCGACTTCCTCTCGTCGCGGGGGAAGTCGGCGTACCGGCGCGTCGAGATCCGCTACTACGCGGACAAGGCCGGGGTGCGCCACACCGTCGAGCCGTACGCCGCACTCCTCCCGCACAGCCCGCTCGTCGCCTTCCGCGCCGCCGGGCCCGAGGGGGAGGCGAGGGCGGCGGACGCGGCACCGGGGAGCGGCACGCGGACGCCGGAGAGCACGGCACCGCTCACCACCCCGCAGGCGTACGCCCTGACGCACACCGCCTTCTACCTGGGCGACTTCGGCCGCGCCGCCACCGGGCTTGCGGAGGACGTCCGCTCCCCCGCGTCGGAGCTGGTCGACCTGATGCTGCTCCACTGCGTCGCGCACGACCGGTGGGACCTGGCGGCGGAGCTCGTCCTCACCCAGTACATCCTGGGCGTCGATCCGCTGCGGACGTCCTCGGGCTCGGCGGCCGTGGAGTGTCTCGTCCGGGCCCAGCGGCCCGACGGGGCGATCCCGGCGCGGTCCGCGGCGCTCATGGCGCCCGCGTCCACGACGGGCGGCGCGTTCTTCCGCAAGGCGTACCACACGACCCTGGTGACCGCCCTCATGGCGTCCGTCGTCCCGTCGCCGAGGCCGTCATGACACCACGCCTCACGCTGATCAACCCCGACTACACCCGGCTCTGGTTCGGCCAGGCCGTCTCGTCCGTCGGCGACGCCGTCTTCAGCACCACACTGGTGCTGTGGGTGGCCACCGTGCTGGCGAAGGGCGAGGCGTGGGCGCCGATGGCGGTGAGCGGCGTCCTGATGGCGTCGAGCGTCGCCGTCCTGGTCATCGGCCCGCTCGCGGGCGTGTTCGTCGACCGCTGGGACAAGCTCCGCACCCTGCTCGGCACCGAGGTGCTCCGCGGCGGGCTCGTGGCCCTGCTGACCGTCGTCTCCTTCCTGCCGGCCGACGCCCTCCCGGCGGGCGCCTGGCTCGGCGTCGTCTACGCGACCGTGCTGCTGCTGCACGCGGCCGGCCAGTTCTTCTCCCCCGCGCGCTTCGCGATCCTCGCGGACCTCGTGACGGGTGAGGCCGACCGTGCCCGCGCGGCCGGTATCGCGCAGGCGACCGGGGAGACGGCCTGGATCATCGGCCCGCCGCTCGCCGCGCCGCTGCTGTTCACCGCCGGCCTGCAGTGGGCCCTGCTCTTCAACGCGCTGACCTACGCGGTGTCGTACGTGGCCATCCGCTCCATCGGGCTACGGGCGACGGCCGCGGGCACGGCCCGGCCGGGCGGCACCCGGAAGGCCACCGGCAGACAACAGGGCGGACTGCGGAAGGAGTTCGTGGCCGGTGTGCGCTTCTTCGCGCGGAGCAGGTTCCTGGTCGCGCTGCTCCTGATCGCCGTCATCGGCCAGTTCGGGATCGGGGCGCTGAGCACGCTCAACGTCTTCTTCACCACCGACAACCTGCACGCCTCGGCCCATCTCTACGGATACATCGGCATGGCCATGGGAGCGGGCGGCATCACCGGGGCGCTGTGCGCGGGCCGGGTGGTGGAGTGGCTCGGGGCGCGGCGGAGCACCTGGGTCAGCCTGCTGGTGAGCGGCGTGCTCCTGGTCGCCTACTCGCGCCAGTCGGGCTTCCTCGGCGGCGTCGCCCTGCTGTTCGTCTTCGCCGTTCCGCTCACGGTGCTGAACACCGCGATGGCACCGCTGCTGCTCGCGGCGGCGCCCCCGGACTTCCGGGGGCGGGTGATGGCCGTGTTCTATCCGGTGACGAAGCTGGCGTCGATGCTCGCCGCGGTCCTGTCCGGCTGGCTCGCCGGCTCCGTGCTGCGGGACGTGGCGGGCTCCGTCGGCGGCGTCCGGTTCGGCCCCATCGACACGATCTTCGCGGTGTCCGGGGCGGTCGTCGTCCTGGCCGGCGTCTACGCCTGGCTCGCCCTGCCCGGCACGGAGACGGCCGAGGAGACCGGCACGGAGACCGGCACGGAGCCCCGTGCGGGGGCTGAGGCGAAGGGCGGTGCCGGGCACGAGGCCGAGGCTGATGCGGAGGTGGACGCGCGGGCCGAGGTGGAGGCCGGTTCAGAGGCCGACGAGGAGGCCGAGGTGGAGGCCGAGGTGGAGGCCGACGTCAGAGCCCATTCGCCGCATACCGGTTCCGAACCCTCTGCCGACCGTTCCACAACCCAGGGTCCGTAGGTTCGCGCCGAGGCGGCGCGACCGACGCCGTCGACCGAGGAGGACGGACATGCCCGAGCCCACGACCCCGGAGCCGGCCGAGAGCGAGGACCTCGAAGTCGTCGCCCACAGCGACGAGGAGGAACTCGCCGCCTGCGTGATCAACCGTTCCAACGACCTCTGACGCGTTGACCGGGCGCCTCGCGCCCCAGCTACGAGCGGGCCCCGCCCGTCGGCAGTCCGTGCCGACGGCCGGGGCCCGCCTCCACCGTCCGCCCCACCACGACCGAGGGAGCCCGAGTGACCACCGACGCCCGACCGACACGGCGCCAGTACCCGCACGCGGAGCGGCAGGACGTCGTCCAGGAGCTCCACGGGCTGCGCGTCCCCGACCCGTACCGCTGGCTGGAGGACGCCGGGTCCACGGCAACGCTCCGCTGGAGCGCGGAGCAGGAGACCCTCTACGCGGCGGAGCGCGCGTCCTGGCCCGGGCTGGAGCGGTGGGAGGCGGAGGTGGCGGCGCTCAACTCCGTCGACCGCGTCTGGTCGCCCAAGGTGCGCGGCGACCGGGTCTTCTGGCTGCGCCAGGACGCCGGCCGGGAGCACCCCGTGCTCGTGGTGGCCGGGGCCGGGGCGGGCACGGCGGAGCGGGTGCTGCTCGACCCGGCGGCCCTCGATCCGTCGGGACGGACCGTGCTCGATTCCTGGGAGCCCTCCGTGGAGGGCGATCTGCTGGCCTTCCAGGTGTCCCGGGACGGGACGGAGGACTCGGTGCTGCGGGTGCTCGACGTGGCCACCGGGGCGGTGGTCGACGGGCCCGTGGACCGGGTGCGGAAGTCGTCGATCGGCTGGTTGCCCGGGGGCGGGGCGTTCTACTACGTCCGCTACCTGGACCCCCGGCTGCACCCGGGCGAGGAGCGCTACCACCGCAGGGTCCAGCTGCACCGGCTCGGGACGGCGCCCGAGGCGGACGCCGTGGTCTTCGGCGAGGGGCGGGACAGAACGGAGTTCTACTCCGTCTCCGTGACCGCCGACGGCCGCTGGCTCGCCGTGACGGCCACCCTCGGCACCGGCCGGGGCACCGACCTCCACCTGGCCGACCTGGCCGCGGGCCCGCTCGACCGCCCGGCGCTCCGGCCGGTCCAGGAGGGCAGGGCCGCCGCCACCCGCCTGCACATGGTGCCCGGCACCGGTCCGGGAGACCCGGTGTGGCTGCGTACCGACCGTGACGCCGCCCGGGGGCGCGTCGTCGCGTGCCGACCCGCCGAACTCCACCTGGGCCCCGCTGCCTGGCGCGAAGTGGTCCCCGAACGGCCCGGCGCGGTCCTCACCCACCTGGTCGTGCTCTCGGGTCCCGAGCTGAAGCACCCGCTCGGACTGGCCGCCTGGACCCGCGACACGGTGGCCGAGGTGACCGTGCACGACCTGGTCGAGGGACGGCAGGTGGCCACGGTCCCGCTGCCCGGCACCGGCGCGGTCGGCGACTTCACGGCCGGGCCGCCCGGCGGTCACGAGGCCTGGTTCGCGTACACCGACTTCGTCACGGCGCCCCGGGTGCTCCGCTTCGACGCGCGCACGCTGCGCGTGACGCGCTGGGAGCGCGACGCCCCGGAAGGCCGCGCGGTCGGCGGTGCGGTGACCCGCCAGGTCGCCTTCCCCTCGCGGGACGGGACGACGGTACGGATGTTCGTGATCTCCCCGGCCGGGCGCCCGGACCGTCCCCGCCCGGCCCTGCTGACCGGGTACGGCGGCTTCGGCCGCACCATGTCCCCCCGGTACCGCGCCCAGGTCCTGGCCTGGGTCCGGGCCGGCGGGGTGTTCGCCTGGGCGGGACTGCGCGGCGGCGGCGAGGAGGGCGAGGCCTGGCACCGGGCGGGCAGCGGGGAGCACAAGCAGAACACGTTCGACGACTTCGCCGCCGCCGCCGACCGGCTGCTCGCGGACGGCTGGACCGAGCCCGGCGGGCTCGCGGTCATGGGCGGCTCCAACGGCGGACTGCTCGTCGGCGCCGCCCTCACCCAGCAGCCGGAGAAGTACGCCGCCGTGGTGTGCATGGCCCCGCTCCTCGACATGGTCCGCTACGAGCTGTCCGGGCTCGGCCCCAGCTGGACCCCCGAGTACGGCAGTGCCCAGGACCCCGCACGGCTGCCGACGCTGCTCGGCTACTCCCCCTACCACCGCGTCACGCCGGGGACCGCGTACCCGGCGGTGCTCCTGACCGCCGCGGACGGTGACACCCGGACCGATCCGCTGCACGCCCGCAAGATGTGCGCCGCGCTGCAGCACGCCACCTCCGGTGACGGGCCGGTCCTGCTCCGGCTGGAGCGCGGTGTGGGGCACGGCGAACGTTCGGCGTCCCGCGCGGTGGCGCTCCAGGCCGAGTGCCTCGCCTTCCTGGCCGCCCGGGTGGGCCTGCCCGCCCCGGAGCGCCCCGGCCCCGCGACCCCCTGAACGACCGGCTCCGGCCGCCCGACGGGGGTGGGCGGCCGGGGCCGGCGCAGGGGGCGCCGCGCGGCCCGCGGCGCCGGGCCTTCGCGCCCGACGCCCGACATGTGCGGCGCCGGGCGCCCTTGGCCCGCGGCCCTCAGCGGGCGGTCAGGACCGGGGCTCCGTGCCACGCGCCGCGCGCGTACAGCCGTATCAGGTGCGGCATCTCGTACTGCGCGGCGTGCGCCACGACCTCGCCGCCCGGTGAGGTCACCATCCCGGCGTCGATGAGCGCCTCCACCACCCGTACGGCGTGCCGCTCGTCGCACCCCAGGGCCTCGGCCGCGTCGGCGAGACCGAACGGACCGTCCCCCGTGCCCGCGGCCAGCCGTCCCGCGTCCCGGCCGCACTCCTCCGGCAGCGCCTCCCAGCCCCGGTCCAGCCATCGCCGTACGGACACGTCCCCTGAGGTCAGTTCGTCCAGGGCCCCGTCGGGGTCGGTGAGCCGGTCCGCGAACTCCCGCAGCGGTACGTGGCGGAGCACGGCGAGCCGCATGCCGCTCACCCGGACCGCCAGCGGCGACCCGCCGCACGCGCGCACGATGCGCAGCGCGGCCTCCCGGTCGGCCCGCACCCGCGGCAGGCCGACGAGCCCGGCGAGCAGCTGCACGGCCTCGGCGGTGCCCAGTGGCGGGACGGAGACCCGGTGGACCGGTGCGAGACCGCCCAATTGGCCGCGTGCGGTGAGCAGCACCCTGCTCCGCCCGCCGCACGGCAGCAGCGGCCGTACGGCGCTCTCCTCGGGCACGTCGTCCAGGATCACCAGCGCGTGGTGCTCCGCCAGCCACTCGCGCCACGCTCCGGGCCCGGAGAACCCGGTCCGGCCGGTGCGTTCGCCGAGTTCCGCGAGCACGTCGGTCAGGGGGCGCGGACAGCCGTCCGCGTCCCGCAGGGAGATACAGAGCCGTCCGTCGGTGAACCGGCCGCCGAGCAGATGGGCGGCCCGCACCGCAAGCGTGGTCTTCCCGGCCCCGGCGGGTCCGGACAGCAGCACGACGCCACCGGGGCCGCTGTCCTCCATCAGGTCCAGCAGGTACCGCAGTTCCTCGCCGTGGCCGGTGAAGTCGACGAGGTCGGGGGGCAGGGCGGCCTCGGCGGCGCTCTCCGTCCCCGGGCCCGCGCCGCCCCCGGACGGCGCGCCCGCCCGGACCGACCCGGCCGGCCCGACCCCTCCGGCCCGAACGACCGGGGAGACCGGAGCGACCTGGGCGTCACCCGCGAGGATCGCCCGGTAGCGGGCCGCCATGGCGCCGCTCGGCTCCAGGCCGAGCTCCCGGGCGAGGAGCTGCCGGTAGTCGTCGTACACCGCAAGCGCCTCCGGCTGCCGGCCGGAGCCGCTCAGGGCGCGCATCCAGGAGGACCGGAGCCGCTCCCGCAGCGGGTGTCGCTCGACCAGGTCGCGCAGCCCCTCCACGACCACCGGCGCGCCCCCCAGTTCCAGCTCCGCCTCCGCCCAGCTCTCGTACGCCGTCAGATGGCGCAGCTGGAGCCGCTCGGCCTCCTCGGCCAGCCGGGGCGACTGCCGCAGGTCGTCACCGAGCGGCGGCCCCTGCCACAGGTCGAGGGCCTGACGCAGCAGTCCGGCGGCCGGGCCGGGCGGCTGTCCCTCGGCGGCCCGCACGAGGGAGCGGAACCCCAGGAGGTCGAACTCGTCCTCCGCCACGCGCAGGACGTATCCGCCCCCGGTGTGGGTGAGCCGCGGCCGCTCCCGCTCGTCCTCCGCGAACAGCGTGCGCAGGGCGCTCACGTACACCTGGATGTTCTTGCGGGCCGTCCGAGGGGGCTCCTCCGGCCAGACCGCGTCGGTCAACGCGTCGACGGACACCGGCGCGTTGGCGGCGCCGAGCAGCATCGCGAGGACGATGCGCTGCTTCAACGGACCCAGGTTCAGGGCCTGTTCGTCCCGGTGGACCGCGAGCGGGCCGAGGACCGAGAACCGGAGCGTGCCGGGTGACGCGGCGGGTGGCGCGGACGGACGCGGCATCGAGCGAACCTCCGGATGGTGACGGGAACGGGTCGGTCGCTCGATGATCCGGCGACCGCCTCCCTCCACACATCGGTACCGGACCCGCACAGTTCCCTCACCGGCGGACGCGCCCTGGGGGCACGGCCCCCCATACCGGCGGGGACCTCCCCCATCCCGGGCCCGCCGGGCCCCCATACAACCCACGTTCCGGCAGGCGGCGGGCCGGGCGACCGGCAGCCTCAGGCCGGCGAGGCCCGTGGGGAGGCGCCGGACGGGTCCTGGTCGTCCGCGCGCTCCGCCGACAGCGCGCACAGTGCCGAGCGGTCCGCGCACCCGGTCTTCGCCATCAGGTTCGCCATGTGCTTCTCCACCGTCCGGGGCGAGATGCACAGGCGCCGGGCGATCTGCTGGTTGCCGGGCCGCTCCGGGAGGAGTACGAACACCTCGTACTCGCGCGGGGTGACGCCCGCCGTGCGCAGCTCAGCGGGGATCCGCTCCCGGCCGCCCCTGCGCTGCGGGACGCTCATCCCCGCCTGCCGGAGGACGGCCCGGCAGGCACCGGCCACCGGCTGCACGCCCGCCTCGTGGAAGTACTCCTCCGCCTGCCGCAGCCATGCGACCGGCTCGCCCCAGGAGTCGTGGAGCGCGGCCTCCGCGGTCAGCCGCAGGGCGAGGTGCCAGGCCTGCGGAAACACCGCCGCCGCCGCGCGGCCGGTCTCCTCCACGGCGCGCCGGGCGCCGTCCGGGTCGCCGTCCCGGCCGCGCAGCACCGCGTCGGCCATGCCGAGGAACATCCGGTTCCAGGCCAGTTGCGCGCCGGGCGAGGCGAGCGCCTCCCGGTACGCCTCACGGCCCGCGTCCTGATCACCGTGATCGCCGTGATCGCCCCGGGAGTGTCGGTCGCCGTCGAGGATCCGCAGCAGGGGGCGGAGCCCGTAGCGGCCACTGAGGTAGAAGAAGCTCGGGTGCTCCCGCTCCCAGGCCAGGGCCGCGTCGAGCTCCGCGTTCGCCCGCGCCCTGTCCTCGGCCATCAACGCCCCCACGGCCTGGCACAGTCCGCGCTGCAGCGGCACGAGCATCGACTCCTCGCCGCCCGCCCTGCGGAACCGGGTGAGGGCCCGCTCCTGCTCTCGGGCCCGGCCCTGGTGGGCCGCGAGCGTGGCGTCGACGAGCAGCAGATAGCGGTGGGCCGACAGGTTCTGGAGGCGGGCGCTGGCCTCCACGGACCGCTCGACGATCTCCCGGGCCCGCTCCCAGCGCCCGCCCAGCACGCTCTGCATGGCGAGCAGTCCGTCCACGGTCTGGAGCACGGCCAGGGAACCGAGTTCGTACGCCGCCGCACGGGCGGTCTCCAGCTGGGTGGCCTCCCCGGTCCGCATGAACGCGTTGGTGCCGAGCCGTACGAGCGCCTCGGCGCGGCTCACCGCCAGCCGGTGCTTCTCGGCCACCGCCAGCATCCGCACCAGGCAGGCGTCGGCCTCGTCGAAACCGCGCTCACGGGACAGCAGGGCGAGCAGTTGCCAGGCCTGACAGGCCACGACGGGGCGGCCGCGTTGCTCGGCCGTGAGCGCGGCACTCCTGGCGGAACGTTCCGCCTCCCTCAACCGCTCACGCCCGTCCCGACCTCCGCCACGCCCGTGGCCCGGGTCGCCATCCGGGCCGCCGTGGTCGTCCGGACGGTCCTGGCCGTCCCGCTCCGGCAGCAGCGCGAGGTGACCCTCGACCACCACGAGCGCCGCCTCCTGCTCCGGGCGCGGGGCCGCCCCGAGCAGCGCCCGGGCGGCCCGGATCCGGCGGCGCGCCTCCTCCTGCCGCTCCGCCATGGTCGCGACCCACGCGACCTGCGTGTGCGCCTGGGCCCGCTCCTCCACCGCCCGCGACCCGGCGGGCGCGGGCGGGAGGTCGTCGAGCAGTCCGGCCGCCTCGTCGATCCGACCCGACTCCGCCTGGGCGATGGCCAGTTGCACCGTAATGTCGTCGCGGTCCCCGCCGGAGGCCAGCCCCCGGGCGCGTTCGAGGAGTACGGCGGCCGAGCCCGACGCTCCGGCGTCCAGCATCTGCCGGCCGACCTGGGCGAACTGCCGGGACGCCGCCGCCTTGTCACCCGCCGCGAGGCGCAGCGTGGCCACCAGCTGGCTCTGCTCGCCGGAGAGTTCCTCGGCGCACTCCTCGATGGCCGAGGCCGCGCGCCGGGCCAGCGCGGCCTGTTCGGCGGGCGGCAGGGAGGCCCTGAGGGCGTCCGCCGTGAGCACGTGCCGGAAGGTGTAGTGGTCGTGGGCGGCTCCGTCCGGGGCGATGATCCCCGCCTCGGAGGCCGACCGGAGGTGGGAGAAGAGGGCGCGGTCGTCGAAGCCGGTCACCGCTCTGAGCGCTCCGACGGAGAACCGGCCGCCGAGCGTCGCCGCGATGAGCAGCAGTTCGCGCACCGGCTCGTCGAGCCGGCCGAGCCGGCGCGCCCAGCTGCGGACGGCGCCCGTGGGCACCGTCGCCTCGCCGTGGTCGGCGAGGAGCCAACCGCCGTCGGCCCTGCTCAGCCGTCCCATGTCGAGCAGGTCGGCAAGGAGCACCTCGACCAGGTACGGGTTCCCGCCCGCCCGTTCCGAGAGGTGCCGGTGTGCGGCCGGGGGCACCTCACCGGGTCCCGCGTCCAGGCAGGCGTCCACCATGCTCCGCACGGCGGCCTCGTCGAGCGGCTCAAGCTCCCTCAACGAGGCCGTGTTGCGGAGTTCGGCGGCCAGTGCGAGGTCCATCGCCGGACCGGGGTCCGGGCGGAGGGTGCCGACCAGCAGGACCGGCAGGTCCGCCACGTTGTCGACGACGTACTCGACGACCGCGATGGTCTCGGTGTCGGAGTCGTGGAGGTCTTCGAGGAGGATCACGCAGCCCCGCTCGCGGCCGAGCACCGCCAGCAGCCGCAGCAGCGCCTCGGCCAGCTCGACGAGGGAGATGGCGTAGCCGGGGGCCGTCGCGGTGGCCCGCCACTCCGGCACGAGGCCGGCCAGCGCGGGCCGGTAGGGATCGAGTTCCGGATCGTCCGGCGCGCCGGCGGCGCGGAACCGCGAGGACAGTGCCTCGACGAGCGGCCGGAAGGGCACGACGAGCCCGGTGGACGTGGCGCGGCCGCGCAGCACCGGCACGTCCCGGTCGTACGCCCGGAGCGCGCACTCGCCGGCCAGCCGGGACTTGCCGATACCCGCCTCGCCGACGAGGAACACCGCCCGTCCGGAGCCCCTCCGCACGCTCTCCAGGGCCTCGTCCAGCACCCCGATCTCGGCGTCCCGCCCCACTATGACCGACGATGTCGCTCGCATGGGCGCAGGCTACTTGAACCTTTTCGCGCGCGGCAGTGGGCCGGGGAGCACCCCGGCCCACTGCCGTCGGGCCCGGCCCACGCCCGCTCCGTCACGGCGTCGTCCCTGACACCTCCCCCGGCGGGGTGTCAGGGGCTCCGCCTCAGGACAGGGGGACGGTGCCGGTGGTGAAGGGCAGGTCGAGGGTGGCGGCGTCCAGGCCCGTCCCTCTCAGGAGTCGGCCGCGGAGCCCGAGCGTCCCGCCGGCCCGGAGCGTCACTTCGCCCACCGGGTCGTCGTGCACCGAGGTCTCCGCGCCGGCTCCGCCGTCGACGTACTTCACCGAGTCACTGATCTGCATGGGTCCTCACTCGTCCTTCGTGTTCGCAGAAGTGGTGGTCGTACCGAGCCGTGCGGGTGGAGCGGTGGGAAGGGTGAAACAGGTGAAACAGGTGAAACAGGTGGGACTGGTGGGGCAGATGGAGCAGTCCGGACGGACCCGGAGGTCGTCGCGTCGGTCAGCCCGGTTCGGGGCCCGAGCCGGGCGGGCTCAGGAGGAGCAGCGACGGAACCCGCTCCGGGAACCCCGCCCTGAGCAGCCCGTGCCCGATCCCCGCGAGACCGGTCAGCAGGCCAGGGTGCGGGACCCCGTCCGGGGCGCCGCTCCGGGCATCGTGCTCCTCGACGGAGGCGAGGAGCGTCCCGGCCCGGCGGATCCAGTGCGGGCGGGCCTCCGGGAGCGCCCCGTGGCCCAGGAGTTCGCAGACTCCGGCCTCACCGTGGCAGAGGCTGTCGTCGGGAGCCGGCCGGTCCCGGCCCAGCTCCTCGACGGTCCGACGGGACCAGGCCGCGAGGTACGGGTCGTCCAGCGCTCCCGGGGCGTCCAGCACGGCGAGGGCGACGCCGGCGTCCCCCCGGCACCAGGCCGAGCCCCGGCTGCCGTCCGGGCCCCCGCCGACGGCCGTTCGGAGGGCGGACAGTCCCGCGGTCCTGTACCGCTCGACGGCCTCGCCCCCGGAGGCGGGCGGCTCTCCGGCCCAGGGTTCCGTCTCGGCCCGGGCGAACCGCAGCAGGGCCCAGCCGATGCCGGCGGCGCCCTCGGCGAAGCCCCGCCCGACACCCGTGACATCGGCCTCGGCGAGCCGGTCCGCGCACGCCCGTGCCGTCCGACGGAGGTCCCGGCCCGTGTGCTCCGCCCCGCCTCCGACGCCGGAGCCGTGGACGGCCAGCAGGGAGACGAGGCCACCGGCGAGCCCCGCGCCCACCCCGTACTCCCGCTCCGCCCGGGTCGCGGCGGTGGCCAGGCGCAGCGCGGTGGCGGCCCAGGAGGCGACCTCCGGGTCGTCGAGCAGCCGGGCCGTCCCGGTGAGCGCGTACGCGATGCCGCCGAGACCGGAGAAGGCTCCCGAGCCCACGGCGCCGAGGTCCTCGGGCCGGGCGCTCAGCGCGTCGAGCAGGTCGGGCACCGGAGCCAGGGCCGTCCGGGCCGCCTCCGCGTAGTGCCCGGCCCCGGTCAGCGCCGCCAACTGGGCCAGGAACAGGGCCGGTCCGGTGTAGCCGCCGGCCAGATCGGCCGGCATGGGGCCGATCCGCCAGTAGCGGTCGTCCAGGAGCTCCAGCCCGATCCAGTTGCTGCGCGGTCCGTCGCGGTACGCCAGGGAGACCAGCTGGTCGCCGACGGAGCGGGCCGCCGACAACAGCCGCTCCGGCTCCGGGGCGCGGTCCGCGGTGCCGGTGCGCCGACCCTCGGCGGGCCGGTGCGCGGCGGCACCGGAGGTCGTGGCCATGGCGGCCCGCACGATCCATTCCTGGTCCTGCCGGTCGACGGTGTCCAGGGCGCCGATCTTCGCGGCGACGCGCTCGGTCCCGGGCAGCTCCGCGCGTCCGGCCGGCAGCCGTTCCGGCGCGCCCCACAGGTGCTCCAGGCCCGGGCGGGCGGTGAACAGGGGCACGTCCCCCGACCAGAGCTGGGCGATCTCCTCGTCGACCAGGCCGGGTTCGAGGACGGCGCCGAACAGGTCGGTCCGCAGGCTCTCCAGGACCCGCTGGCGTTCGTCCGCGTCCTTCAGGAGTCCGGGGTGCGTCGACTCGTCGAGCAGCATGCTGTAGATCCAGGTGGGACGCACCACCACCCGCACCTCGTCCTCGGCGAAGTCCTTCAGCAGGCTCGTCCCGTGGAGGAGTTCCTCCCTGGCCGCGCCGATCACCGTGTACCCGGCGCGGAACCCGGCGCAGAGCGCCTCGACGTGGGCGCCGGGCTCGATGGGCCCGCCGCCCGCCAGGTGGGGCCGGTTGGCGGATTCGCCGAACGTCCCGGCCCTGCGCACCAGACGCATCCGGTCGGTGCCGGCCCCGGCCCAGTCGGGCCGGTCGACGGGCGACACCGCCTCGTGTCCGCCGCCGACCGCCGAGACGTCCAGGGCGCTGTGGTCACCCACGAGGAGCTGCGGCAGCAGTCCGACCCGGTACACCGAGTCGTGGAGCGCGCGGGCCGCCGGATCCTCCGTGGCGGCGACCGGCAGCGGCGGGTGGAACAGGGTCTCCACGTCGACCAGGACCGGGTGGGCGCCGACGGCGATCAGGTTCTCGTGGTGGACGTCGGTCCCGTCGAGCAGGTGCAGCAGGGCGAGCAGCGCGCCCTGGCGGCGGTAGAACGTCTCGACCTCCTCGGCGGAGGCGCAGGGGCGGGCGACGACGAACTCCACCCATCCGTAGTCGCCCCGGTCGAGCAGCCGCAGGGTGCGGAGGTCCACGGCGCCGGGCAGCCCGTTGTACCAGGTGACGAGGGCGTTGAAGTGGCGGTGTGCGGCCAGGGGCCTCGGCTTGTACACCAGGCGGGTGCCGTCGGCGAAGCGGAGCAGCATCACGCTCCGGCCGTTCCGGTGCCCGTCGCCGGCACCGGGCTCGATCCCGACGAGCAGCCCCGGCCCCTGTCGTCCGGACCCGCCGAACTCACCGGACTCGCAGCCCTCGTGAGCCCCGTCGGCCTCACCGGACGCGTGGGACTCACCGGCCACATAGGGTGCACCGGACGCGTGGGACTCACCGGCCACATAGGGTGCACCGGACGCGTGGGACTCACCGGCCGCATAGGGTTCACCGGACGCGTGGGACTCACCGGCCGCATAGGGTTCACCGGACGCATAGGGTTCACCGGCCGCACGGGACTCACCAGCCGCGTCCGACGCCCTGGACGCGCCGAGAAGGCCGGCGGTCAGTCGGGGGCGGTCGTCCGCCCACCGCTCCAGCGCCTCCGCCACGGCGTCCGCCGAGTCCAGCGCCGCCCGGCCCAGGATCCGCGCGAGGACCGGCCGCCCGGCCAGCAGGGCGGACAGACCGCGCCGGGAAGCGGTCCGGGCCAGGAAGTCCCGGAACCGGGCCCGCGTGTCGTCCCCTTCGAGCAGCCCCGCGGTCCGTGCCTCGTGGAGTTCCAGGACCAGCGTCCGCGCCGCCGCCCGTGCCAGCCTGCCGCTGAGCTGCCGCTGCAGGTCCTCCCGTACGGCGGCCAGGTCCACGAGCCTCCGCGCCCGCTCCGACAAGCGCCCTTCCAGCCGCTCCCCCGCGCGGAGGGTGAACGGCCGCAGGACCCACTCGAAGCCGCTCAGCCCCGGATACTCCCCCTCGGGTGCCACGGCCTCCGCGGGCGCGGCGGCCACGGCCTCCTCGGCCAACGCGGCCCAGTCGGGGCGCCCTTCGCCCGCTTCACCGCGGACGAGACCGGCACCCCACCACCGTGCGACCGCCGACAGCGACGCCTCGGCCCGCCCGTGTCCGACCTGCACCGCCATCACCCCTCCTCCGCCACCGGGCCCCTCGCTCCGCGACACGTCCGATCCTGGTACGGGGGGCGCCTCCTCGGCATGGGGAACCAGCCCCCATGTTTGTGCCCTCGAAGGAATTCCGAAGCGCGGGGCGGCACATCCAGGGCGCCCATGTGCCGGCGCTGCTCTCCGGCCCTCCCGAGCACCGGCTGTCCTGGGGCTTCGACGTGCTCGTCAACGGCATCGTCGGCACTCCCCTCCCCCGCGCGGCGGACTGACCCGCCGCCGCGCCCGGGAGACACGCCCAGGGGCAGCGCGCACAGGGCTCAGGCGCGGGCGACGACGCGGGCGCATCCGGGGATGCGCGCGCCCCAGGCGGAGCGCGCCGCGCGGGCACGCCTCAGGAGGACACCCGGTCCTGGAGGGCCGACTTCCAGGCGGGGGCGGGGGCGGTGGGCTTGCTCTCGGGGCGTCGGCCTCCCTGGGCGAAGAAGTCGACGAGGGGCAGCAGGGCCGCTCCGACGGTGACGGCCTCCGGGCCGAGGGTGCCGAGGCCGACGGCGGTGCGGCTGGCCGGGTACTTCAGGGCGTACTCCTTCGCGTATCCGGTCACGGTCTCCAGGAAGCGGGTGCCGAGCTGGAGTCCGGCCCAGCCTCCGACGAGGATGCGCTCGGGC
>NZ_JBEOXR010000016.1:0-135676 GCF_040296665.1 Streptomyces sp. NPDC002057
GGCGGCCCACCACCGGGTGGTGAGCGCACGCGTAGTCACACCCGGAGCGTACGCCTGACGGCGGCCCACCACTCGCGCATGCAGCAAGCGGCCGCCGCCTCGGCGGCCGTTCGCGTTTCCCCCTCCGGGAGCCGGGCCGCCGGGTCGGCGCCCAGGAGAAGAGGGAGAGGAACGCGATGAAGAGGATCTTCAGCGGGGTCAAGCCGACCGGGCACCTGACGCTGGGCAACTACCTCGGGGCCGTACGACGGTGGGTCGAGGTCGATCAGCATCGGGCGGAGGCGCTGTTCAGCGTCGTGGACCTGCACGCGCTGACCGTGGAGCACGATCCGGCGCGGGTGCGGCGGCTGAGTCGGCAGGCGGCCACGCTGCTTCTCGCCGCGGGGCTCGATCCGGGGCTGTGCACCTTGTTCGTGCAGAGCCACGTGGACGAGCATGCCCGGCTGTCGTACCTGCTGGAGTGCACGGCCACGGACGGCGAGCTGCGGCGGATGATCCAGTACAGGGAGAAGAGCGTCCTGGCGCGGGCTGCGGGGCAGGGCGTGCGGCTGTCGTTGCTGACGTATCCCGTGCTGATGGCGGCGGACATCCTGGCCCACGGGGCCGACGAGGTGCCGGTGGGTGAGGACCAGACGCAGCACGTGGAGCTGACGCGGGACCTGGCGGTGCGGTTCAACCAGCGGTACGGGCACACGTTCACGGTGCCGAGGGCGACGCGGCCCGAGGTGGCGGCGCGGGTCATGGACCTTCAGGACCCCCTGTCGAAGATGGGGAAGTCGCACGCGAACGGGGCCGGGATCGTCTATCTGCTCGATGACGCGGAGACCGTGCGGCGGAAGATCATGCGGGCCGTGACCGACAGCGGGCGGGACGTGGAGTACGACCGGGAGGCCAAACCCGGGATCGCGAATCTGCTCGATCTGATGGCGGCCGCGACAGGTGGGAACCCCGAGGCGCTGGCCGGTGTATATGAATCGTACGGAGCGTTGAAGAGGGACACGGCGGACGCGGTCGTCGAGCTGCTGAGGCCCGTGCGCGAGCGGCATGCCGAGCTCGCGGCGGACCCCGGCCACGTGGATCAGGTGCTGAGGGACGGGGCCCTGCGGGCCCGGGAGACGGCGCGGCCCCTGGTGGACCGGGCCTATCGGGCGATCGGGCTGTTGCCCGCCGGGTGACGGAACGCGTTGCGGTAGTCGCGCGGGCTGGTGGCGAGGTGCGAGGCGAAGTGCTGGCGCATCGTGACCTCGCTGCCGAAGCCCGCGCGGCGGGCCACCTCGGGGAGGGGGTGGTCGGTGAGTTCGAGGAGTTTCTGGGCGGCGGCGACGCGCTGGGTGATGAGCCAGTGCAGAGGGGTGGTTCCGGTGGTGGCCTGGAAGTGGCGGGCGAAGGTGCGGGGGGACATGCCGGCGCGGGCGGCCAGGGTCGCGACGGTGTGGGGCTCGTCGAGGTGGGCGAGGGCGTGGGCGCGGACATCGGCCAGGGCGTCGGCGTCGCGGTCGGCGCGGGGGGTGGGGTGCTCGATGAACTGGGCCTGGGTGCCTGTGCGGAAGGGGGCGGTGACCATCGCGCGGGCGATGGCGGCGGCTGCCTCGGCCCCGTGGGCGGTGCGGACGAGGTGGAGGCAGAGGTCGATACCGGCGGCGGTGCCGGCGGAGGTCCAGACGCCGGTGTCCTCGACGAAGAGGGCGTCGGGTTCGACCTGGACGGCTGGGTGGCGGGTGGCCAGGGTTCTGGCCAGGTGCCAGTGGGTGACGGCGCGGCGGCCGTCGAGGAGTCCGGCGCGGGCGAGGACGAAGGCGCCGGCGCAGAGCGAGGCGACCGGGGTGCCCGCGGTGTGGGCGCGGCGGAGCGCGTCGAGGACGGGGGTCGGGAGGTCGGCGTCGGGGTCTTCGATGCCCGGGACGAGGACCAGGTCGGTGGTGGTGAGGTCGTCGAGCCAGCTGAGCGGGCGGTCGGGGGTGAGGGTGAGACCGCCGCGCAGGGAGATGGGGGTGTCCGGGTCGGCGGCGGCCCGGTGGAGTTCGAAGGGCGGGACGCCGCGGAGGGTGCGGTCGCTGCCCCAGACCTCGGTGATGACGGAGATGTCGAAGGCGCGGATGCCGGGGAAGGAGAGGAGGGCGATGCGCTGGGGGCGGGGTGCGGGGGTCGGCGTCACGTGTGGCAGTAAAGCATCGATCGCTGTCATTCCTCCTTCTGGGAAGGGAGGCTCCGCGGCGGGAGCATCGTGGGTATGGAGATCGCGGAGAACGCAGCGCTGGTTGTCATCGACGTGCAGAAGGGCTTCGAGGAGGAGTTCTGGGGGAAGCGGAACAACCCGGCCGCGGAGGAGAACATCGCGGCTCTGATCGACCTGTGGCAGGAGACGGGGCGGCCGGTCGTCTTCGTGCGGCACGACTCGCCGGAGGGATCGCGCTCGCCGCTGCGGACGGGGTACGTGGGGAACGCGTTCAAGGACTTCGTCGAGGAGCGGCGCGGGAAGGGCGGCGGGCCGGAGCTGCTGGTGACGAAGAGCGTGAACTCGGCCTTCTACGGGGAGCCGTCGCTGGACGGGTGGCTGTCCGGGCAGGAGATCGCGCAGATCGTGATCGTCGGGATCCAGACGAACATGTGCAACGAGACGACGGCCCGGATGGGCGGGAACCTCGGCTACGAGGTGGTGTTCCCGCTGGACGCCATGCACACCTTCGACCTGGAGGGGCCGTTCGGCTGGGCGGCGGGTGCCGACGAGCTGTCGCGGGCGACGGCCGTCTCCCTGCACGGGGGCCGGTTCGCGGAGGTCGTGTCGACGGAGGACGTCGTGCGGGGGGCGTCCGCCGGGAGCCGGTGATGGCCGGTCCCGGCGGCGGGCGGCGGTGGGTCAGCTGTTGCCGGAGGCGAGTTCGCGGCTGCGGTCGCGGGCGGCTTCCAGGGCGGCGATGAGGGCGGCCCGGACGCCGTGGTTCTCCAGCTCGCGGATGGCGCTGATGGTGGTGCCGGCCGGGGAGGTGACGGCCTCGCGGAGCTTGACCGGGTGTTCGCCGCTGTCGCGGAGCATCACGGCGGCGCCGATGGCGGCCTGCACGATGAGGTCGTGGGCCTGGGCGCGGGGCAGGCCGAGGAGGATGCCGGCGTCGGTCATGGCCTCGACGAGGAAGTAGAAGTACGCGGGGCCGGAGCCGGAGAGGGCGGTGGCGGCGTCCTGCTGGGACTCGGGGACGCGGAGGGTCTTGCCGACGCCGCCGAAGATCTCCTCGGTGTGGGCGAGGTGGGCGGGGGTGGCGTGGCTGCCGGCCGAGATGACGGACATGCCCTCGTCGACGAGGACGGGGGTGTTGGGCATGACGCGGACGACGGGGGTGCCGGTGGTGAGACGTTCCTCGATGAAGGAGGTGGGGATACCGGCGGCGGCGCTGATGACCAGGCGGTCGGCGGCGACGTGCGGGGCGAGCTCGTCGAGGAGACGGCCCATGTCCTGGGGCTTGACGGCCAGGATGAGGGTGTCGGCGCGCTTGGCTGCCTCGGCGTTGGTGACGGTCTCGACGCCGTAGCGGGCGCGGAGTTCCTCGGCGCGTTCGGAGCGGCGGGCGGTGACCAGGAGGTTCGCGGGGCGCCAGCCCGCGCGGATCATGCCGCTGAGGAGCGCTTCACCGATCTTGCCGGTGCCGAGGACTGCGACGGTCTGGGTCATGGGTCTTTCACCTCGCCGGAAGGGGCCTGCGCCTGTCCATGCGGATGGATGATTCATTCGTCCGCTTGGACATCCTCGCACCGGCGGGCCGGCCGGTGTGCGGGCGTCCGAGGGGCGGTCACGCGGTGCGGCGGCGGAGGGTCGCGGCGCCGAGGCCGAGGACGAGGAGGGCGCATCCGGCGACGACGAGGGTGTCGCGGACGAAGTCACCGGTGATCTCGGGGTGGCGGAGGACCTGGTTCATGCCGTCGACGGCGTACGACATGGGCAGGACGTCGGAGATCGCTTCGAGGGCGGGGGCCATCCGGTCGCGCGGGGTGAAGAGGCCGCAGAGCAGGAGCTGGGGGAAGATCACGGCCGGCATGAACTGGACGGCCTGGAACTCGGAGGCGGCGAAGGCGGAGACGAAGAGGCCGAGGGCGGTGCCGAGGAGGGCGTCGAGGAGGGCGACCAGGAGGAGGAGCCAGGGGGAGCCGACGACGTCGAGGCCGAGGGCCCAGACGGCGAGGCCGGTGGCGAGGACGGACTGGACGACGGCGAGGAGTCCGAAGGCCAGGGCGTAGCCGGCGATGAGGTCGGCCTTGCCGAGGGGCATGGCGAGGAGGCGTTCCAGGGTGCCGGAGGTGCGTTCGCGGAGGGTGGCGATGGAGGTCACCAGGAACATCGTGATGAGCGGGAAGATGCCGAGGAGCGAGGCCCCGATGGTGTCGAAGGTGCCCGGGCTGCCGTCGAAGACGTAGCGGAGCAGGAAGAGCATCACGCACGGTACGAGGAGCATCAGGGCGATCGAGCGCGGGTCGTGGCGCAGTTGGCGCAGGACGCGCGCGGCGGTGGCGAGGGTGCGGGCGCTGCTCATGACCGGGGCTCCTCGTGGGTGGTTCGGGGGTGCGCCGCGCGGGCGGCGGCCGCGTCGACCAGGCGGAGGAAGGCCTCTTCGACGGTGGCGGTGTCGTTGCGTCGGCGGAGGGCCTCGGGGGTGTCGTCGGCGAGGATCTCGCCCTCGCGCATGAGGAGGAGCCGGTGGCAGCGTTCGGCCTCGTCCATCACGTGTGAGGAGACGAGGAGCGTCGTGCCGCGTTCGGCGGCGATCCGGTGGAAGAGCTGCCACAGGTCCCGGCGGAGGACGGGGTCGAGGCCGACGGTGGGTTCGTCGAGGACGAGCAGGGCGGGGGTGCCGAGGAGCGCGACGGCGAGGGAGACGCGGCTGCGCTGGCCGCCGGAGAGCCGGCCTGCCAGGGAGTCGGCGTGCGAGACGAGGTCGACGTCCTCGACGGCCCGGTCGACGACGGTGCGGCGCTCCTGGCGGCGGGCGCGGCCGGGGAGCAGGACGGCGGCGAAGTAGTCGAGGTTCTGTCGGACGGTGAGGTCGTCGTAGACGGAGGGGGCCTGGGTGACGTAGCCGATGCGGGAGCGGAGGCCGGCATCGCCGGCGGGTCGGCCGAGGACCTGAAGGGTGCCGTCGACCTTGGCCTGGGTGCCGACGATCGCGCGCAGGAGGGTGGACTTGCCGCAGCCGGAGGGGCCGAGGAGGCCGGTGACGCGGCCGGCCGGGACCGTGAAGTCGAGGCCGCGCAGGACGGTGCGGTCGCCGCGCACGACGGTGAGGCCGTGCGCGGCGATGGCCGGGGCGGGTGTGGCCGTCTCGGTCGTGGTGTGTGGCGTCGTGGCCGCCCCCGTCGTGGCGGGCCGGGCGGGCTCGGGGGGTTCGGGCGGGGCGGGTGTCGTGGTGTCGGGTGCGGTCTTGTCGGCGGCCCCACCCGCCGGGTAATTCATCATGTGATGAATAGTGCTCCCGGCGGTATCCGCCGTCAAGCACTCCGCGGGTGGACGCGGTGGGCCGAGCGCCCGATGAGCCACGTCGCGCCGCTCACCACCAGCTCCTTGAACGTGGCCGCCGGGCGGCCCGTGATCAGGCGGTCGCGGGGCGAGTCGTCCGGGCGGACGAACTGGATGACACCGTCGCGGCGGCCGAGGCTGACGCACTGGAAGCGGTATCCGAAGCTCAGGGGCTCGGGCTCCTCGCCGCGCAGCTCCCGGGCGATCGACCGGGCCGTGTGGATGCCCGTGGGCAGGGCAGTGGCGCAGGACATCCGCAGCTCGCCGCCCGCGACCGGGTGGGCCGCGGCGCCCGCGTCGCCGGGGACGTAGATCTCCGGGTGGGAGACCGAGCGCAGGGTGGCGTCGACCGCCACCCGGCCCGAAGGGGCGAGGGCGAGGCCGGCGGCTCCGGCGAGCTCGGTGTTCGGGACGAAGGACGCCGCCCAGACGACCACGTCCCCGTCGACCTCGTCCGCGGTCGCCACCCTGCGGCCCTCCTCGACGCGGACGCCCCGGGCCTGGAGGGCCCGGTGGACATGGGCCGCGCCGCGCGGGGAGAGCCCGGCGGCCACCCGGCCCCCGGAGAGGAGGCGTACCGAGGTGCCGAGCGGACGGTAGGTCTCGGCCAGCTCGGTGGCCATCTCGATGCCGGTGAGACCGCCGCCGACGACGGTGACCGCGCCGGGGCGGTCCCGCAGGTGCTTGTGGAGCGCCTCGGCGGACTCCGCCGTGTACGCGCGGGGGTCACCGGCGGTGGCGGGCAGGGCGGTGCGGCTGCCCAGGGCGTAGACGAGCCGGTCGTACGGAAGGCCGCGTCCGTCGTCCGTCGTGACCAGACGGGCCTCCGGGTCGAGGGCGGTGGCGCGGGCCGGGACGTGCTCGATGCCGGTGCGGTGGAGGAACCGGGCGAGGGGGCGGGTCACGTCGGGGCGGCCGGCCGCCCGCTCGTGGAGCCGTACCCGCTCGGTGAAGTGGTCGGCCGGGTCGACCAGGGTCACCTGGGCGTGCGGGCCGAGACGGAGGGCGGTCATCAGGCCCGCGTAGCCCGCGCCGAGGACGAGGACGCGGGGGGTCGGGTGGCCGGGGCGCTGCTGCGGTGTCGTCTTCATGCGAGGGGGACGAACGCGGCCCCTCGGAATGTGACATCGGTCCGCGGGCCGGTCGGCGTGGGCCTCGGCGCCCGGGCGCTCGCGTCCGGCTCCCGGTGGCGCGCGACGGCGTTCCGGCGCTCGCGGCCGTGTCTTCGTCCGCCTACTTGCGCTTGGGCTTCTTGCGGGTGGCGGGGTTCCCGGTGCGGGCGCCGCGGCGCTTCTCGTACTGGGTGCGGGCCGTCTCGTACTCCTCGCGGCGCAGCTTCTCGCCGGGTGCCTCGACGAGGCAGCGGACGCAGTAGGCGAGGAGCGTGCCGATGAAGCCGATCGCCTTGAGGCTGCGCAGGGACTCCTCGCGGGCCGGGTCCGCGGGGCGGCGGAGGTAGCCCTCCCAGGTCTTGCGGAAGGCGATGGCGCTGCAGACCGCGAACATGACGACGACCAGCATGTTGACGATGCCGCCGACGTCCGCGATCTCCAGGCCCTGGTAGGCGAAGCGCAGCACGAAGCAGGCCGCGACGGCGGCGGCGAGCGAGCCGACGGCCAGGCCGATGCGGCGCAGCGTGTAGTTGCCGCTGTGATCGACCCAGGTCGTGCCGAAGAAACGGATCTCCTCGGGCTGAGGCCCGGTGGGAGTACCGGCGGGGGTGCCGCCGGTACGGCCACCGGTGGTGCTGGGGGTCTGCTCTTCGTCGCTCACGAGGTCGATTATCCCCGGGGCGGCGGAGAAGCGGCTCAGGTGCAGCGCGGTGCGACGTAGCCGTCGCTGCCCGTGCGCACGTACGCGTCGGAGATGTACTCGCCCGGCGCTATGTTGTCCCAGATCCTCGTGGTGCCGTACGGGCCGCTGATCCACTCGCCGTTCTTCTGGCAGGAGATCGCCACCGTGGCGCCCAGGGGCAGCGCCCGGACGAGCGGGTACTGGGTGCTCGGGCCCGAGCGCACGTTGACCCGGTAGCCCGGCGCGACCGCGTAGCGGGTGCCGGCGCCCGCCGACACCACCGCTGCCGCCGTCACCGCGACGTCGGCCGACACCACCGCGCCCGCCGTCGCCACGGCGTCCCCCGGCGCCCTGTTCCCGCTCGGTCTCTGGTCCGTCTTCTCGTCCGTACCCATCGTGTCCTCCCCCTTGGCGCAAAAGCGCTCCGCCGAGTTTCACTCTCCGCGACGCGCAGGCTAGCAAGCTCCACCGACATCGAGGGGGCCATGGACTAGGCTCCGTCGAGTTCGCGCACGTGCGCGCGAGGTGACGGGGAATCACACGGGGGTGGGCGATGCCGCCGTTGCGCGGGACCGGTGCCGACCGGGAAGCCGAGGGGCCCGAGTACGCGGGCGACTACCGTCTCCAGGCATGTCTGGGCTCCGGCGGCATGGGCGTCGTGCACCTCGCGGCCTCCGCCTCCGGGCTGCGGCTCGCGGTCAAGGTCGTACACGCTCGGTACGCGGAGGACCCCGAGTTCAGGGCGCGATTCCGCCAGGAGGTCGCGGCGGCCCGCCGGGTCAGCGGCGCCTTCACCGCGCCGGTCGTCGACGCCGACCCCGATGCCGTACGCCCCTGGATGGCCACCCTCTACGTCCCCGGACCCACCCTCGCCGACCAGGTGAGGCGGAACGGACCCCTGTCCCCCGCCGAACTGCGCCGGCTCACCGCCGGGCTCGCCGAGGCCCTGCGCGACATCCACCGCGCCGGTGTCGTCCACCGCGACCTCAAGCCCAGCAACGTGCTGCTCACCGACACCGGCCCGAAGGTCATCGACTTCGGCATCTCCCGGCCCGTCGACAGCGACCTGCACACCGAGACCGGCAAGCTCATCGGCTCGCCGCCGTTCATGGCGCCCGAGCAGTTCCAGCGGCCGCGCGAGGTCGGGCCCGCGGCGGACGTCTTCGCCCTCGGCTCGGTCCTCGTGCACGCGGCGACCGGGCACGGCCCGTTCGACTCCGACAGCCCGTACATCGTGGCGTACCAGGTCGTCCACGACGAGCCCGATCTGACGGGCGTCCCGGCGGAGCTGGCGCCGCTCGTCGCCCGCTGCCTCGCCAAGGAGGCCGCCGAACGGCCCACCCCGGCCCAGATCATGGCGGCGCTGCTGCCGCCCTCGTACGCGGCGGAGGCGTTCATACCGGCGCAGCGGCGGCGGCCCGCGCTGCCCCACAGCGACGGCGCGGAGGGCGGCGAGCCGGGCCACGCGCCCGCGTGGGACGCGGACACGCCGGTGCGGGCCACCGTGCCGGCCCCGCCCGGCCGACGCCCGCGCACCGGCCGGGCGCGCCTGCGGCCGCGCCTGACGATCGCCGTCGCCGCCGCTCTGGCGCTGACCGGCGCCGGTGTGTACGCGGCCCTGAGCACCCCGGCGGGCCGCGGGCCCGAGGCCCCGGCCCGCCCGGACGAGGTGGCCACCGCCTTCGCCGGCTGGCGGACCGCGCTCCAGGAGCACGGCCCCACGGCCGCGCCCGCCTGCACGCACGGCGGGGGCGCGCTGTACTGCACGGCCCGGGGGGTCGACCTCGCCCGGCTCGACCCCGTGACGGGAGCCGTCCTCTGGTCGCGGACCTCGCCCGTCACGGCGGAGTCCCCGTCCGTGCCCGTCCTCCTCGCGGACGGTGCGGGCGGGTTGGTCGGCGCCGCCGCTCCGACGGGGCCGCTGCGGGCGTACCCGGACGGGGGCGGCGCACCGGCCTGGACCGCCGGCGCGGAGCTCCCCGAGACCTACCGGCCGGCCGGCACCGCCGTCGTCCTCGCCGACGGGACGGGCGGGTTCCGGGCGGTCGACAGCCGCACCGGCAAGGAGCTCTGGCGGCACGGCCTGCCCGGCTTCACGGCGCCGCGCCCCGGGCCGTACGACGCTCCGTCCGGTCTGCTCCCGGTCTCCGAGATCTCGCCCGACGGGAAGCGGACCCGGGTCGCGGCGATCCACCCCCGCACCGGCGGGCAGGCCTGGGTCCACGACCTCGACGGCGACCTCGACCCGCTGGGCCGCACCGGCGACGGGACGCTGCTCCTCGCCTCCCGCTACCAGGGCACGCTGACCGACGGGCTGGTGCTGCTCGGCCCCGACGGCACGTCCGCGCGGCGGCTTTCCCTGCCCCACCGGATCGACCTCCGGGGCGTCGCCGTGCGCGGCGCGGTCGTCCACCTGCTCGACGCGGACGGACACCTCACCGCCTTCGACACCGCCGCCGAGAAGGGGCGGGTGCTGTGGGAGCTGGAGACGGCCGCGCAGAACGTCTCGGCCCCCGTCCTCGGCCCGGGCGGCCACCTCTACTTCTCCGTGCAGGACGGGCGGCTGCTCGCCGTCGACACCGCGCGCGGCGCGCTGATCGGCCAGACCCGGCCGAAGCTGCCGAACGGCCGCCTCGGGGGGTACGTCACGCTGGTGCCGGCTCCGCTGGTCGCCGGGGACCGGGTGTTCGGGACGGCTCCGGACGGCTCCGTCTTCGCGGTGGACGCGCGCGACCCGGCGTCCTGGTGAGCCTCGCGTCCCGGTGAGCGCCGAGTCCTGATCGGCGGCGGGTCCTGAGCGCCGGATTCCCGGTGGGCGGTCGTGGCGAGCCGTCCCGGTGAGTGCCGACGGGTCGTCCGCCTCGTCACCCCCCCGTACACACGAGGGAGGGGAGCGGGCCGTCAGCCCGCTCCCCTCCCGGTGTCCGCTGTGCCCCGCGGGCTCAGCCCAGCTTCGTCACGTCCCGGACCGCGCCCTTGTCGGCGCTCGTCGCCATCGCCGCGTAGGCGCGCAGCGCGGCCGACACCTTGCGCTGGCGGTTCTTCGGCTCGTAGACGCCGTTCAGCGCCTCGCGGCGGGCGGCGAGGGTGTCCTCGTCGACCAGCAGCTCGATGGAGCGGTTCGGGATGTCGATGCGGACGCGGTCGCCGTCCTCGACGAGGGCGATCGTGCCGCCCGAGGCCGCCTCGGGCGAGGCGTGGCCGATGGAGAGGCCGGACGTGCCGCCCGAGAAGCGGCCGTCGGTGACGAGCGCGCAGGTCTTGCCCAGGCCTCGGCCCTTGAGGAAGGAGGTCGGGTAGAGCATCTCCTGCATGCCGGGGCCGCCGCGCGGGCCCTCGTAGCGGATGACGACCACGTCGCCGTCGGTGACCTGCTTGTTGAGGATCTTCTCGACGGCCTCGTCCTGCGACTCGCAGACCACGGCCGGGCCCTCGAAGGTCCAGATCGACTCGTCGACGCCGGCCGTCTTCACGACGCAGCCGTCGGCGGCGAGGTTGCCGCGCAGGACCGCGAGGCCGCCGTCCTTCGAGTACGCGTGGGCCGCGTCGCGGATGCAGCCGCCGGCCGCGTCCACGTCCAGCGCCTCCCAGCGCTCGGACTGCGAGAAGGCGGTCGCCGAGCGGACACAGCCGGGGGCCGCGTGGAACAGCTCGACGGCTTCCTCGGTCGCGGAGCCGCCGCGCACGTCCCAGGCGTCCAGCCACTCCTTGATGGAGCGGGAGTGGACGGAGTTGACGTCCTCGTTGAGCAGGCCGGCGCGGTAGAGCTCGCCGAGGATGGCCGGGATGCCGCCGGCCCGGTGCACGTCCTCCATGTAGTACGTGCGGTCCTTGGCGACGTTCGGGGCGACCTTGGCCAGGCAGGGCACCCGGCGCGAGACCTCGTCCATGTCGCTGAGGCCGTAGTCGAGCTCGGCCTCCTGGGCGGCGGCGAGCAGGTGCAGGATCGTGTTGGTCGAGCCGCCCATGGCGATGTCGAGCGCCATGGCGTTCTCGAAGGCCGCGTGGGTCGCGATGGAGCGCGGCAGGACGGAGGCGTCGTCCTCGTCGTAGTAGCGACGGGTGATGTCGACGACGGTGCGGGCCGCGTTCTCGTACAGCGCCTTGCGGGCGGTGTGGGTGGCGAGCACCGAGCCGTTGCCGGGGAGGGAGAGGCCGATGGCCTCGGTCAGGCAGTTCATCGAGTTGGCGGTGAACATGCCGGAACAGGACCCGCAGGTCGGGCAGGCGTTCTCCTCGATGCGGAGGATGTCCTCGTCCGAGATGTTCGGGTTCACGGCGTCGGAGATGGCGTCGACCAGGTCGAGCGTGCGGACCGTGCCGTCGACCAGGGTCGCGCGGCCGGACTCCATCGGGCCGCCGGAGACGAAGACCGTCGGGATGTTGAGGCGCAGGGCGGCCATCAGCATGCCGGGGGTGATCTTGTCGCAGTTGGAGATGCAGATCAGGGCGTCGGCGCAGTGCGCCTCGACCATGTACTCCACGCTGTCCGCGATCAGGTCGCGGGAGGGCAGCGAGTAGAGCATGCCGCCGTGGCCCATCGCGATGCCGTCGTCGACGGCGATCGTGTTGAACTCGCGCGGGATGGCCCCGGCGGCCGTGATGGCCTCGGAGACGATCCGGCCGACGGGCTGGAGGTGGGTGTGGCCCGGGACGAACTCCGTGAAGGAGTTGGCGACCGCGATGATCGGCTTCCGGCCGATGTCCGCGCCGGGTACACCGGAGGCGCGCATAAGGGCGCGTGCGCCCGCCATGTTGCGGCCGTGGGTGACTGTGCGGGACCTCAGCTCGGGCATCGTCGCTCGCTCCTCGTGATGGGGGTGCTTGCTTTCGAGCGTACGCCGACGGACCAAGATCTGGACAGCGCGTCCGCATGGCGGACTCGCTGTTCAGCTTTCGGTCAGCGGCCGGCCGGTGGGGCACAGGCCTCGGCCGACGGCCGTCGGACTGTCCGGCAGACCTGCGGCCGACGGCTGCCGGGCTGTCCGGCAGGCCTGCGGCCGACACCCGTCCGGCGGGCCTCAGGCCTCCGTCAGGTACCGCTGGAGGGTCGGGGCCACCATGGCCACGATCTCCTCCGGGTCAGCCGAGGCCATCGGCTCGACCTGGATCACGTACCGCATGATCGCGATCCCGATCATGTGCGAGGCCGCCAGCTCCGCCCGGAACTTCGGGTCCGGTACGTCGAGCTCGTCCGCGATCCGCTCCAGGAGCCGCCGCAGCACGAAGGTCCGCAGCACCTTGGCCGCCGCCTCGTGGGTGAGCGCGGAGCGGACGACCGCGAGGAGCGGGGCCCGGCTGACCGGGTTCTCCCAGACCCCGATGAAGAACCGGGCGAGCCGTTCGCCGATGGTCTCGCGCGGACCGCCGACGATCGCCGGGATGACGGTCGCGGGCTCGAAGGAGACCTCGATCGCCGCCGCGAAGACCTCGTCCTTCGTGCCGAAGTAGTGGTGGACCAGGGCCGGGTCGACCCCGGCCGCCTTGGCGACGGCGCGCATCGAGGTCTTGTCGTAGCCGCGCTCGGCGAACTGGGCGCGGGCCGCCTCCAGGATGCGTTCGCGCGCGCCCGGTCCGCTCTCCTCCTCGGTACGGGACGGGCGGCCGCGCCGGCGCGGGGCCGGTTCGGTCACGGTCGCGGCACCCGGGACGGGCGGGAGGCCGCCGAGGCGAGGTGGAGCCGGGTGAAGGCGAGGGCCTCCGCGAGGTCGGCCTCGCGTTCGGCGGCTGACATCGCGCGGCGGGTGTTGACCTCGATGACGACGTGGCCGTCGAAGCCGGTGAGCGCGAGCCGCTCCAGGAGTTCGGCGCAGGGCTGGGTGCCGCGCCCCGGGACGAGGTGCTCGTCCTTGGCGGACCCCTTGCCGTCGGCGAGGTGGACGTGGCCGAGCCGGTCGCCCATCCGGTCGATCATCGCCAGGGCGTCGGTGCGGGCGGTCGCGGTGTGCGAGAGGTCGACGGTGAAGTGCCGGTAGTCGTCCTTGGTGACGTCCCACTCGGGGGCGTACGCGAGCATCTCGCGGTCCTTGTACCGCCACGGGTACATGTTCTCGACGGCGAACCGCACGTCGGTCTCGTCCGCCATCCGCCAGATGCCGGTGACGAAGTCCTTGGCGTACTGGCGCTGCCAGCGGAACGGCGGGTGCACGACGACCGTCGACGCGCCGAGCCGCTCGGCCGCCGCCTGCGCGCGCTGGAGCTTGACCCACGGGTCGGTCGACCAGACGCGCTGGGTGATGAGGAGGCAGGGGGCGTGCACGGCCAGGATCGGGACCTGGTGGTAGTCGGAGAGCCGGCGCAGTGCCTCGACGTCCTGGCTGACCGGATCGGTCCACACCATGACCTCGACACCGTCGTACCCGAGGCGCGCGGCGATCTCGAAGGCCGTCGCCGTCGACTCCGGATAGACCGAGGCTGTCGACAGGGCGACCTTCGCATCCGGGACGCGCACCACTGGTTCTGCCACGGAGACAGGGTACGGGGCGTGCCGCTGGGCAGGGGGGTGGTTCCGGTCACGCCCGCCGGGGCGGGCGGGGAGGCACGCGCGGGCAACGCCTCGGCCACGCGCGCGGAGCGGCCCCTCCGGCGGCGGCGGGGCGCGGGCGCCGGGCCGGGCGGCTCGGCCACGCGCGCGTACGTGCCCGCTACTCCACCGGCAGGTGGTCCAGGCGGCGCAGGATGACGCCCTCGCGCAGGGCCCAGGGGCAGATCTCCAGCTCCTCCACCCCCAGCAGGTCCATCGCGCCCTCCGCGACGAGCGCGCCCGCGAGGAGCTGCGCCGCGCGGCCCTCCGAGACGCCCGGCAGGGCCGCGCGCTCGGGAGCGGTCATCCCGGCGAGGCGCGGGACCCACTCCTCCAGGGACTTGCGGGTCAGGAGGCGCTGGACGTGGAGGCCCTCGCCCGAGCCGGGGGCGCCGGTGATCCTCGCCAGCTGCTTGAAGGTCTTGGAGGTGGCCACGACGTGGTCGGGGCGGCCGGAGCGGCTGAACTCGCCGACCGTACGGGCGATCTGCGCGCGCACATGACGGCGGAGCGCCTTCACGTCCTCGGCGTCGGCCGGGTCGCCGGGCAGCCAGCCGGCGGTCAGGCGGCCCGCGCCGAGCGGCAGGGAGACCGCGGTGTCGGGGTCCTCGTCGATGCCGTAGGCGACTTCGAGGGAGCCGCCCCCGATGTCGAGGAGGAGCAGCTTGCCCGCGGACCAGCCGAACCAGCGGCGGGCGGCGAGGAAGGTGAGCCGGGCCTCCTCCTCGCCGGTGAGGACCTGGAGGTCGACCCCGGTCTCGTCCTTCACGCGCGCGAGGACGGCGTCGGCGTTGCTGGCCTCGCGGACCGCGGAGGTCGCGAACGGCAGGACCTCCTCGCAGCCCTTGTCCTCGGCGGCGAGGAGCGCGTCCCGGACGGTCGCGATGAGCCGCTCGACGCCGTGCGGCGCGATCGCGCCCCGCTCGTCGAGGAGCTCGGCGAGCCGCAGCTCCGCCTTGTGGGAGTGGGCGGGCAGCGGCCGGGCCCCGGGGTGGGCGTCCACCACCAGGAAGTGCACCGTGTTCGAACCGACGTCGAGGACTCCGAGTCTCATGGGCGGAACGCTACTGCGCCCACCCGCATACGCTTGGCGTTGTGCCAAAGACGAAGAAGGCGAAGCCGGGCAAAAACAGCGGCGAAGGCAGTGGCGACGACACGGGTGTGACGGGCGTGACGGCCGACGCGGTCGGTGCGGGCGACGGGACGGGCAGGACCGGCAAATCCGGTAAGGCGGGCAAGGCGGCCCGCGGCGCCGGGGCGGCCAAGGCGGACAAGGCCGTGAAGAGCGGCAAGAAGCGGAGCGGGAACGTGGAGCCGGACGAGAAGGGCCTGGACTTCGCGCGCGCGTGGGTCGAGTTTCCCGACCCGGCCGACGAGGAGCAGGTCTTCCGCTGCGACCTGACCTGGCTGACCTCGCGCTGGACGTGTGTCTTCGGCAGCGGCTGCCAGGGCATCCAGGCGGGCCGGGCCGACGACGGCTGCTGCACGCTGGGCGCGCACTTCTCCGACGAGGACGACGAGAAGCGGGTCGCGACGCACGTGGCACGCCTCACCCCGGAGCTGTGGCAGTTCCACGACGTCGGTACGGAGTCGGGCTGGACGCAGCTCGACGAGGACGGCGACCGGCAGACCCGCCGCTGGCAGGGGTCCTGCATCTTCCAGAACCGTCCCGGCTTCGCGGGCGGCGCGGGCTGCTCGCTGCACATCCTGGCCCTGAGGGAGGGCAAGGAGCCGCTGGAGACCAAGCCGGACGTCTGCTGGCAGCTGCCGGTGCGGCGCACGTACGACTGGATCGAGCGGCCGGACGACACCCGGGTCCTCCAGGTGTCGATCGGCGAGTACGACCGCCGGGGCTGGGGTCCGGGCGGCCACGACCTGCACTGGTGGTGCACGTCCGCCACCTCGGCGCACGGGGCGGGCGAGCCGGTCTACGTCTCGTACCGGCCCGAGCTCACCGAGATGATGGGCAAGGAGGCGTACGAGGTCCTGGCGGGGCTCTGCGAGGCGCGGCTCTCCTCGCAGCTGCCGCTGGTCGCCCCGCACCCGGCCGACCCGAAGGTCTAGGGGGTGTCGTGGCGGCCGAGCCCGGCCTGACCGCCACGGCACCCCTGGCCACCGCGATCCGCCTCAGGGGGACGGCGGGGGCGGCTCCTCCGTCGTCGGCGGGGGCGTGGTGGGCTCCGGCGTCCCCGGGTCCGTCGTCGGGGGCTCCTCCGTCGTCGGCGGCGGAGTCGTCGGCTCCGTGGTCGGCGGGGACGTCGGCGGAGTGGTCGGCGGGTCCGTCGGCGTCGGGGGCTCCTCGGTCGTCGGCGGAGTCGTCGGCTCCGTGGTCGGCGGGGACGTCGGCGGAGTGGTCGGTTCGGTCGTCGTCGGCGGGCGGGTGATCGGGTCGACGACGGGCGGCGGGGACGCCTGCCCGCGTCCGTCGATCCGTACGACGGCGCCCGAGGGGTTCACCCCGATCCGGGCGCTCCACGCGCCCTGCGGTTCGCGGTCGTGGTCGACGCGGACGGCGATCCTGACGGTCTCGCCGGGGCGGAGCGTGCCGGAGGCCCGGGTCACGTACAGCCAGGGCGCGTCCGTCCACAGCGACCAGTCGACGGGGGTGCCGCCGGAGGCGGTGAGCGTGAGCAGGGTCAGATCGCCCTGGCCGCGCGCGGCGACCGTGATCCAGCCGGGGACGGGCTCGCCGGGTGCGGTGGGTTCCGTGGGGCCGGTGGGACCGCCGGGGCTGAGCACCTCCACGGAGACGTCGGGGGCGCGGCTGCCGCGGGTGAAGCGGGGCTCCGGAGTGGTGCGGGCGTTGCCCGTGTTCTCGTACCGGTCGTAGGGGCGGCCGTCCGGGCCCACCGGTTCGTCGGCCTCGCGCGCGCTGATCCGGGACCCGTCGCGGGCCTCGGTGTCGGCGACCGGGGTGCCCCGGTAGGAGGTCCAGAGGGCGAGAACGGGCGCGGCGACCACGGCCGCGACGACGGTGGTCGTCACCGCGCGGGCCCGGATCCGGTCACGGCGGGCCACGTGGTCCTTCGGGTCCATGGGGAAGCCCGTGGGCGAGAAGCGGGGGGCGCCGGCACGCGCGCGCGGGACGTGCAGCATCGCCATGTACGCGGCGGCCCGGGGCGCCTCGACGAGGGGCAGCCGGGCCTGGGGCAGGGAACCGGTGCCGGGCCAGGGGCCGGTGGCGCCCACGCGCTCGGCGGCCTTCCGGCAGCGGGGGCAGTCGTCGACGTGCCGGACGAGTTCGGCGCGCAGCGCGGCCGAGAGGAGCACCTGGTGGTCGCCGGTCAGGCGGGCGACGGTGGGGCAGCTGCCGGTGTCGACGACGGCGAGGGCGGCGCGGGTGCGCTCGACCTCGCAGCCGGCGGTCGCGAGGAGCTCGCGGGCCGCGAGCGGGTCGAGGGAGAGCACGGCGGCGACCTGACGGTGGCTGAGGCCGTGCCGTACGGCCAGCTCCAGGGCCTCGCGCTGCTCGGGGGTGGTGCCGGCGGCCTCGGGCCAGGCGAGCAGGGCGAGTTCGGCGCGGCGCCGTTCGGCGGTCTCCTCGGGGACCCGGGGCGGTGCGGGCGCGGTGACGGCGGGGCGCCCGGTGTGGGCGCCCTGGCGCCTGCCGCGCTGCTCGCCGAGGCTGCGCAGACACGCCCAGCGCGCGAGGGCGTACAGCCAGGCCGTACGGCCGTCCTCGTCGGAGGGGCGGCGGCCGTGGTGGCGCTCGGCGACGGCCAGGACGTCGCCGAGGACGGCGGTGGCGGTGTCGTGGTCGCAGAGCACGGAGAGGCAGTACGTGAAGAGGCCGTCGAGGGCGGCCTCGTAGCGTGCGGGGGGCCGCTGGCCGAGCGCGCGCGGTCCGTTGTCCGTGGCGGGGTGCGCCCGGTGTGCGCCGGTGGTGCGTGCGGGGGATTCCAGCCTGCTGCTCGTCACCGGTCGACCGTAGGCAGCGCGGGGAGCACTTTTCGTACCGGTCGCGTTCTTCTCATTCTTACGGGTGAAGGTATCGCTCGAAAGGGGACAGGAGGCCCGCGTTCCGGGGGTCCGCCGTCACCCTTCCGGGACGCGGGGCCCGTTGTCGGTGGGGGCCGCTACGGTGGGCGACATGGCTGCCCGTACGAAATCGACCAAGGACAGGCCGTCCTACCGCTGCACCGAGTGCGGCTGGCAGACGGCCAAGTGGCTCGGCCGCTGCCCCGAGTGCCAGGCCTGGGGGACGGTCGAGGAGTACGGCGCGCCCGCCGTCCGCACGACGGCGGCGGGGCGGGTGTCCACCGCAGCCGTGCCCATCGGGCAGGTCGACGGCCGGCAGGCGACCGCCCGCTCGACCGGCGTCGACGAGCTGGACCGGGTCCTCGGCGGCGGTCTGGTGCCCGGAGCCGTCGTGCTGCTCGCGGGCGAGCCGGGCGTCGGCAAGTCCACGCTCCTCCTCGACGTGGCGGCCAAGGCGGCGAGCGACGAGCACCGCACGCTCTACGTCACGGGAGAGGAGTCCGCGAGCCAGGTCCGGCTGCGCGCCGACCGGATCAACGCGCTCAGCGACCACCTGTACCTGGCGGCCGAGACCGACCTGTCGGCCGTCCTCGGGCACCTCGACGCCGTGAAGCCCTCGCTGCTGATCATGGACTCGGTGCAGACCGTCGCCTCCCCCGAGATCGACGGCGCGCCCGGTGGCATGGCCCAGGTCCGCGAGGTCGCCGGCGCCCTCATCCGGGCCTCCAAGGAGCGGGGGATGTCCACGCTCCTCGTCGGCCACGTCACCAAGGACGGGGCCATCGCCGGTCCCCGGCTGCTGGAGCACCTGGTCGACGTCGTCCTGAGCTTCGAGGGCGACCGGCACGCGCGGCTCCGTCTGGTCCGGGGCGTGAAGAACCGGTACGGGGCGACCGACGAGGTCGGCTGCTTCGAGCTGCACGACGAGGGCATCACGGGCCTGGCCGATCCGTCCGGGCTCTTCCTGACCCGGCGTGACGTGGCTGTGCCCGGTACCTGTCTGACGGTCACCCTGGAGGGCCGCCGTCCGCTCGTCGCCGAGGTCCAGTCGCTGACCGTGGACTCCCAGATCCCCTCACCGCGCCGGACCGTCTCCGGTCTGGAGACCTCCCGGGTCTCGATGATGCTGGCGGTCCTGGAGCAGCGCGGCCGGATCAGCGCGCTGGGCAAGCGGGACATCTACAGCGCGACCGTGGGCGGTGTGCGGCTCACCGAGCCCGCCGCCGACCTGGCGATCGCGCTCGCGCTCGCCTCGGCGGCGAGTGACACCCCGCTGCCGAAGAACCTGGTGGCGATCGGCGAGGTCGGGCTCGCGGGCGAGGTCCGGCGGGTGACCGGCGTCCAGCGCCGGCTCGCCGAGGCGCACCGGCTGGGCTTCACGCACGCGCTGGTCCCCTCGGACCCGGGGAAGGTTCCGGCGGGCATGAAGGTGACGGAGGTCGCGGACATGGGCGACGCGCTGCGGGTGCTGCCCCGCAGCCGCCGGGCGAAGGCCCCGGCGGACCCGGAGGGGTAGGCGGCGGCCCGGACCGGGGCGGCCGGTGGGTGCCAGCCGGGTGCTCCGTGGCTCGGGGGGGCGCGCGGCGGGTGGATGCCCGCAGGGTGCGCCGCGGGTTCGCGGGGCCGGGTGCTTCCCCGACCTTCGGGGGGCCGGGTTCGTGCCCTGCGTGCCGGGCGGGCGGTTCGCTCCGTACGCTTCGCAAAGACGCGGAGGGTTAGCCCCGTGTCGGGGCGGGGACTCCTTTCGGACCACCCGGGATCGGTCGGGGGCGGAGGGCGGCGGGGTGGTGTCGCTAGACTTTGCCCTGGTCTCGCCCATCCGTACGAGCCGGAGGAGTGCAGTGGCAGCCAAGGACGGGCCGGCAGGTCCTGGAAAGTCCGGCGCGGGCTCCGGCAACGAAGCGCTGATGCGCGCCGCCCTGAGCGCCGTCGCGCCCGGCACCGCGCTGCGCGACGGCCTGGAGCGGATCCTCCGCGGCAACACGGGCGGTCTCATCGTGCTGGGCCTGGACAAGACGGTCGACTCGATGTGCACCGGCGGTTTCGTGCTGGACGTCGAGTTCGCCGCCACGCGCCTGCGTGAGCTGTGCAAACTCGACGGTGCGCTCGTCCTCGACAAGGACATCACCAAGATCCACCGTGCGGGCGTGCAGCTGGTTCCGGACGCCTCCATCCCCACCGAGGAGACCGGCACCCGCCACCGCACGGCGGACCGGGTCTCCAAGCAGTGCAACTTCCCGGTCGTCTCCGTCTCCCAGTCGATGCGTCTGATCGCGCTGTACGTGGACGGCGAGCGACGGGTCCTGGAGGAGTCGGGCACGATCCTGTCCCGCGCGAACCAGGCGCTCGCGACCCTGGAGCGGTACAAGCTCCGGCTCGACGAGGTGGCCGGCACGCTCTCCGCCCTGGAGATCGAGGACCTGGTCACGGTCCGGGACGTCACCGCCGTCGCGCAGCGTCTGGAGATGGTCCGCCGGATCGCCACCGAGATCGCCGAGTACGTCGTCGAGCTCGGTACGGACGGGCGGCTGCTCTCGCTGCAGCTGGACGAGCTGATCGCGGGCGTGGAGCCGGAGCGCGAGCTGGTGATCCGGGACTACGTGCCGGAGCCGACGGCCAAGCGCTCGCGGACGGTGGCGGAGGCGCTCACGGAGCTGGACGCGCTGACCCACACGGAGCTGCTCGAACTTCCGGTCGTGGCGCGCGCCCTGGGGTACAGCGGCTCGCCCGAGACCCTCGACTCGGCGGTCTCGCCGCGCGGCTACCGGCTGCTCGCGAAGGTGCCGAGGCTGCCGGGCGCGATCATCGAGCGGCTCGTGGAGCACTTCGGCGGGCTGCAGAAGCTGCTCGCGGCCAGCGTGGACGATCTCCAGACGGTCGACGGCGTCGGCGAGGCCCGTGCCCGCAGCGTGCGCGAGGGCCTGTCCCGGCTCGCGGAGTCCTCGATCCTGGAGCGGTACGTCTAGGGCCTGTCGTCACCTTCCGGTCGTCGCCGCGGGGCAGACGGGAAGGTGACGACAGGTCCTAGGACCCGCTCCGGGGTCAGTCCTTGGCGAGCGTGAACGAGGCCGCGAGCACCTTGGCGCCCGGCATCGTCGCCTCCACGAGGTAGGTGCCGGGTCCGGCCTGACCGGCCGGGGCGGTGGCGCACCGCGGTGCGCTGCGCCCGCGGTCCCACTCCACGGTGTGGGTGACGGTGGCCCGCGCGGGGATGTGCAGCAGGACCGGGTTGCCGGGGCGCGGGCAGTCGGCGGAGGACCAGACCTCGTCGTCCTGCTTGTCACTGATCGTCAGAACCGCGCTGCGGGGCCCGAAGTCGGCCTTGCAGGCGGTGTTCGAGGTGTTCCTGGCGACGAGGTGGAAGCGGGGCTTCTCGCCCGTCTCGTAGCTGACCTTGACGCTGCGGAGGGTCAACTGGAGTGCTCCGGCGGGGCAGTTCGGCAGCGGGGAATTGGCCGGAACCTGCTGTCCCGCACCGGCGCCCGCGCCTCCGTCGCCGCCCGCGCCGTCGGTGTCGCCGTTCTTGCCGCCGCCGTCGGGGCCGGCGGTCGCGCCCGCGTCCGCGCCGGCGTCGGTGCCCGAGCCCGGGTCCGTACCGCCGCCGCCCGAGCCGCCGCTGCCGCCCGTGGCCTCGCCGGAGTCGCCCGACTCGTCGCGCCCGCCGGGCTGTTGGCTGATCGCCGGCCCGGTGCCGGAGGGGCCCGGGGTGATCGACGGGGGTGTGGGGGACGAGCCGTTGGCCGCGTCGTTCGCCTTCTTCCCGCCCCCGTCACCCGAGGTGACGGCCCATACGGCGAGGAGTGCGAGAAGCGCCACCAGGCACGCCGCCACCGCCCTCCGTCGCCAGTAGATGGTGGAGGGAAGCGGCCCGACCGGATTGCGCAAAGATCCCACGACCCGAACCTTACGAGAGATCCGGCCCAACTCCCGCCCCACCCGCCGCCCGAGGCATCAAGTTTTGCCGATGATCACATCCCCTCTTTCCGGGAACTTTTCCCGGACCCCCGCCCCGAGCCCCTCGTGACCTCACCTGAAATCGGTGGGAACCGGAGCGAATCGCGGGGACCCCCACTTTCGTCGGGGGTCGCTCTGGCCGTTGGCCCGGGGCGGAGCACTCCGGATTCCGGTTAGCGTCGTGCACCATGAACACCCTCCTCGACCTCTCCGACCGGCTGTATCTCGACGTAGCCGACTTCGCCCACTCCACCCCCCACTGGTTCCAGTGGCTCGCCGAGGTCTGGACCGAGGCCGGACTGCTTCTCTTCGGCGCGCTGTTCCTGGCCGGCTGGTGGCGTTCCCGCGAGGGTTCGAGCCGGTTGATGGCGCTCGCGCTGCTGGCCCCGCTCGCCACCGCGTTCGGGTACGTGGTGAGCGAGAGCTTCAAGTCGCTGGTCGACGAGGAACGTCCGTGCCGTGCCGTCGTCGGGGCACCCGCCTCGCTCGTCACCTGCCCGCCGCACGGCGACTGGTCCTTCCCGAGCAACCACTCGGCGATCGCGGGGGCCGCCGCGATCGCGCTCGCGCTGTCCTGGCGCGGGATGGTCTGGCTGACGGTGCCGATGGCGCTGCTCATGGCGTTCTCGCGGGTCTTCGTCGGCGTGCACTACCCGCACGACGTGACCGTCGGCGTGGTCCTCGGCGGTCTGATCGCCCTCCTCGTCATGAAGGCGGCGGTCCGGCCGGTGGGCGCTCTGGTGGAGACGGCCCGGTCGAGCCGGAGCTCGGCCGTGGTGTGGTGTGCGGGGCGCGGTCCCCGGGCGCACGCCGCGGGGCGCGTCGAGGAGCCGCAGCGCGCACGCCACGGCGCGTACTGACCCCGCTCCGGGCACCTTGCACGACGGTGCGCGCCGATGCCGCCCCGGCGCGCACCACGCGGCGCGTTCGGGCCACGGTCCGGTATCGCACCACGGCGCGAGCCGATGCCGCCCCGGCGCGCGCACCACGGCGCGTATCGATCCCACCCCGGCGCCGTGCCACCACGCGTACGGAACGCGCCGTGGACGTGCCAGGATCGGAGGTGCCATGACTTCCATCGACACTGCCCTCACCCCCGACGCCCCCGCGCTCCCGACGCCCCCAGCCGAGCTGCACGGGCCCGTCCTCGCCTGGTTCGACCGGCACGCCCGCGACCTGCCCTGGCGCCGCCCCGAGGCCGGTGCGTGGGGCGTCATGGTCAGCGAGTTCATGCTCCAGCAGACCCCCGTCGTCCGGGTCCTGCCGGTGTACGAGCAGTGGCTCGCGCGCTGGCCCCGCCCGGCCGACCTGGCCGCCGACGCCTCGGGCGAGGCGGTCCGCGCCTGGGGCCGGCTCGGCTATCCGCGCCGGGCCCTGCGGCTGCACGCCGCGGCCGTGGCCATAAAGGAGCGGCACGGCGGCGACGTTCCGAGCGATCACGGGCAGCTGCTCGCGCTGCCCGGCATCGGCGAGTACACGGCGGCGGCGGTGGCCTCGTTCGCGTACGGGCAGCGGCACGCGGTCCTGGACACCAATGTGCGCCGGGTCTTCGCCCGGGCGGCGACGGGCGTGCAGTACCCGCCGAACGCGACCACGGCCGCCGAGCGGCGGCTCGCCCGCGCGCTGCTGCCGGAGGACGAGGCGACGGCGTCCCGCTGGGCCGCCGCCTCGATGGAGCTGGGCGCGCTGGTGTGCACGGCGAAGAGCGAGGACTGCGGGCGCTGCCCGATCTCGGGGCAGTGCGCCTGGCTGCTCGCCGGGAAGCCGGCGCACGACGGTCCGCCCCGGCGCGGCCAGACGTACGCCGGAACCGACCGGCAGGTCAGGGGGCGGCTCCTCGCCGTGCTGCGGGAGTCGGCGGACCCGGTGGCGCAGGCGGTCCTGGACACGGTCTGGGACGAGCCGGTGCAGCGGGCCAGGGCGCTGGACGGCCTGGTCGCGGACGGCCTCGTCGAGCCCCTGGACGACGGGTACTACCGGCTTCCCACGTCCTGAGTCACCGGCCCTCCCGGGTCCGGGACGGTGGGCGGCGCCCCCGCCCGCGTGGACGCCAGGTGGCCGCCGGCGGGTGGCCACCGCCGCCCCTTCCCCCTTTCCTCCGCTGTTACACAACCGATGGCTAGCCGTGCGTCCACCGACGGCTGCCCCGCACAACCCCGTGACAACCGCTCCGTAGCGTCATCGACGACACGAGGAACGAAGCAGGTCACGGGGTTCGGAGGCGGTTCGGATGAGGCATGGCGAGGTGCTCGATTTCGAGGAGTACGTACGCACGCGGCAGGACGCGCTGCTGCGCAGTGCACGTCGTCTCGTGGCCGACCCCGTCGACGCCCAGGACCTCCTCCAGACCGCCCTGGCCCGGACGTTCGGCCGCTGGGACGGCATCGCCGACAAGTCCCTCGCCGACGCGTACCTCCGCCGGGTCATGATCAACACCCGGACCGAGTGGTGGCGCTCCCGCAAGCTCGAAGAGGTGCCCACCGAGCAGCTGCCCGACGCCTGCGTCGACGACCCGACCGAGCAGCACGCCGACCGGGCCCTCCTCATGGACGTCCTGAAGGTCCTCGCGCCGAAGCAGCGCAGTGTCGTCGTCCTGCGCCACTGGGAACAGATGAGCACGGAGGAGACGGCGACGGCGCTCGGCATGTCGACGGGTACCGTGAAGTCGACGCTCCACCGCGCGCTCGCCCGGCTCCGCCAGGAGCTGGAGAGCCGTGATCTCGACGCCCGTGCCCTCGGGCGGACCGGAGGGCGGACGACCGTACGAGGCGACGAACGGGGGCGGGAGCGGTGCGCGGCCTAGACGGCGACTCCGAAGGCGGCAGACGGAACGAAGGCGGTGGCGGCGACCGGTACGGGACCGGGCGTCATCGTCGTACCGCGAAGGCGGCGAGCATCACGGCGGCGGCCGGGCTCGTCGCCGTCGGGCTGTCCATGGCCGCCTGCTCCACGGGGGGCACCGGGTCCCGTGACGAGGGGGCGGCCGGCACCCACGAGGTGGCCGCCGCGGCGCCCACCCCCTCCCCCGCGGACGAGGGGGAGAAGCGGTCCGCCGAGCGGGTGGACCCGATCGCGCTGCTCAAGGCCGACCCGAAGATCGGCGAGCGGCTCAAGACGGACCTGAAGCCGTGCGTCGCGGACGCCTATCCGGTGGACGCCTCCTACGGCAACCTCACCGACGCGCCCTCGCCCGACGTCGTCGTCAACGTGATGACCTGCGGTGACGCGGTCGGCATCGGCACGTACGTCTACCGCAGGCAGAGCGACCGCTACGAGAACGTGTTCATGGCGGAGGAGCCGGCGGTCTACGCCACGATCGACCGCGGCGAGCTCGTCGTCACCAAGCAGGTGTACGCGAAGGGCGACCCGGTCGCGTACCCCTCGGGCGAGGACGTGATCACCTACCGCTGGTCGGGGAACCGCTTCACCCAGCACGACTGGGTGCACAACGACTACAGCCGGGCCGTCGGCGACGGCGGGGTCGACGGCGCCGAGGTCCAGGAGCCCGCGCCCAGCGAGCCGCCCGCGAACTGAGCCGCACCCCGGGCGCCGTACCCCAGGAGCCGGATCGCACGAGCCGGACCCGGAGACGCGACAGCCCCGCGAACCGGACCCCGGAGCCGGACCCCGCGCCGGACCTCGGAGCCCGGCACCACGAGCCGGACCCCCAGAGCCGTACATCACCAGCCGTACACCTCGCGAACGCGGAAGCGGCGCACAGAACCGAAGGGCACGCACGATGGCCGAGACCCATGTCCTCTTCGTCGAGGACGACGACGTCATCCGTGAGGCCACCCAGCTCGCCCTGGAGCGGGACGGCTTCCGGGTCACGGCCATGCCCGACGGCCTCTCCGGCCTCGACGCCTTCCGGGAGCGGCGGCCGGACATCGCCCTGCTCGACGTGATGCTGCCGGGCATGGACGGGGTCAGCCTCTGCCGTCGCATCCGCGACGAGTCGACGGTTCCGGTGATCATGCTGTCGGCGCGCGCCGACTCGATCGACGTCGTCCTCGGCCTGGAGGCAGGGGCCGACGACTACGTCACCAAGCCCTTCGACGGTGCCGTGCTGATGGCCCGTATCCGCGCCGTGCTGCGCCGCTTCGGCCACGCGGGCGGTGCCGGCGCCGGCGAGCGCGGGGAGGACGGGCCGGACGGCGGCGGACTCCTCGTCTTCGGCGACCTGGAGGTCGACACCGAGGGCATGGAGGTCCGCAGGGGCGGGGAGCCGGTCGCGCTGACCCCGACCGAGATGCGGCTGCTCCTGGAGTTCTCCTCCGCGCCGGGCACGGTGCTCTCCCGCGACAAGCTCCTGGAGCGGGTCTGGGACTACGGCTGGGGCGGCGACACCCGGGTCGTCGACGTCCATGTGCAGCGGCTGCGCGCCAAGATCGGCCAGGACAGGATCGAGACGGTCCGCGGCTTCGGCTACAAGCTCAAGAACTAGGGCACGTTCCGGATGAAGCTGCTCCCCCTCCGTACCGGGGTCCGCTGGAAGATCGCCGTCGCCATCGCGGCGGTCGGCGCGCTGATCGCGGTCACCCTCAGCGTGGTCGTGCACAACGCCGCCCGCATCTCGATGCTCGACAACGCGCGCGAGGTGCAGATGGAGCGGCTCCTCTTCGCGCAGCGGATGTACGAGACGGCGAAGCCCAAGGAACCGCGCTTCGGCACGAAGATCAACGACCCGTCGCTGCCCGCCCAGCTCGACCAGCTGATGCGGGACAAGCGGCGCGGTACGTACGTGCAGGAGCACCGGCACGGCGGGCCGCCCGACGTGTGGGCGGCGGTGCCGCTCGCCAACGGCGACGTGCTCTCGCTGCACATCCCCTTCGCCGACCGCAGCGCGACGATCATGAGCGATCTGGACCGGGCCCTCGTCATCGGCTCGGTCTCGGTGGTCTTCGGCGGCTGCGCGCTCGGGGTGCTCATCGGCGGCCAGCTCTCGCGGCGGCTGCGGAAGGCGGCCGTCGCGGCCGGGCGGGTCGCCCAGGGCAACACGGACGTGCGGGTCAGGGAGGCCGTCGGCGGGGTCGTACGGGACGAGACCGACGACCTGGCCTGGGCGGTCGACGCCCTGACCGACGCCCTCAACGAGCGGATCGAGGCCGAGCGGCGGGTCACCGCGGACATCGCGCACGAGCTCCGCACCCCGGTCACCGGGCTGCTCACGGCGGCCGAGCTGCTGCCGCCGGGGCGTCCCACCGAGCTCGTCCGCGACCGGGCGCAGGCCATGCGGACGCTGGTCGAGGACGTCCTGGAGGTGGCCCGGCTGGACAGCGCGTCGGAGCGGGCGGAGCTCCAGGAGATCGCGCTCGGCGAGTTCGTGGAGCGGCGGGTGCGGGTCCTCGACCCCGAGGTGGTCGTCCGGGTCGTCCACGACTCCTGGGTGAACACCGATCCCCGGCGCCTCGAACGCGTCCTCGGCAATCTCCTCGCGAACGCCGCCAAGCACGGCAAGCCGCCGGTGGAGGTCACCGTCGAGGGCCGGGTCGTCCGGGTCCGCGACCACGGGCCCGGCTTCCCCGAGGCGCTCCTCAAGGAGGGCCCGAGCCGGTTCCGTACCGGGACGAGCGACCGGGCGGGTCAGGGCCACGGCCTGGGCCTGACGATCGCGGCCGGCCAGGCCAGGGTCCTCGGCGCCCGGCTGACCTTCCGGAACGTGGCCGCCGAGGGCGCCCCGAACGGCGTGGGCGGCGCCATCGCCGTGCTGTGGCTGCCGGACCACGCGCCGACGAACACGGGGAGCTTCCCGATCCTGCGGCCGCCGGGGTAGGGGTGTGCGGGTACGAGAGTGGGGCAGGTCCTGTGCGCAGGACCTGCCCCACTCCCGTACATGAGGTCAGACCGTCTCGGCGACCTTCGCCGTACCGTCCTCGCCCGTCTTGGGGGCCGTCTCCGGTCCGGCGCCGCGGAGCGCCACCTCCTTGACCAGCCAGGCGAGGAGGAAGGCGAGGACGGAGACCGCGGCGGCGAGCAGGAAGGCGCCGTGCGTGCCCGAGGCCACCGCGTGCTGGTAGGCCTCGCGGAGCGTCGCCGGCAGCTTGGCCAGGCTCGCCGCGTCGAGCTGCGCCGTCCGCTCGGTGAGCCCGGATCCGCCGCGCGCGGTCATCTCGTCCTGGACGCGGCTCGTGAAGAGCGCGCCCATGATCGCGACGCCGAAGGAGGAGCCCAGCGTCCGGAAGAGGGTGGTGGAGGACGAGGCGACGCCCATGTCCTTCATCTCGACGCTGTTCTGCGCGACCAGCATGGTGATCTGCATCAGGAAGCCCATGCCCGCGCCGAGGACGGCCATGTAGACCCCGGAGGTCAGCCGCGAGGTGCCGGTGTCCATCGTGGAGAGCAGGAAGAGGCCGACCGTCATGAGGGCGCCGCCCGCGATCGGGAAGACCTTGTACTTGCCGGTGCTGGTGGTGAAGCGGCCGACGAGCAGGGAGACGACCATCATCGACAGCAGCATCGGCAGGAGCAGCAGACCGGAGTTGGTCGCCGAGGCGCCCTGGACGGACTGCTGGAAGATCGGCAGGTAGAGCACCGCGCCGAACATCACGAAGCCGGTGATGAAGCCGATCAGGGACATCAGGGTGAAGTTGCGGCTGCGGAAGATGTGCAGCGGCACGATCGGGTCGCTCGCGCGGGTCTCCACCCACAGGAAGGCGGCGAGCGCGAGGGTTCCGCCGACCGCGAGGGCGACGATGGTGGCCGAGCCCCAGGCGTACTCCGTACCGCCCCAGGTGGTGACGAGGACGATCGCGGTGATGCCGACGGTCAGGAGCGCGGCGCCGAGGAAGTCGATGCGGGTGCCCGTGGCGCGCCGCTTCTTCGGCAGGTGCAGGACGGTGCTGACCATGGCGAGGGCGACGGCGCCGAGCGGCAGGTTGATGTAGAAGGACCAGCGCCAGCCCCAGTGGTCGGTGATGGTGCCGCCGACGAGGGGGCCGCCGATCATGGCGAGGGCCATCACGCCGGCCATCATGCCCTGGTACTTGCCGCGCTCGCGGGGCGGGATGAGGTCGCCGATGATCGCCATCACGCCGACCATGAGGCCGCCGGCGCCGAGGCCCTGGACGGCGCGGAAGCCGATGAGCTGGCCCATGTCCTGGGCCATGCCGCTGAGGGCCGAGCCGATCAGGAAGATCACGATCGAGGTGAGGAAGACGCCCTTGCGGCCGAACATGTCGCCGAACTTGCCCCAGAGGGGGGTGGAGGCGGCTGTGGCCAGGGTGTAGGCGGTGACGACCCAGGAGAGGTGCTCCAGGCCGCCGAGCTCGCCGACGATCGTCGGCATCGCGGTGCCGATGATCATGTTGTCCAGCATCGCGAGGAGCATCGCGATCATCAGGGCGAGGAGGACGACGCGGACGCTGCGTGGCTGCTGCTCCGATTCCCCCTGTGCCGGCTTCTCTGTCGCTTGCGTCGCCATCTTCTTCCCTTACTTGCCGCCCGGCTAGTTACTACACTGGGGACGGTAGACCTGTAACTTGCCGGTCGTCAAGTAAGTTCTGTGGAAAGTGGAGGGCAGTCATGTCCCGAGGCAACACCCGCCAGCGCATCCAGGACGTGGCGCTCGACCTCTTCGCCGAGCAGGGCTACGAGAAGACCTCCCTGCGCGAGATCGCGGAACGCCTCGACGTCACCAAGGCGGCGCTCTACTACCACTTCAAGACCAAGGAAGACATCCTCATCGGGATCTTCGAGGACCTGACCCGGCCCATGGACGAGCTGATCACCTGGGCCCAGGAGCAGCCCCGCACCCTGGAGACCCGGCGGGAGGTGCTGCGCCGCTACCAGGTGGCGCTGCGCGCGGCGGCCCCCCTCTTCCGCTTCATGCAGGAGAACCAGGCCACGGTCCGCGAACTCAGCGTCGGCCTCACCTTCAAGGAACGCATGATCACGCTGACCGGCCTGATCCAGGAGCCGGACTTCCCCATGGCGGACAAGGTCCGCTGCGTCAGCGCGATCTTCACCCTGCACGCGGGCACGTTCTTCATGGAGAACATCGAGGGCGACCCCGAGGAGAAGCACAGGGCCACCCTCGAGGTCGCCCTCGATCTGCTGGACAAGGCCCACGGGGCCTGATCCGGCGTCGTATGCAGTTGGTGCCGGCCGTGGAGATCACCCGGCCGGTGCCGACCGGAGGGGTCGCACGGCCGGTGTCGACCTGACCGGGTCACCCGGCCGGTGCCGACCGGAAGGGGTCACACGGCTCAGATGGAGACGCCGTGGGACCGCAGGAAGGCGGCCGGGTTGACGGCGGAGCCGTAGTTCGGGGTCGTACGGATCTCGAAGTGCAGGTGGGGGCCGGAGGAGTTGCCGGTGTTGCCCGAGAGGGCGATCTGCTGACCGGCCATGACCTTCTGGCCGACCTTGGCCTTGATCTTCGACAGGTGGGCGTACTGCGAGTACGTGCCGTTGGCGTGCTTGACGACGATCGCGTTGCCGTACGCGGGGCCGTCGCCGCCGCCGTTCGGGCCGGCCTTCACGACGGTGCCCGCACCCGCGGCCTTGACCGGGGTGCCGACCGGGACGGCGAAGTCCTGGCCGGAGTGCTTGTGGGCCCACATGGCGCCGCCCTGGTTGTAGCTGGCGGACAGCGTGTAGGCGGAGACCGGCTTGACCCACGCCGGGGCCTTCTTGGCCGCGACCGGCTTGACGGTGACCTTCTTGACCGCGGCGACCTTCTTGGCGGCCGTGGCCTTGGCGGCGGCGGCCTTCACCTGAGCGGCGACGTGGGCCTGGGCGTCGGCCTGCGCGGCGACGGCGGCGGACGCGGACACCGCGACAGGGGCGGCGACGGCCTTGCCCTCGGCGGCGAAGGCGGACCCAGCTCCGGTCACCATCGTCGCTCCCAGGCCGGCGGCGGCGAGAGCGACGACGGTGACACGGGCGGCGGGGTTCATGCGCTTCGACATACGGGGGAAACCTCCGGGAAGTACGGGACCCGACGCGAACGGTGCTCTGCGTCGGGCTTGCTCATCCTTGGTAACCCGGACCCCCGGCCAGCCCAAAACACCCCATCTACGACATCACGTCGTAGCGATCTCCGGAGAAGTTCAGCCCTTGACGGCCCCGGAGACCTCCTTCGAAATCGGACATACCGACACAAGAGAACCGGTTTATCCGCATGTCATGAGGTGCCGGAACCGTGTAAAACGCCATCTGGCGTCCGGTTCGGGAGGCTCAGGGACCAAAGTCCCGACGGTTCGCGCCTGAACGTCCCGATTCACCACCAAAGGTCGCCACTATTCCGCCTAGTACCGCCCAAAACCCCTGTGCGCCTTGTCACCAGGCACCGGCCGCCAATGGGATCTGGGTCACGCGACCGAGCCCCCCGGAAGGCCGTCCCGCACTACGCTGACCGCTTCGGGGACCCACGGGGGGACACACATGGAACCGGCACTCATCGGCACGCGCCTCGCCTCCGCCGCGATCGGCCCACTCTTGAAGAAACTGCTGGTCAGCGAGGGTCCGGGGGCAGGTCTCACGGGCTCGTCGGGCACCGTGCGCCTCTCCTCCCTCGTCTCCTTCCGCGGTGAGAAGCGCACGCTGACGGAGAAGGACGTACGGAAGCTGGCGGCGGCGCTGGTGGAGCGGTCCCTCGACCCGAGGGGAGAGGCCCCCTTCCCCCACGACGAGACCGAGGCCGTCACCGACACCCTCGCGCGGACCCTCCTCGCCCTCGGCGACCTCGACATGGACGACGTCCAGGCGGTCCGCCTCGGCCACACCGCCCTCGCCCGCGGCCTGCGCGCGGCGGCCCCCGCCCCCGACGGCCTCGCGTCCGACTCCCTCCTCTACCTGGAGTCGATGACGGAGTGGGCCTGCCTCCACATCCTGGAGTTCTTCACCCGCCGCTCCACCTTCGTGGCCCGCAGCCTGGTCGAGCAGACCCGGGGCCAGGCCGAGCTGATCGCGAAGGTCGACGAGGCCCTCCGCCGGGTGCCGCGCCCGGACACCCGGGACGCGGAGTTCGAGCGGCGCTACCTGGCGCACCTCGCGAAGAAGCACGGCCGCCTGACCATCTACGGGGTGGACCTCCGGGACGCACCGGAGAAGTGGCCGCTGGACGTGGCCTACCTGTCGCTGGAGACGACGGGCGGACCGTGGCCGGAGCGGGCCGACGCTCTGGTCGCACCGGCGCGGCTGGAAGCAGCCTTGGGGACGCGGCCGGACCCTCTCCCCGAGGACTTCGACCACGAGGCCTACGCCACCACCTCCACCTCCCTCCACCGGGGCGACCTCCTCGACGGCCGCGCCGACCAGGTCCTCGCCCGGCACGACAAGGTGCTCCTGCGCGGAGCGGCCGGCTCCGGCAAGACGACCCTCGTCCAGTGGCTGGCGGTCTCCGCCGCACGCGAGGACGCCACCGGCGGCGACAGGACCGCCGACGGCATGGCGTACCTCCACGACCGCGTCCCCTTCGTCCTCCCCCTGCGCGCCCTCACCCGCCACGGCGAGCGGCTCCCCACCCCCGACCGGTTCCTCTCCGCCGCCGGCTGCCCGCTCACCCCGCCCGACGGCTGGGCCGACCGGGTCCTCGCCGCCGGGCGCGGCCTGGTCCTCGTCGACGGCATCGACGAGATCCCCGAGGCCGAGCGCGACCGGGCGCGCCGCTGGCTCCGCGACCTCCTCGACTCCTACGAGGGCAACCGCTGGCTCGTGACCTCCCGCCCGACCGCCGTACGCGACGACTGGCTCGCTCCGGACGGCTTCGCCGAGCTGACCCTCGCCCCGATGTCCCCCACCGAGGTCGCCACCTTCGTCCGCCGCTGGCACCGGGCGGCGGGGCCGGAGGCCGCGCCCTACGGCCGGGCCCTCCTCCGCGCCCTGCGCACGACGCCGGACGTCGCCCAGCTCGCCACGAACCCGCTGATGTGCGGCCTGATCTGCGCCCTCCACCACGGGCGGCGCGGGTTCCTGCCGCGCGGCCGCAAGGCGCTGTACGACGCGGCGCTCTCGATGCTGCTCTCGCGCCGGGACCGCGAGCGGGACATGGGGACCCCGTACGGGATCGAGCTGGGCGACGCCCCGCAGATCCAGCTGATCCAGCGCCTCGCCTACTGGCTGACGCTCAACGGCCGCACGACGATGGACCGCGCGCACGCGGAGTCGGTCGTACGGGAGACGGTGCCGGCGATCACGGAGGCGGCCGGGTACGACGCGGGCGCGGTCTTCACGCACCTGCTCCACCGCAGCGGCCTGCTGCGCGAGCCGACCGCGGACACCGTCGACTTCGTCCACCGCACCTTCCAGGACTACCTGGCGGCGAAGGCCCTCGTGGACCGGTGGGACATCGGGGTCCTGGTCGGGCACGCGGCCGACGACCAGTGGGAGGACGTCATCCGCATGGCCGTGGGGCACGCGCGCCCGCGCGAGTGCGCCGAGATCTTCGAGGAGCTCCTGAAGGCGGCGGACGCGGCGGAGGACCGCCGTACGCAGCTCCGCGTCCTGGTGGTGGCGGCGACGGCCCTCGACCACGCGACGGAGGTGGCACCGGAGATCCGGGCGCGGATCCTGGCACGGACGGCGGAGGTGATCCCGCCGCGCGGCGCGGAGGAGGCGCGGGAGCTGGCGTCGGTGGGGCGGGCGGTCCTGGACCTGCTGCCGGGCCCTGAGCATCTGGACGACGGCGCGGCCCTGGACGTGGTGATCACAGCGACCCACATCACGGACGAGGCCGCGCTCCCCTACCTCGCCCGGTTCACCCGGCACCCGTACCTCCAGGTCCGCTCCCAGCTGATGTGGGGCTGGTCCCGCTTCCCGGCGACCGGCTACGCGGAGGAGATCATCGCCCGGCTCGACCCCCGCCTTCTCGACTTCACCGTGGTGTCCTGCGAGCAGGCCGTCGAGATCGTGCGCCTCGGGCTGCGGCCCCGGGGCCTCGACCTGCGTCCGGGGCTCGGTGCCCGCGGCATGACCCTGCTCCGTGACGTGATCGGTGGAGCGCGGAGCGTCCAGCTCCCGGGGTCCCTCGCCCGGTTCCTGGATCTCCTGCCCCCCGAGAACGAGCTGGAGACCCTCATCCTGAGAGGCCGGCCCGAAGGGGGACTCGCCTTCCTGCGCCGTCTGACCCACCTCGGAGCGCTGGAGTTCTACGGCGGGACGTCGTCGGCCGAGGAGCAGGACTGGGACGCGCTGGCCACCCTGGACCGGCTCGCGTTCCTCGTGTGGGACGCGGCGGCCGTGGGCCGTGTCCCGGAGTCGCTGCGCCTGCCGCAGACGGAGGCACTGTACGTGCACTGCGACGGCACGGCCGTGCCTCTGGACGTCATCGCCCGGACCTTCCCGGCCCTGGATCAGCTCAGGCTTCTGGGCGACCTCACGGGACAGGTCCACGACCTCACGCCGTTGGCGTCCCTGACACGGCTCGGCTCCGTCGTGGGCATCGGCGGGCGCTTCACCGGCGCCGAGAACCTCGCGCCCACGGTCGAGATCCGGTCCTGAACCGGGCTCGGGTCCGGCGTGGACCGAGGATCAGGTCCGGAGCGGGGCAGACCACAGCACCTGCGTGGACCACGCTCGGCTCCGACGCAAAGGGGCGGCCCCGGAACCGTCAGGTTCCGGGGCCGCCCCTCACCGCTCAGTCGCGCGGAACGCTTACGCGTCCTTCGACAGGTTCGGGCCCGTGCCGCCCGTCGCCTCGATCGGCGGGGCGTCCGGCAGAGCCGTCTTCTCCTCGCCGCGGAAGGTGAAGGTGCGCTCCTCGCCCTCGCCCTCCGTGTCCACGACCACGATGTGACCGGGGCGCAGCTCGCCGAAGAGGATCTTCTCCGACAGGGTGTCCTCGATCTCGCGCTGGATCGTCCGGCGCAGCGGCCGGGCGCCCATCACCGGGTCGTAACCCTTCTTGGCGAGCAGCTCCTTCGCGGACTGGGAGAGCTCGAGGCCCATGTCCCGGTCCTTCAGGCGCTCGTCGACGCGGCCGACCATCAGGTCGACGATCTGGAGGATGTCGTCCTGCGTCAGCTGCGGGAAGACGATGATGTCGTCCACACGGTTGAGGAACTCCGGGCGGAAGTGCTGCTTCAGCTCGTCGCTGACCTTCGCCTTCATCCGCTCGTAGTTGGACTTCGTGTCGCCCTGGGCCGCGAAGCCCAGGTTGAAGCCCTTCGAGATGTCCCTGGTCCCGAGGTTGGTCGTCATGATGATGACCGTGTTCTTGAAGTCCACGACCCGGCCCTGGGAGTCGGTCAGGCGACCGTCCTCCAGGATCTGGAGAAGGGAATTGAAGATATCGGGGTGGGCCTTCTCGACCTCGTCGAAGAGGACGACGGAGAACGGCTTGCGGCGCACCTTCTCGGTGAGCTGGCCGCCCTCTTCGTAGCCGACGTATCCGGGCGGCGAACCGAAGAGACGGGAAACCGTGTGCTTCTCGCTGAACTCCGACATGTCGAGGGAGATCATCGCGTCCTCGTCGCCGAAGAGGAATTCGGCGAGGGCCTTCGAGAGCTCGGTCTTACCGACACCGGACGGACCGGCGAAGATGAACGAGCCACCGGGGCGCTTCGGGTCCTTCAGACCGGCCCGCGTACGGCGGATGGCCCGCGAGAGGCCGATGACGGCGTCCTTCTGCCCGATGACGCGCTTGTGGAGCTCGTCCTCCATGCGGAGCAGGCGGCTGGACTCCTCCTCGGTCAGCTTGAAGACCGGGATGCCGGTGGCGGTCGCGAGGACCTCGGCGATCAGATCGCCGTCGACCTCGGCCACGACGTCCATGTCGCCGGCCTTCCACTCCTTCTCGCGCTTGGCCTTCGCGGCGAGAAGCTGCTTCTCCTTGTCGCGGAGCGAGGCGGCCTTCTCGAAGTCCTGCGAGTCGATCGCGGACTCCTTGTCGCGGCGGACGCCGGCGATCTTCTCGTCGAACTCGCGGAGGTCCGGCGGCGCGGTCATCCGGCGGATGCGCATCCGGGAGCCGGCCTCGTCGATCAGGTCGATCGCCTTGTCCGGGAGGAAGCGGTCCGAGATGTACCGGTCGGCCAGGGTCGCGGCCTGGACGAGGGCCTCGTCGGTGATGGAGACCCGGTGGTGGGCCTCGTACCGGTCGCGCAGACCCTTGAGGATCTCGATGGTGTGCGGCAGCGACGGCTCGGCGACCTGGATGGGCTGGAAGCGGCGCTCGAGGGCCGCGTCCTTCTCCAGGTACTTCCGGTACTCGTCGAGCGTGGTGGCGCCGATGGTCTGGAGCTCACCGCGGGCCAGCATCGGCTTGAGGATGCTGGCGGCGTCGATCGCGCCCTCGGCGGCGCCCGCACCCACGAGGGTGTGGAGCTCGTCGATGAACAGGATGATGTCGCCGCGGGTGCGGATCTCCTTGAGGACCTTCTTCAGGCGCTCCTCGAAGTCACCGCGGTAGCGGGAGCCGGCGACCAGCGCGCCGAGGTCCAGGGTGTAGAGGTGCTTGTCCTTGAGGGTCTCGGGCACCTCGCCCTTGACGATGGCCTGCGCCAGGCCCTCGACGACGGCGGTCTTGCCGACGCCGGGCTCGCCGATGAGCACCGGGTTGTTCTTGGTGCGGCGGGACAGCACCTGCATGACCCGCTCGATCTCCTTCTCGCGCCCGATGACCGGGTCGAGCTTGGATTCGCGGGCCGCCTGGGTGAGGTTGCGACCGAACTGGTCGAGGACCAGGGACGTCGAGGGGGTGCCCTCGGCAGGCCCGCCGGCGGTGGCGGCTTCCTTGCCCTGGTAACCGGAGAGCAGCTGGATGACCTGCTGCCGCACCCGGTTGAGGTCGGCGCCCAGCTTCACGAGGACCTGGGCGGCGACGCCCTCGCCCTCGCGGATCAGGCCGAGCAGGATGTGCTCGGTGCCGATGTAGTTGTGGCCGAGCTGGAGGGCCTCACGGAGCGAGAGCTCCAGGACCTTCTTGGCGCGAGGGGTGAAGGGGATGTGCCCGGACGGGGCCTGCTGCCCCTGCCCGATGATCTCCTCCACCTGCTGGCGGACCGCCTCGAGCGAAATCCCGAGGCTCTCCAGGGCCTTAGCGGCGACACCCTCACCCTCGTGGATAAGGCCCAGAAGGATGTGCTCGGTGCCGATGTAGTTGTGGTTGAGCATCCGGGCTTCTTCCTGAGCCAGGACGACAACCCGCCGCGCGCGGTCGGTGAACCTCTCGAACATCGTTAATCGCTCCTCAGAGCGGTCAGTCAGTTAGGGGTCGATCCCCTCCCTGTCCTTCCGCAGCTTAGTCCCGCAAGCGGGGACCGCTCATTCCAACTGCCGACATCCGTCCGGATCACCCCCTGTTCCGCGGGGAGACCTGCTGCCGAACAGCCGACAAATGCTCCAACCCGATGGTGCGAGACGATGTTCCCGCAGGCCAAGTAGTTACCCGCGTCTTCAGTACGCCGATGGCGAACGTGAGACGCCGAAGCCGACGAGTCGCCCCTCTCCACTAGGAATGTCTTACCCGTAAGGACGGACACTCCATGCGGCGCACCCCGGTTCCCTCCGCTACCAGCGAACACCCTTGCGCTGCCGAATGCACTCGTACACCCCATCACGGACACCTTGCGCGTTCGGACGGGGACCGAAGGTGACCGCGGCGGCCCGTCCGGGCGTAACCAACGCACCGTCCCGGGAGTTCCCCGGGTATGGCCTTCACCGTCCCGCTCCCCCGCGCACCGCTCGAAGGCGGCCTGGCGCGGTGGTACGAGAACGAGCTCGGCTGGGCGACCGTGGCCGGTCCGCCGGTGCGGCTCGTCACGGGGCTGCGCTTCGACGTCCTGGAGCTTCCCGCCTCGGCCGGTCACGGCGTGCTGCGCCGGATGGGCCCCGCGACGGGCCCGGTGGCCCTGCGGGGGCACCGGATGCGGCTGCTCGTGGCCGCGGGGAGCGCGGAGGAGCTACCCGGCCTGCTCGACTGGCTCGAGTGGGGCGGGATCTCGCTGGATCTCACGGCGCTGGGCACCGACGGCCGGATGACCGCGCCCCTTCCCCCGGGGCGGGGCGGATCCGGCACGCCGGGCGCCGCCGTGTGGCTGCGGGCCCCGGCACCGGGTCGCGAGGTCGAGTCCTCGCTGCCGGCGCTGCGGTCCGCGCCGTGGGGCGATGCGGATGCCCCCTGCCTGGTGCGTCTCGTGGCCGCCGCCGCCGCGGAGTGCCACCGGGTGCGGCTGCTGAGTGCCCGGGCCCGGGGGCCGGTGGCTCAGCAGCTGTCGCCTCAGCGGTTCGCGTCCTCGTAGGCGGCCTTGATGTCGGCGGGAACGCGACCGCGGTCGTTCACGTTCATGCCGTTCTCCTTGGCCCACGCGCGAATCTTCGCGGTGTCCGGGCTGCCCGTCGCCACGGCGCGGCCCTTGCCGCGTCCGCCGGTGGTGCGGCCACCGGTGCGGCGACCGCTCTTGGTGTACGGATCGAGCAGATCACGGAGCTTTTCCGCGTTGGCGGTGGTGAGGTCGATCTCGTAGGTCTTGCCGTCCAGCGCGAACGTCACGGTCTCGTCCGCCTCGACGCCGTCGAGGTCGTCGACAAGAAGGACCTGAACCTTCTGTGCCACCGGATTTCCTTTCATCGAAAATGGAGTACGCGGAAAGGAAACCGCTTTTCCCGGGAAAACACAAACCCCTGGCAGAGGTTCAGAACCCCGGCAACGCGGGAAACGTGCGCGATTCGGACATAGGGTTCCGTGCGGGGTTCCCCCCGGCGTTCCGCGCGGGTTCCGCGTCACAGGTGCAGAAGCATCCGGCTGTTGCCCAAGGTGTTCGGCTTCACTCGTTCGAGACCGAGGAACTCGGCGACTCCCTCGTCATAGGAACGCAGGAGCTCGCTGTAGACATCTCCGTCGACCGGGGTCTCGCCGATCTCGACGAAGCCGTGCTTCGCGAAGAAGTCGACTTCGAAGGTCAGGCAGAATACCCGCCGCACACCGAGCCAACGGGCGGTGTGCAACAACTTGTCCAGCACCTGATGTCCGACGCCGGCGCCCTTGAACTCGGGATCGACGGCGAGAGTGCGGACTTCCGCGAGGTCTTCCCACATCACATGGAGAGCGCCGCAGCCGACGACGGTGGCGTCCTCGTCGCGTTCCGCGACCCAGAACTCCTGGATGGACTCGTAAAGGGTGACGGTCGCCTTGTCGAGCAGGATGCCGCGCCGCACGAACGGATCGACGAGACGACGGACCGCGGCGACATCGCCGGTGCGGGCCCTGCGTACGGTGACGGCTTTTGCGGAGGCCGCGGAAGCGGCCGGGGAAGCGGGCGTCGACATGGGGGGACGCTATCGCTCCTGGGCCCCGGTTCCTTCGGCGCCCTCCTCGGGCGGGGCGGGAAGCGGGTTGTCGCGCTGGACGATTCGGATGGCGTCGTTCAGGGCCTCGCGCTGGTCCTGCGACATCATCCCGAAGAAGGCGACGAGCGCGGCGGCCGGGTTGTCGCTCTGGGCCCATGCCCCGTTCATCAGCGCGGCCGCGTATGCGGCGCGGGTGGAGACCGCCGTATATCGATAGGCGCGGCCTTCGACTTCTCTGCGGACCCAGCCCTTCTGGTGGAGATTGTCCATCACGGTCATGACGGTGGTGTAGGCGATGGACCGTTCCTGCTGAAGGTCTTCCAGAACTTCCCGGACGGTCACCGGACGGTTCCATTGCCAGACGCGCGTCATGACGGCGTCTTCGAGCTCTCCCAGAGGACGGGGCACAGCGCCACTTTAGTGCGCAAAGCGTCACTAAGGGGCTATTGACGGAAGGAAACGCAACAAAAAGGACGTACGACCTCGAAGGGTCGTACGTCCAGGGCACCGCAGGAGGGCGGTCGGAGTTCAGGAAGTGGTGGTGCCGTCCGCCTGGCGGGTGGCCTCGACACGGGCGAGGGCCGCGTCCACGACCGCGTCCTCCTTGGCCTTGTTCGAGCCGCCCTGGGTCTTCACGATGACGACGACGATGGCGGTGAAGAACGCGGCCATCACGATGGGCGGCAGGAGCGCGGATACGTATTCCATGGCGACCAGAGTAGCTATCCGGCCGCCCGCTCCTCGGGCGGGGGCGGGGGTGCGGGCCTCCGGCGCGGCGGGAACACCTCGGAGGGCTTGGGCACCGGACGCTCGGCCGGGGCCGGCGGGTTCGGCTTGGGCTCGTCGCCCGCCGCGCGCCCGCCGGGCAGCGCGAGCAGCCGGGCCCGCGGACCGACCGGGGCCGAGGTGGCGGTGGCCTGGGAGACCCGGGCCAGGCGCGCGCGCACGGAGCGCTCGGCGAGGATCTGGCAGCGGGCGAGCAGCTCCGAGGCCGCCGGGTTGCGGCGCAGCGCGCGGAGCGCGGCGAGGTCGTCGGCCTGGGGGTCGTACCCGGCGGCGAGAGCGTCCCGGAGGAGCTCCAGATAGCCGCTGAGGGAGCCGGGCAGCGCCTCGCGGTAGCGGGCCAGGTCGGCGAGGAGGAAGGCGCGCAGCCGGCCCGCCTCGCGCACGGCCTCGTCCACGGAGGCGGCCAGGAGCAGCGCGTCCTGGACGTCCTCGTCCTGGAGGGGGGCGGGGTGGAGGGCGACGGCGAGGGCACGGCGGAGCACACGCAGCTCGTCCGCGCTGAACGCCATGCCGCCGCGGGATCCGTATGGCGTGGGCATGGGCCGACGATACGCGCTAATCGGACAATTTTCTCTTAGCGATCATTCCGGCGCGCCGACGGCCGAGCGGCCCGCCGGGCGCCCCACCTGCGGCGCCGGGCCGGTGGGGCCGCCGGGCCGGGGACGCCGTCCGCGGGTCACCGGGCCCGGAGTCGCGCGCTGTCTCCCGGGCCCGGGGCGTCACATGCGGGCGACGTTGCGCTCGTAGACCAGGCGCAGGCCGATCAGGGTCAGCCACGGCTCGTGCTCGTCGATCTCCTTGGAGTCCGCGAGGACCATCGGGGCCAGACCGCCCGTCGCGATCACCGTGACGTCCGACGGGTCGCCGCCGGCGCCGACCAGCTCGCGCTTCATCCGGGCGACCACGCCGTCGACCTGGCCCGCGTAGCCGTAGACGATGCCCGACTGCATGGCCTCGACCGTGTTCTTGCCGATCACGCTGCGCGGCCTGGCCAGCTCGATCTTGCGGAGCATGGCGCCCTTGACGCCGAGCGCCTCCACCGAGATCTCGATGCCCGGCGCGATCGCCCCGCCCGCGTACTCGCCGCGCGCGGTGATCGCGTCGTACGTCGTCGCCGTACCGAAGTCGACGACGATCGCCGGACCGCCGTAGAGCTCGACGGCGGCGACCGCGTTGATCACGCGGTCCGCGCCGACCTCCTTGGGGTTGTCCGTGAGGACCGGGACGCCCGTCTTGACGCCCGGCTCCACCAGGACCGCCGGAACGTCCCCGTAGTACCGCCGCGTGACCTCGCGCAGCTCGTGCAGCACCGAGGGGACCGTCGCGCAGATGGCGATCCCCTCGATGCCGTCGCTCAGCTCGACGCCGAGCAGCGGGTGCATGCCCATGAGGCCCTGGAGCAGGACCGCCATCTCGTCGGCGGTGCGGCTCGGATCGGTGGAGATCCGCCAGTGCTCGACGATCTCGTCACCGTCGAAGAGACCGAGGACCGTGTGCGTGTTGCCGACGTCGATGGTGAGCAGCATCAGGCCCGCACCTCGCGCAGGTCGAGGCCGATGTCGAGGATCGGGGAGGAGTGGGTGAGCCCGCCGACCGCCAGGTAGTCCACGCCGGTCGCCGCGTACGCCGCCGCGTTCTCCAGGGTGAGGCGGCCCGAGGACTCCAGGACCGCGCGGCCCGCGACGAGGGCGACGGCCTCCTCGGTCTCGGCCGGGGTGAAGTTGTCCAGCAGGATCAGGTCGGCGCCGGCTTCCAGGACCTCGGAGACCTGGGGCAGGGTGTCGACCTCGACCTCGATGGGCAGCTCGGGGAAGAGCTCGCGCACGGCCTTGAAGGCCTCGGCGACGCCGCCGGCCGCGACCACGTGGTTGTCCTTCACCAGGGCCGCGTCGGAGAGCGACATCCGGTGGTTGACACCGCCGCCGCAGCGGACCGCGTACTTCTCCAGGGCGCGCAGGCCCGGCGTCGTCTTGCGGGTGTCGCGGACCTCGGCCTTCGTGCCCTCCAGGACGTCCGCCCACGCGCGCGTGGCGGTGGCGATGCCGGAGAGGCGGCACAGGATGTTGAGCGCGCTGCGCTCGCCGGTGAGCAGGTCGCGGGTGCGGGCGGTGACGCTGAGGAGCACGTCCCCGGCCTCGACCCGCTCGCCGTCCTCGACGTGCCGCTCGACCTCGAACTCGTCCGCGCAGACGATGGAGAGCACGGCCTCGGCGACCCGCAGACCGGCCACGACGCCGGCCTCGCGGGCGGTGAAGTCGGCGGTGGCGACGGCGTCCTCGGGGACGGTCGCGACGGTCGTCACGTCGACGCCGCCGTCGAGGTCCTCGGCGATCGCGAGGTGGGCGATGTCCTCGACCTGGACGGGGTCGAGACCGGCGTCCGCGAGGAGCTCGGCGAGCGCGGGGTCGAGCCCGCACTCGAACTCCTCACCGCCGCCGCAGCCACAGCCGTCGCCGCAGCCACCGGTCTCCTCGTCGGAGGAGACCGAGTTGATCTGGATCAGAGGGACGTCCACGGGCTGCGGACGGGCTTCCTCGGGCGTGGTCACTTACGGCTCCCTGGGGGCATCGGAGGTGGGGGGAAGGTCGTGCGTGGCGGTCGTCCGGACGTCGAGCGTCCGCTCCGGCGTGAGGCGTACGACGAGATGGCGGCGCCACTCCGCGTCGTCGCGGTCCGGGTGGTCCTCGCGCCAGTGGCAGCCGCGGGTCTCCTCGCGGCGGCGGGCGGCGGCGACCAGGACCCGGGCGACGCACAGCAGGTTGGTGGTCTCCCAGGCGTCCACGCCCGGCTCGCCGGCCTTGGTGTCGTCGTCGCCGCCCGCGAGGGCGTCGCTGTGCAGGGCGTCGAGGGCCTCGGCGGCCTCCCGCAGGCTGGCCTCGGAACGCAGCACGCCCGCGCCGGCCGTCATGGTCCGCTGGATACGGGTCCGGGCGCCGGCCACGGGCAGCGGCAGGGTCACCGGGGCCGGGTGCGGCACCGGGGCGCCGGGCACGCGCGGGGCGGCGGAGATGATGTCCTCGGCGATCCGCTCGGCGAAGACCAGGCCTTCGAGGAGCGAGTTCGAGGCGAGCCGGTTGGCGCCGTGGACGCCCGTACAGGCGACCTCGCCGCACGCGTACAGGCCGGGGACGGTGGTGTGGCCGCGCAGGTCCGTGCGGACGCCGCCGGAGGCGTAGTGGGCGGCGGGGGAGACCGGGATCGGCTCCGTCACCGGGTCGATGCCGTGCGAGCGGCAGGCGGCCAGGATCGTCGGGAAGCGCCGCTCCCACATCTCGGCGCCGAAGTGACGGGCGTCGAGGTACATGTGCTCGGTGCCCTGCTCCTGCATCCGGCGCGTGATCGCCTTGGCGACGATGTCCCGGGGCGCCAGCTCGGCCAGCTCGTGCTGCCCGGTCATGAAGCGGACCCCGTCGGCGTCGACCAGGTGGGCGCCCTCGCCCCGTACCGCCTCGGAGACCAGCGGCTGCTGGCCCTCGGAGCCGGCGCCGAGGAAGAGCACGGTGGGGTGGAACTGGACGAACTCGAGGTCGGAGACCTCGGCACCGGCCCGCAGGGCGAGCGCGACGCCGTCGCCGGTGGAGACGGCCGGGTTGGTGGTGGCCGAGAAGACCTGGCCCATGCCGCCGGTCGCGAGGACCACCGCGGGGGCGTGGACGGCGCCGACGCCGTCGTGCTGCCCCTCGCCCATGACGTGCAGGGTGACGCCGGCCGTACGGCCCTCGGCGTCCGTCAGGAGGTCCAGGACGAGGGCGTGCTCGATGGTGCGCACGCCCCGGTCCCGTATCGCCTCGACCAGGGCGCGGGAGATCTCGGCGCCGGTCGCGTCCCCGCCCGCGTGGGCGATCCGGCGGCGGTGGTGGCCGCCCTCGCGGGTCAGCGCGATCTCGCCGTCGGCGGTCTTGTCGAAGTCGGCGCCGGTCGCGATCAGCCGGCGGACGGCGTCCGGTCCCTCGGTGACGAGGGCGAGCACGGCCCGCTCGTCGCAGAGCCCGGCACCGGCGACGAGGGTGTCGTCGAGGTGCTGCTCGGGGGTGTCGCCCTCGCCGAGCGCGGCGGCGATGCCGCCCTGGGCCCAGCGGGTGGAGCCGTCGTCGAGCCGGGCCTTGGTGACGACGACCGCGCGGAGCCCGGCCGCCGTGCAGCGCAGGGCGGCGGTGAGACCGGCGACGCCGGAGCCGACCACGACGACGTCGGCGTCGATGGCCCAGCCGGGTGCGGGTGCGTGCAGCCGTATTCCGGTCACGGGGTGGCTCCGAAGGTCAGGGGGATGTTGTCGATGAGCCGCGTGCTCCCCACGCGCGCGGCGACGGCGAGGATCGCGTCCCCGTCGTGGTCGTCGGCGACCTCGGTGAAGTCGGCCGGGTCGACCAGGGCCAGGTAGTCGAGGACGAGCGGCGGCTCGGCCTTCGCCGCGTCGTCGAGGACGGCGCGGGCCGCGGCGCACACGGCTTCGGCGCCGCCGCCGTCGGCCGCCTGGGCGACCGCGTGGGCGTCGGCCGCGGCCCGGGCCTCGCCGAGCCGGGAGAGCGCCGCGGCACGGTTCTGGGTGCCGGGCAGGGCCTCGGCACGCGCGCGCAGCGCCTCCTGGGCGGCGAGCCGGTCGCCGGCGGCGAACAGGGCGCCGGACAGCGCGAGGGCCGTACGGCGCTCCCCGGCCGACAGGTAGCGGTTGCGGCTGGAGAGGGCCAGGCCGTCGCCCTCGCGGACGGTCTCCACGCCGACGATCTCGACCGGGAAGTTCAGGTCGCGGGCCATGCGACGGATCAGGGCCAGCTGCTGGGCGTCCTTCTGTCCGAAGAAGGCCAGGTCGGGGGCGGTGAGGTGGAGCAGCTTGGCGACCACGGTCAGCATGCCGTCGAAGTGACCGGGCCGGGAGGCGCCTTCGAGCCGCTCGCCCATGGGGCCGGCGGTGATCCGGACCTGGGGCTCCCCGCCGGGGTAGACCTCGTCGACGGAGGGCGCGAACACGACGCTCGCGCCCGCGTCGAAGGCCAGCTCCAGGTCGGCGTCGAGGGTGCGCGGGTAGCGGTCGAGGTCCTCGCCCGCGCCGAACTGCAGCGGGTTGACGAAGACGGTGACGACGACGAGGCCCTGCCGTCCCACGCGCGCGCGTGCGGCCCGGACCAGGGTGGCGTGGCCCTCGTGGAGGGCGCCCATGGTCATGACCACGGCGGTGGAGCCGGGGGCGCCGAAGCGGGCGGCGGCGTCCGCGAGGTCCCCGGCCGTGCGCAGGAGCTCGGCCGGCTGGTGGCGGACGGGTCGCGCGGTGCCGGCGCGGTCCCGGGCGAACGGGCTCATCGGTCGTCTCCTTGCGGCCCGTCGGCGGCGCCGCTGGTGCCGGTGGCGCCGGTCGCGCCCGCCGAGGTGTCGGCGAGCACCCCCAGCAGGTCCTCGGCCAGCTCGGGCTTGAGCAGACCGTGCGCGAGCGCCCGGTCCGCGGTCGTGCGGGCCATCGCCAGATACCCGGCGACGGTGCCGGGCGCGTGCTTGCGCAGCTCGGCGACGTGGGCGGCGACCGTCCCGGCGTCACCGCGCGCGACGGGGCCGGTGAGGGCCGCGTCCCCGGACCGCAGGGCGTTGTCCAGGGCGGCGCCGAGGAGCGGGCCCAGCATCCGGTCGGGGGCGGCGACCCCGGCCTTGTGCAGCAGCTCCATCGACTGGGCGACCAGGGTGACCAGGTGGTTCGCGCCGAGGGCGAGAGCCGCGTGGTAGAGCGGGCGGGCCTCCTCGGCGATCCACTCGGGCTCGCCGCCCATCTCGATCACCAGGGCCTCGGCGGCCAGCCGCAGCTCCTCGGGCGCGGTCACCCCGAAGGAGCAGCCGGCGAGCCGCTGGACGTCGACGGGGGTGCCGGTGAAGGTCATGGCGGGGTGCAGGGCGAGCGGCAGCGCGCCGGCCCGCCGGACGGGATCGAGGACCCGCGCCCCGTACCGCCCGGAGGTGTGCACGATCAGCTGTCCCGGACGTACGGCCCCGGTGTCGGCGAGGCCCTCGACCAGACCGGGCAGGGCGTCGTCCGGCACGGTGAGGAGCACGAGGTCGGCGAGGGCGAGGACGCGCGCGGGCTCGACGACCGGGACCTCGGGCAGGAGGTCGGCGGCGCGGCGCCGGGAGGCGTCGGAGACCGCGGAGACGGCGACGGGGCGGTGCCCGGCGAGCCGGAGGGCGGCGGCGAGGGCGGGGCCCACGCGGCCCGCGCCGACGACTCCGACGGTGAGTCGGGCGGGTCGGTCCTCGGCTCGGGGCTCTGGCGCTGCTGGTGCGTTCACGGTGGGACGGCCTTCCGTTCCAGTCCTCGGCGGGTACCGGACGATTTCTGGTCATGCTACGCCAGCGTTTCGCGCTGCTCCGTGGCTGTCCACAGGGTGTGGGCGGCGGTGTGATGATCGGTCCCATGAATCCTGTGGACCCTGAGGACGAGGAAGCGACCCGGCTCCACCGGGCGAAGGTCTGGGGCGGCGCCGAGCGGAAACTGTGGCACTCCCCGGCGGACGGCACGGTCGGCACGCGCCTGCGTGAGCTCGCCGACTGGGCCGACGCGGCGGGCCACGGCGAGGGGCCGCTCGACACCTACGGGGACGGCTCGGTCGAGGAGCTCGAACGGAGGGTCGCCGAAGAGCTCGGCCACCCCGCCGCCGTCTTCTTCCCCACCGGCACGATGGCCCAGCAGGTGGCGCTGCGCTGCTGGGCCGGACGCACCGGCAGCCCCGTCGTCGCCCTCCACCCGCTCGCCCACCCCGAGGTCCACGAGGACGGCGCGCTGGGGGCCGTCTCCGGGCTCCGCACGGTCCACCCGACCGACGCGCCCCGGCTGCCCACCGCCGAGGAGGTACGGGACCACCCGGAGCCCTTCGGGACGCTGATGCTGGAGCTCCCGCTGCGGGACGCGGGCTTCGTGCTGCCGTCCTGGGACGAGCTGACCGGGGTGGTGGAGGCGGCCCGGGAGCGGGACGCGGTGGTCCACTTCGACGGGGCGCGGCTCTGGGAGTGCCCGGCGCGTCTCGGCCGTCCGCTCGCGGAGATCGCGGGGCTCGCCGACAGCGTGTACGTCTCGTTCTACAAGTCCCTCGGCGGCCTCTCCGGCGCCGCGCTCGCCGGCCCCGAGGACGTCATGGCGGAGGCCAGGGTCTGGCGGCACCGGTACGGGGGCCTGCTCTTCCAGCAGTACCCGGCGGCGCTCGCCGCGCTCCGCGGCCTGGACGTCGAGCTGCCCCGGCTGCCCTCGTACGTGGCCCACGCGCGCATGGTGGCGGAGGCGGTCCGGGAGGGGTTCGCGGAGGCGGGCGCGGGATGGTTCCGGGTCCACCCGGAGACCCCGCACACCCACCAGTTCCAGGTCTGGCTGCCGTACGACGCCGAGAGCCTGACGGCGGCGGCCCTCGCCCAGACCGAGGCCACCGGCACGGTCCTCTTCCGCCGCTGGTTCGCCCCGGGGGCGGGCGGCCCGCCGGGCGTCTCGGTGACGGAACTGACGGTGACGGCACCGGGCCTGGAGTGGACGGCGCAGGACGTGAAGGCGGCGGCACGGGACTTCCTGGGCCGCCTGGGCTGAGATCCGGACCGGGTCGGAAAGGGGACCGGGGCCGGGCCGGGGCCGGTCAGGCCGGGGGACCGTGCCGGGCCGAGGGCCGTGCCGGGGGCTTGTCCAGGCCGGGGGCCGCGCCGGGGCCGGTCACGCCGGGATCCGGCCCGGAGCCAGGTCCCACCGGAGCCGGGTCCCACCGGGCCGCTCCGGTTCAGGTGGCGCGCGGGTGCCACCAGCGGCGCAGGGCGGTCCGGAGGCCGCCCCGCGCCGGGCGGCCCGCCGCCACCCGCTCGAAGCGGCGCCGGTCGCGGACCGCCCGCAGGACGGCGACGTCCCGGGTGCCGGGCGCCGGCGGCATCGGCTCACCCAGCTGAGCGGCGCGGTAGGTGTCGAAGAGGTACTGATGCAGCGCGTTCATGACCTCACCGTGCGCCGGGCCCCGCCCCCCGGGCGCGCCGATTGACGGCACCCGTCAAACGGCGGATCCGGCCCGCCCGGCGGAACGATTGACGGCACCCGTCAAACGACACGACAGCACCCCCGTCCCACCCCGCACCATGGACGGGTGAGCGTGACCATCGACATCACCGGACTGCCGCACGAGCGGATCGCCTTCTGCCCCTCGCCGCTGGCCGAGCTGGGCGCCGCCCTGCACGCCCTCGCCGAGCCCGCGCACCACGCCAGGCTCCACGCCTGGACCACCACGACCTCCGCCGCCCTGCGGCCCGAGCTGGCCGACCGGCTCCACGAGGCCGACTTCATGTGGCGCTCCACCCGCTCCGACATCCTGCTGCCCGCCCGGCCCCGCGAGACGCTCGCCGAGGAGCTGGACGACCTCGACCGCATGGACGACGAGAAGTACGTCGGGTCGGCCCTGGAGATCTCCTGCGCGAGCCCCTACTCGGACGGCGCCCCCTCGCCGCTCGTCGACGAGCGGATGCGGCGCCGCGCCCTCGACCTGGCCACCGCGCGCGGGCCGCGCCAGGCCGCGTTCGTGGAGCGGATGCTCGCCGACCCGCCCGGCACGCGCGCGTGGATCCGGCGTCTCCTGGAGGACTGCGACGAGGCCTTCTTCGCCGACACCTGGCGCCGCGTCCGGGTCCAGCTCGCGGCCGACGCCCGCCACAAGACGGAGCTGATGCGCCGCAAGGGCCTGGCCGAGGCCGTCGCGGACGCCTCCGCCGCCATGGTCCTGGAGGAGGACGCGGCGGGCTCCCGCATCGTCGTCGACAAGCTGGGTCACGCCCGCACCGGCGCCGGGGGCTCCGGCGTGACGTTCCTGCCGACGGCGTTCGGCTGGCCGCACCTCATCGCCCTGCACGCGCCGGGCTGGCAGCCGGTCATCCAGTACCCCGTCCCCACCCGCGACCTCGGCGGCGGCGTCCCGGTCGGCACGGTCACCCTGCGTCTGGAGGCGGTCGCCCACCCGATGCGGATGCGGCTGAGCCGCAGCCTCGCCCGGGGCGCGTACACCACGAGCGAACTCGCCGACACGTACGGCATCACCGCCCCCGAGGTCTCCCGCCACCTCGCGGTCATGAGGAAGGCGGGTCTGATCTCCACCCAGCGCCGCGGCCGCTACGTCCTCCACCAGCTGGACGTCACGGTCGTCGCCCGCCTCGGCAGCGACTTCCTGGAGAGCGTGCTGCGGTAGGCCGGCCGGGGCGGGGCGGCCGGGTCCGGGGTCGCACCGGCCGCACAGCCGCCGAAGGGCCCGTTGATCCACAGCGGCATCGCCGCGCCCCCGTTCAGCCCGCCGCGCCGCCGCCCGCCCGCACCAGGCCGGTCTCGTACGCGAGGACGACGACCTGGACCCGGTCGCGCAGGCCCAGCTTGGTCAGGATGCGGCCCACGTGGGTCTTCACCGTCGCCTCGGAGAGGACGAGACGGGCGGCGATCTCGCCGTTCGACAGGCCCTGCGCGACCAGCATCATCACCTCGCGCTCCCGGTCGGTGAGCCGCCCCAGCTCCTTGTGCTCGGGGTCCTTGCCCGAGGACGGCAGCATCGGCGAGAAGCGGTCGAGGAGACGGCGCGTGGTCGACGGCGCCACCACCGCGTCGCCGCTGTGCACGGAGCGGATCGCGCCGAGCAGCTCCGCCGGGGGCACGTCCTTGAGCATGAAGCCGCTCGCGCCCGCCTTGAGCCCCGAGAAGGCGTACTCGTCGAGGTCGAAGGTGGTCAGGATCAGCACCTTCGGGGGGTCCGGCTGCGAACAGATCCGCCGGGTCGTCTCCACCCCGTCGAGCTTGGGCATGCGCACGTCCATCAGGACGACGTCGACCGCCGTGGCGCGCAGCACCTCCAGCGCCTCGACGCCGTCGCCCGCCTCCGCCACGACCTCCATGTCCGGCTGGGCGGCGAGCACCATGCGGAACCCGGTACGCAGCAGCACCTGGTCGTCGACAAGCATCACGCGGATGGACATCAGATTCCTTCGGTTCGTCAGTGAGCGGGCTTGAGGGGGAGCAGGGCGCTGATCCGGAAGCCCCCGCCGGGACGCGGGCCCGCGTCCAGCGTGCCGCCGACCATGCCGATCCGCTCCCGCATGCCGATCAGACCGTGCCCCCGGCCGTCGGCGCCCCCGTCCTCGTACATCTCCTGCGGCGCCCCCCGGCCGTCGTCCTCGACGAGCAGCCCGAGGCCGTCGTCGAAGTAGACCAGCCGGACGCTGGCTCCGACATCGGGACCGCCGTGCTTGCGCGTGTTGGTGAGTGCTTCCTGCACGATCCGGTACGCGGTGAGCTCGACGCCGCTGGGCAGCGGGCGGGGGCTCCCCTCGATGGCGAAGTCGACGGTGAGACCGGCGCTCCTGACCTGCTCGACGAGGTCCTCGATCTGCTTCACGTCCGGCTGGGGCACGTACTCCCCGGCCTCCTGGTGCTCCCCGGTGCGCAGGATGCCGAGCAGCCGGCGCATCTCGGCGAGCGCCTGGCGGCCCGTGGTGGAGATGGTCTCCAGGGCCTGCTTGGCGGTCTCCGGGGAGGAGTCCATGACGTAGGCGGCGCCGTCGGCCTGCACCACCATCACCGACACGTTGTGCGCGACGACGTCGTGCAGCTCGCGGGCGATCCGGGCCCGCTCGGCGGCGACCGCGACCTTGGCCTGCGCCTCGCGCTCCCGCTCCAGCCGGGAGGCCCGCTCCTCCAGCTGCGCGAAGTAGGCGCGGCGGGTGCGCAGGGAGTCGCCGAGGACCCAGGCGAGGGCGAACGGCACGGCCATGATGACCGTGAAGAAGATCTTGGCGGGGCCGGAGCTGGGGTCCTCCACCGGCCATCTCACCTGGGCGATCGGTGCGGCGAGGAGACCGGCGACGAGCGCCAGGCGGGACGCCCAGCGCGGCCCGTCGTGCGCCGCGACCGTGAAGACGATCACGAGCATGGCGAAATCGGCCAGGAACGGTGCCAGATCGAGCCCCACCTGGACGAGCCCGAGCGCGACCGCGAGCAGCAGCATCTTCTCGGGGGCCCGTCGGCGCAGGGCCACGACCAGCGAGAAGAGCACGGCGACAAGCCCGTACGCGACGGGGTGGCCGGTCGTCACGGAGCTTGCCACCCACAGCAGGGAGAACCCGAGGAAGACGACGGCCCAGAAGGTGTCGACGCCCGTCGGGTGTCTGCGGATGAAGTCGTAGAGGCGCTGCACGTCACCCAGAGTAGGGAAGGCGGACAGGTGCCGGGATCAACCGTGGGGCCGATCCTTGGCGCGGGGCCCGTACTCCCCGAGGTGGAGACTGGGGCGCGTGACGGATGAGACGTGTCAGTGGCAGGGGTGGCGACAGGCCACGGAACGGGCGCTCTACGGCCCCGGGGGCTTCTACCTGCGCCCCGAGGGGCCGGCGGGCCACTTCCGCACCTCGGTGCACGCCTCCCCGCTCTTCGCGGCGGCCGTGGCCCGGCTGCTCGGCGAGGTCGCGGAGGAGCTGGGAACCGACGGGGTCGACCTTGTGGATGTCGGCGCGGGGCGCGGCGAGCTGCTCGCGGGGGTACTCGCCGCGACGGCGGGGAGCGGCCTCACGGTCCGGGCGTACGCCGTCGAGCGCGCCGCCCGTCCGGCCGGGCTCGACCCCCGGATCGTGTGGACGGACCGGCCTCCCGCGGGGGCGCGCGGGCTCCTCTTCGCGAACGAGTGGCTGGACAACGTGCCGGTGGACGTCGCCGAGGCGGACGCGGCGGGCACGGCCCGGTACGTGGAGGTCCGCGCGGACGGCGCGGAACGGCTCGGCGGGCCGGTCTCCGGCCCGGACGCGGAGTGGCTGGCCCGCTGGTGGCCGCTGCGGGAGCCGGGCGCGCGGGCCGAGATCGGCCGGCCCCGGGACGAGGCGTGGGCGGCGGCGGTGTCCTCACTGGCGGCGGGCCGCGCGGTGGCCGTGGACTACGCGCACGTACGGGACGCCCGGCCGCCCTTCGGCACGCTGACCGGCTTCCGCGCGGGCCGCGAGGTCCCCCCGGTGCCGGACGGCACCTGCGACCTGACGTCCCACGTGGCCCTGGACGCGTGCGCGGCGGCGGTCGCCTCCGCCGGGGACGCGGACGGTCCGGTCGCGCAGCGGGAGGCCCTGCGGGCCCTGGGGGTGTCCGGTGGACGGCCCCCGATCGCGCTGGCCTCGACCGATCCGGCGGCGTACGTCCGCGCCCTCTCCACCGCCGGCGAGGCCGCCGAGCTCACCGCCCGCGGCGGTCTCGGCGACTTCCTCTGGCTGACCCGGCGGGTCCCGGCGGCGGGGCACTGACTCCGCCCGCCCGATCCGGTCACCCGGGCCCGCGGACAGGGCGACGGGGCGTCCGGGGCGCGGGGGATACTGGCCGTATGACGGAGACGACGGTCGGCATCGGCGGCGCGGCGGAGAGCACCGACATGGTGCTGAACATCGGGCCGCAGCATCCCTCGACCCATGGTGTGCTCCGGCTCCGGCTCGTGCTCGACGGCGAGGTCGTGCGGCAGGCCGAGCCGGTCATCGGGTACATGCACCGCGGTGCGGAGAAGCTGTTCGAGGCGCGGGACTACCGGCAGATCATCATGCTGGCCAACCGTCACGACTGGCTCTCCGCCTTCTCCAACGAACTCGGCGTGGTCATGGCCGTCGAGCGGATGCTGGGCATGGAGGTCCCGGAGCGCGCGGTGTGGACCCGTACGCTCCTCGCCGAGCTGAACCGGGTCCTCAACCACCTGATGTTCCTCGGCTCGTACCCCCTCGAACTGGGCGGGATCACCCCGGTCTTCCACGCCTTCCGGGAGCGCGAGGAGCTCCAGGCGGTGATGGAGGAGGTCTCCGGCGGCCGGATGCACTACATGTTCAACCGGGTCGGCGGACTCAAGGAGGACCTGCCGGCCGGCTGGCTGGGCCGCGCGCGGCAGGCCGTCGCCGACGTGCGCTCGCGGATGGACGTGTACGACCGGCTGGTCCTCGGGAACGAGATCTTCCGGGGCCGTACGCGCGGGGTCGGTGTCCTGTCCCCGGCGGCCGTCCACGCGTACGGGGTGTCGGGGCCCATCGCCCGCGCCTCGGGCGTCGACTTCGACCTGCGCCGTAACGAGCCGTACCTGGCCTACGGCGAGCTCCAGGACACCCTGCGGGTCGCCGTGCGCGAGGAGGGCGACTGTCTGGCCCGGTTCGAGTGCCTGCTCGACCAGACGCACAACTCCCTGGACCTGGCGGACGCGTGCCTGGACCGGATGGCGGAGCTGCCGGCCGGGCCGATCAACCAGCGGCTGCCGAAGGTGCTCAAGGCCCCGGAGGGCCACACCTACGCGTGGACGGAGAACCCGCTCGGCGTCAACGGCTACTACCTGGTGTCGAAGGGCGAGAAGACGCCGTACCGGCTGAAGCTGCGCTCGGCCTCCTTCAACAACATCCAGGCGCTCGTGGAACTGCTGCCCGGAACGCTCGTCGCCGACATGGTGGCGATCCTGGGCTCGCTGTTCTTCGTCGTCGGCGACATCGACAAGTGAGGGGCGAGTAGCGGGCCGTCGGGGGCTGTCGACGCCCGGCGGGGGTCAGGACTCCCGGCCCATCACGACGTACTCCCGCTCCTCCTTGCCGGGGCGCCGTCGCTCGACGGTGGTCCAGCCCCAGCGCCCGTACCGGTCCGTGAGTTCCGGTACGTCGAGGGTCATGAGCCGGGCGGGGCCGGGCGTCCCGACCACGAGCAGCGCGTCGTGGAGGCTCCGGCCGATGCCCCGGCCCTGGTGGGCGGGGGCGACGACGAGTTCGGCGAACTCGAAGGCGGGGGCGGCTCCGGAGAGGGCCGTGTCGTTCCATCCGGCGGCGAAGCCGAGGAGGGCCTCGTCGGGGTCGAGCGCGATCACCGCGGTGAATCCGTCCTTCGACGCGGCCGCGTCGAGGAGCCTGTCCACGGTCCGTACGGCGCCGAGCGGCGGCTCGTGCCAGGGGGCGCCGCAGAACGCCTGGGCGCACAGGGCCAGGAGTTCGTCGCGGCGCCGGATGCCCTCGCCGACCGGAAGGTCGGTGAGGCGGTGGGTCACGAGTTCACCGCTCCGCGCAGCTCGGCCACGTCGAACTGCTCGGTCTCGTCGTGCGCGGTCAGGTCGATGACCTGGCCGACCGCCTGGGACGGGGGCGTGGGGCGGGGGGCGAGCGGGTTGCCGAAGGCGCCGGAGGGGCTGATCGGGGTGAGGAGGGGGGCGCCGGGCACGGCCTGGGCGGCCAGGGCCTCTTCCAGGACCTCCTCGCCCACGACATCGGCGAGGTCGGTGTTCTGCACGGCCTCGATGGCCTCCGCCGCCTTCTGCGTACCGAAGAAGTCGAAGCCGCCCTCGGGGCGCGGGACGGGCCTGCGGGCCGCGTACGGGACGATCGCGGCGGCGGTCGGGACCGCCGGCACCTTCGTGGAGGAGGGCGGGACCGGCGCGGCCGGCGGGAGCGCGAGGGCGGGGGCGGCCGGGCGGGTGTGCTGCTCGGTTCCGGCGGCCGCCGCGTGCTTCCCCCGCGGTTCCTCCGTCTCCAGGGCCCGCTCGGCGAGGTCACGCGCGCGGGCCGCCTCGGTGGTGCGGCGGGCCTGCTGGGCGGCGGCGTTGCGGGGGAGGTCGCGCAGCGCCTGGGCGGCGCGGCGGAAGGCCTCCGGGGTGGGCGTGGAGCCACCGGCGGGCAGTGCCCTGGCGGTGCCGGCCGCGGCGGCGGACGTCTCCAGGGCCAGGACGCGGGCGCCCTCCAGGGCGCTGGCCCGCTCGGTCTCGGCGGTGGCGTAGCGGCGGAGCAGGTCAGCGTGCTCGCCGCGCAGCCCGGCGAGCTCCACGCGCTTGGCGCGGAGCTTGGCGTCGAGGCGGGACCGCAGCGCGCGGGCCTCCTCCAGGTCGGACTCCAGCTCGGCGACCCGCTCCTCGGCCTTCCACTCCTCGGCGGTGCGGGCCCGGTCGAGTTCGGCGACCCGCAGGCCGGCGCTCCGGTCCCAACTGCGCATGAGGACGGCGCCGGTGACGGCGGCGGCGGCCGCCGCGGCGGCGAGCAGCCGTACGACGACCAGCTCGCCGGGCAGCCAGGCGGCCGCGGCGCACACGACCGCGGCGCCGGCGACCGCGGAGGGCGGCATCAGCTTGTGCAGAGGCGGGGAATGGCGGTGGCGTCCACGTGGCATGGCCTGAAATTTACCGTGCGTAGGCGCCGTGTGGGGTGTCGGCCCGGCAATCTCTTGGCCACTTCTCGTCACCAGAAGTGGATATCCACCGTTCCGGTTCCGTTTCGGGCCGACTCCCCCCACCGGGCGCCTACTTCTTGAGCAGCCCCTTCGTCTCCAGATACGCCTTGGCGACGTCCTCCGGCTTCGCCCGCTCGGCGTCCACCTTGCGGTTGAGTTCGGCGAGATCCGCTGTGGTCAGCACCTTGGTGATCTTGTCCAGGGCGGCGGCTATCTCCGGGGAACCGGCGTCCTTGGCGTTGACCACGGGCAGCACGTTGTCGGCGTTCTGCAGCTTCTTGTCGTCCTCGAGGAAGACCAGGCCGTAGCCGTCGATCGTGGCGTCCGTGGTGGTCGTCAGGACCAGCTGGTCCACCCCGTCCTTCACCGCCTGCTTGGCCTGCGGGGTACCGACTCCCTTGGGGTCGATCCCGGTCACGTCGATCCCGTACGTCTTCTTCAGACCGGGGGCGCAGAACGGCCGTACCGCGCATTCGTCACCGGCGGCGATCTTCACCTTCAGCTTCGACTTGCCGAGATCCGAAAGCGTCGTCAGCTTGTTCTTCTCGGCGAATTCCTTCGTCACCGCGAAGGCGTTCTGATCGACCGCCTCACCGACCGCCAGCACCTTCAGGCCGCGCGGTTCGGCGAGCTTGCGCAGCGCCTCGACCGTGGCCGTCGCGTCACCGGAGGCGACCGGCTTCTCCTCGGGCGCCTTCGGCCCGTTCACCTTCGCGTTGAGGAATTCCGCGATCGTCGCCGCGTATTCCGGGACGACGTCGATCTCGCCCTTCTCCAGCGAGGGCTCGTAGAGCTCGCGATTCTTCACCGTGGTGATGGACACGGAGTATCCGGCGTCCCTCAGCGTCTGCGCGTAGAGCTCGGCCAGGACCTTGGCCTCGGTGAAGGCCGCCGCGCCGACGACCAGCGAACCCTTCGTGCCGCCACCGGAGTTCCCGGCGTCCCCGGAACTCCCGGAGTCCTTCTTCTTGCCCTGCTCCAGGCTGTCACCGCCGCACGCGGCGAGCGCGACGGTCAGCGCCGCCGTACCCAGTACCGCGCCCGCGATACGCGAGACCCTGTTCACGAGATCACCCATCCCCAGTCAGCGTTCAGTTGGAAGTTCAGAGGCCCGCGCGCCCTCCGACGCGCGAGTCCTTCGGCGCGCGAGCCGGTCGTCGCACGGGCCGGTCGTCGGGCGATCCGGTCGCCGCGAGGCGAGCCGGTCATCGCGCGAGCCGGTCGAAGAGACGCTCCGCGGCCACCATCACGCCCTCCACCAGGAGGGCCAGCAGGGCCACGAGCACGGCGCCCGCGACGACCTGCGCGGTGTCGTACGTGGCGAAGCCGGCCGTGATGATCCGGCCGAGACCGCCCTGCCCGACCATCGCCGCGACGGTCGCCGTGGCGACCACCTGCACCGCGGCCGAGCGCACACCGGTCATCACCACCGGCCGGGCGAGCGGGAGCTCGACCTGGCGGAAGAGCTGCCCGCCGGTCATCCCCATGCCCCGCGCGGCCCGGACCGCGGCCCGGTCCACCTCCCGCATCCCCACGTACGCGTTGGTGAGGAGCGGCGGTATCGCGAAGAGCACGAGGGCCACGACGGTCGGCACATAGCCGGCGTTCCGCAGGGGCGACACCATGAACAGGGCGAGCACCGCGAAGACGGGGATCGCCCGCCCCACGTTCGACACGTTCATCGCGAGCGTCCCGCCCTTGCCGAGGTGGCCGAGCCAGAGCCCCAGCGGCAGCGCGAGCGCCGCCGCGATCAGCAGCGCCGCCCCGCTCACGTACACGTGCTCGGCGAGCCGCTGCCCGACGCCCTCCTCGCCCGTCCAGTGCGCGCCGGTGGTGAGCCAGCCCCAGGCGTCCGTCACGATGCCCACCTCACTCACCTCCCGGCGCGGTCCGTATGCGGGTCCACGGCGTGAGCAGCCGCTGGAGCCCCAGGAGCAGCAGGTCGGCGGCGACGGCGAGCAGCACGCACAGCACCGAGGCGGCGAGCATCTGCGCCTTGAAGAAGGTGGGCAGCGCGTCCTCGATGAGGTTGCCGAGGCCACCCCGGCCGACGACGGAGCCGACCGTCGTGAGCGCGATGGTGGAGACCGTCGCCATCCGTATCCCCGCCATCAGCACCGGCAGCGCGAGGGGGAGTTCGACCTGCCAGAGAAGCCGCAGCGAGCCGTACCCCATGCCCCGGGCGGCCTCGATCGTCTCGGCGGGCACCGCGGCGAGCCCCGCCAGGGTGTTCCGCACGAGGATCGTCAGCGCGTACAGCACGAGGCCGGTCACCACGAGCGCCGCCGAGAGCCCGAAGAAGGGCAGCAGGAGGGAGAACATGGCGAGCGACGGGACCGTGTAGAGCAGGGTGGTCAGTCCGAGGACCGGTCCCGCGAACCGCGGTTCGGCCCGGACGAGCAGTGCCAGCGGCACCGCGACGACCAGCGCGATCAGCACGGAGGCGACCGTGATTCCCACATGCTGGAGCGTGGCGTCGGTCAACTCCTGGGCCCGCGTGCGCAGGTACTCGCCGCAGATCCAGTCGTTCGTGACCAGACAGTTCGGTGCGCTCATCCGTCCTCCCCCCGCCCGTCGACCTTCCCGAACGCATGTCTGACGACCCTAACCCCCGTCACCGACAATCCCCGAGACCCGCCACAATGCGGCAACACGCCCTTCACACACCCCCGGCATCCAGGGGCCAGAATGGGGAACCATGATCCGGTTCGAGCACGTGACCAAGCGGTACGCGGACGGCACCACCGCCGTCGACGACCTCTCCTTCGAGGTCGCGGAGGGCGAACTCGTCACCCTGGTCGGGCCGTCCGGCTGCGGCAAGACGACCACGATGATGATGGTGAACCGGCTCGTCGAACCGACCTCGGGCCGCGTCCTCGTCGACGGCGAGGACATCTCCGGCGTCGACCCCGTCGCCCTGCGCCGCAAGATCGGCTACGTCATCCAGCAGGTCGGGCTCTTCCCCCACCGCACGGTCCTCGACAACACCGCGACCGTCCCCGCCCTCCTCGGCTGGAAGAAGGCCGCCGCACGCGCGCGTGCGGCCGAACTCCTCGACCTCGTCGGCCTCGACCCCGCCACCTACGGCTCCCGCTACCCCGCCCAGCTCTCCGGCGGCCAGCGCCAGCGCGTCGGCGTCGCCCGCGCCCTCGCCGCCGATCCGCCCGTCCTCCTCATGGACGAGCCCTTCGGCGCGGTCGACCCGGTGGTCCGCGAGCGCCTCCAGAACGAGTTCCTCGCCCTCCAGGCGACCGTCCGCAAGACCGTCCTCCTCGTCACCCACGACATCGAGGAGGCCGTCCGCATGGGCGACCGCATGGCCGTCTACGGACAGGGCCGCATCGAGCAGTTCGACGCCCCCGCCACCGTCCTCGGCGCCCCGGCCACCCCGTACGTCGCCGACTTCGTCGGCAACGACCGCGGCCTGAAGCGGCTCGCGGTCACCCCGGTCACCGAGGCCGACCTCGACCCCGTGCCCGAAGGGACGCCCGCGAAGGAGACCGGCGCCCCCGACCCCGTACCCCTCGGAAGCTCCCTCAAGGACGCCCTCGCCGTACTCCTCCAGCACGACACGGGCCGCCTCACCGTCACGGCAGCCGACGGCAGCCCCCTCGGCGTGCTCACCCCGGCCGGCGTCCACCGCGCCCTGCGCCGGGCGACCGCGGCGGAGTGAGCCCGGGGCCCCGCCGGGCCCCACCGGGCCGCCCGCCGGACCCACCGGGCCTCCGGCACGACGCGGGCCCCGCCGGGACTCCCCTCAGGTCGCGCTGAGCTTGCCGCCCATCCAGACCATCCCCGGCGGGATCTCCCGGTTCCAGGTGTTGAAGTTGTGGCCGCCGCTCTCCAGCGTGATCGACGAGACCCGCGCCGGGCTCTTCACCTTCTTGATGAACTCCAGCGTGCCCCGCCGGTTGTCCTCGCCCCGCTTCGACGTCGTCACCAGGAACGACGTCTTCCCCTGCGGCAGGTGGTCCAGGCTCCACAGCAGGTCGGCGCGCTTGCGCAGCCCGTCGTCCCCCTGGAAGAGGTCGCCCGTCGTGACGTCCTCCGCCGCCCGGTAGTACGCGGAGAACCCCGCCCCGGCCGCGAACCGGTCCGGGTGGTGCAGCGCGATCTTCAGCGCGCAGTACGCGCCCGTGGAGTTCCCCATGAACCCCCAGTTGCGCGGCTCCGTGCCCACCCGGTACGTCTCCGAGACCGCCTTCGGCAGGTCCTCGGCGAAGAAGGTCTCCGTCTGCGGGCCACCGGGCACGTCCACGCACTCGGTGTCGCGGGGCGGCGCCACCGTCGGACGCAGCATCACCAGGATCATCGGCTGCATCCGCCCCTCCTTCGCCTGGAGGTACGCCGTCTTCGGGTACTTCAGCCCCTTGATCAGGTTCTCCGCCGTCCCCGGATACCCCGTGAGCACCACCGAGGCCGGGAACGTGCGCTTCGCGTACCGCTCCTGGAAGTACTCCGGCGGCAGGTACACATAGGCCGACGAGACGATCCCCGACCGCTCCCCCGCCACCACGACCTTCTGTATCTGGCCGGCGACCTCGGGACGGCCCCCGCCCGGCACGTCGAGCGCCTGCCTCCCCACCACCCGTACGTCCTTCGAGCCGGCCGCGTGGTCGACCACCACACCCATGCCCTGCTCCTGGCCGAACAGATCGGCCCACGAGCCGTAGAACAGGAACGACCGGTTCGCCGCGAGACCCACCGCCGCGAACAACACCACCTGCGTCACCAGCAGCAGCCCCACCCGTCCCACCACCGCCCGCCAGCCGCGGCGCGCGAGCCGCGGCCACAGCCAGACCGTGGCGAGGAACAGCGCCACGGCCAGCGCGACCGCCACCACGAGGACTTTGTTGCTGGTGAGACCCATGGAACGACCGAGCCTTCTTTCCGAGAATTTCCTGTGAACCGATGAACCCGACCCCGCGCGGCTCCGTCCTAGAGGGCGCACCGACCGGAACGGCCCGCCGAACGCGCCGCAGGGCCCGACCGGAGTCAAAGACCCTTCGCAGGACCACGGGAAGCACGGGAAGCCATGTCTGTCACAGTAGATGGGGACAAATCAGGATTGGTTCCGGTTCGGGTACGCCGGATTCTCCGCGGCCCCCGCCCCGAGAAGGTCCCCGCCCTCGTCGGTACGGCCTGCACCCTGATCGGCCTCATCGACATCGCCGCAGGCGTCTTCCCCCGCTTCCGCGCCAGCCGCATGCACGCCGTCGCGGAAGTCCTCCCCGGCACCCTCGGCCCCCTCTCCGCCGCCCTCTCCCTGAGCGCCGGCGTCCTCCTCCTGCTCCTCGCCCACGGCCTCAAGCGCCACAAGCGCCGCGCCTGGCGCGCCGCCGTCGTCCTCCTCCCCCTCGGCGCCGCCGCCCAGTTCGTCTGGCGCCACTCCGTCCTCGGCGCCCTCCTCTCCCTCGTACTCCTCGCCCTCCTCCTGCGCCACCGGACCGAGTTCGCCGCCCTGCCCGACCCCCGCAGCCGCTGGCGCGCACTCGCCAACTTCGTCGTCATGGGCGCCGGATCCATCGCCCTCGGCCTCGTCATCGTCAGCGCCCACCCGCGCCGCGTCCTCGGCAGCCCCAGCCTCGCCGACCGACTCGAACACGTCCTCTACGGACTCTTCGGCGTCGAAGGCCCCGTCGGCTACAGCAACGGCGTCGACTGGACCGTCGGCTACTCCCTCGGCGCCCTCGGCATGCTCACCGCCCTCACCACCATCTACCTCGCCTTCCGCCCCGAACACCCCGCCGCCCGCCTCACCGACGAGGACGAGACCCGCCTCCGCGCCCTCCTCGACCAGCACGGCGGACGCGACTCCCTCGGCCACTTCGCCCTCCGCCGCGACAAGGGCGTCGTCTTCTCCCCCAGCGGAAAGGCCGCCGTCTGCTACCGCGTGGTCTCCGGCGTCATGCTCGCCAGCGGCGACCCCATCGGCGACGTCGAGGCCTGGCCCGGCGCCATCGAACGCTTCATGGACGAGGCCAAGGCCCACTCCTGGACCCCCGCCGTCATGGGCTGCTCCGAGACCGGCGGCCAGGTCTGGACCCGCGAGACCGGCCTCGACGCCCTCGAACTCGGCGACGAGGCGGTCGTCGACGTCGCGGATTTCTCCCTCTCCGGACGGGCCATGCGCAACGTCCGCCAGATGGTGAAGCGCATCGAGCGCAACGGCTACACCACCCGCGTCCGCCGCGTCGCTGACCTCGACGACGCCGAACTCGCCCACGTCCGCCGCGCCGCCGCCGACTGGCGCGGCACCGACACCGAGCGCGGCTTCTCCATGGCCCTCGGCCGCATCGGCGCCCCCGGCGACGGCGACGCCGTGATAGCGACCGCCCACAAGACCGACCCCGACGACACCCCCGACTCCCCGTACGGCGACCTCAAGGCGATCATCCACTTCGTCCCCTGGGGCCGCGACGGCATGTCCCTCGAACTCATGCGCCGCGACCGCTCCGCCGACCCCGGCATGAACGAGCTCCTCATCGTCGCCGCCCTCCAGGCCTCCCCCGGCCTCGGCATCGCGCGCGTGTCCCTCAACTTCGCCATGTTCCGCTCGGCCCTCGCCCGCGGCGAGAAGATCGGCGCCGGACCCGTCCTGCGCGTCTGGCGCGGACTCCTCGTCTTCCTCTCCCGCTGGTTCCAGATCGAGTCCCTGTACAAGTTCAACGCCAAGTTCCAGCCCCGCTGGGAACCCCGCTTCGTCGTCTACCGCACCAGCCGCGACCTCCCCCGCATCGGCTTCGCCGCCATGCAGGCCGAAGGCTTCGTGAACCTCTCGCTGCCCCGCCCCCTCGCCCGCCGGCGCAGCGCCCCGGCCCCCCGCCCCTGCGCCCACATCGTCACCGCACCCGCCGAGCGCGAGATCCGCGCCGCCTGATCCCACCCCTGGGCCCTACGCTGGTCACATGAGTACGACGATCGACCGGGGCACGGCCCGGGGCCTGCCGGAGTGGGACCGCTGCGCGGTCATGGGCGTGGTCAACGTGACCCCCGACTCCTTCTCCGACGGCGGCCGCTGGTTCGACACCACGGCCGCCGTCAAACACGGCCTCGACCTCGTCGCCGAGGGCGCCGACCTCGTCGACGTCGGCGGCGAGTCCACCCGGCCCGGCGCCAGCCGCGTCGACGAGGAGGAAGAGCTCCGCCGCGTCGTCCCCGTCGTCCGCGGCCTCGCCGCCGAAGGCGTCACCGTCTCCGTCGACACCATGCGCGCCGCCGTCGCCGCCCGCGCCGTCGAAGCCGGCGCCGTCCTCGTCAACGACGTCAGCGGCGGCCTCGCCGACCCCGGCATGGTCCCCGCCGTCGCCGCCGCCGAGGTCCCCTTCGTCGTCATGCACTGGCGCGGCTTCAGCCAGGACATGAACAGCCTCGCCGTGTACGACGACGTCGTCGGCGAAGTCGTCGGCGAACTCCGCACCCGCCTGGAGGCCGTCGTCGACGGCGGGATCGACCCCGAACGCCTCGTCGTCGACCCCGGCCTCGGCTTCGCCAAGCTCGCCCCCCACGACCTCGCCCTCGTCGCCCACCTCCCCGCACTCCGCGCCCTCGGCCGCCCCCTCCTGGTCGCCGCCTCCCGCAAGCGGTTCCTCGGCCACGTCCTCGCCCGCGAGGGCGCCTCACCACCCCCCGCCCGCGAACGCGACGCCGCCACCGCCGCCGTCTCCGCCCTCGCCGCCCACGCGGGCGCGTGGGCCGTCCGCGTCCACGAGGTCCGGGCCACCGCCGACGCCGTACGCGTCGCCCGCGCCGTCGAGGGAGCCGCGTGAGCAGCGCCGACGAGACGGCCGTCGAAGCCGCCAACACCGCCTTCTACGAAGCGATGGAGACCGGCGACTTCGAAGCCGTCTCCGACCTCTGGCTCGACGACGGCGCCACCCCCATCACCTGCGTCCACCCCGGCTGGCCCGTCCTCACCGGCCGCGGCGAGGTCCTCCGCTCGTACGCCCTGATCATGGCGAACACCGAGTACATCCAGTTCTTCCTCACCGACCTCAAGATCTCCCTCGCCGGCCGCACCGCCGTCGTCACCTGCACCGAGAACATCCTCAGCGGCGGCCCCGCCGAGGACGGCGCCGAACTCGGACCCCTCGTCGGCCAGCTCGTCGTCGCCACCAATGTGTTCCGCCACACACCCGACGGCTGGCGGATCTGGTCCCACCACGCCTCCCCCGTCCTTGCGGAGACCGAGGGAACGGAGGACGGCGAGCCCGGCGTCGACGGCACCGAACACCCCTCCTGACCCGCCGGCTGACCCGCCCACGGCCCCCACGGACACGGCCTGTCGGTCCCCGCAGGTAGATTCGATGCTGGACACCCGGCCGTCCGCACCCGGCTGCGTGGCCACCGAACTACGACAGCAGGAGTGATTCGCGTGGATCGTGTCGCGCTGCGCGGCCTCAAGGCCCGGGGCCATCACGGCGTCTTCCCCAAGGAGCGCGAGGAGGGCCAGACCTTCATCGTGGACCTGGTCCTCGGCCTGGACACCCGCCCGGCCGCGGCCGACGACGACCTGGCGAAGACCGTTCACTACGGGATCGTCGCCGAAGAGGTCGTCGACGTCGTCCAGGGCGAACCCGTCGACCTCATCGAAACCCTCGCCGAGCGCATCGCCCAGCAATGCCTCAGCCACGCCGGGGTACAGGAGGTGGAAGTCGTCGTACACAAGCCGGACGCGCCCATCACCGTGCCCTTCGACGACGTGACCATCACGATCACCCGGAGCCGACGATGAAGCCGACGCAGAGCGACCCCACCGTCCAGCCCGTACCGGCCTCCGTCGTCGAGACCGTCGACGCGGCCGACACGACGCTGTCCAACCCCCGCTGGGCCGTCGTCGCCCTCGGAGCCAACCTCGGCAACCGCCTGGAGACCCTCCAGGGGGCCGTCGACGCCCTCGCGGACACCCCGGGCCTCCGGGTCAAGGCCGTCTCCCCCGTGTACGAGACGGAGCCCTGGGGCGTCGAGCCCGACACCCAGCCCTCGTACTTCAACGCCGTCGCCCTCGTGAAGACGACGCTGCCGCCCTCCTCCCTCCTGGAGCGGGCCCACGCCGTCGAGGAGGCCTTCCACCGCGTCCGCGAGGAGCGCTGGGGCGCCCGCACCATAGACGTCGACATCGTCGCCTACGCGGACGTGCTCTCCGAGGACCCCGTCCTCACCCTCCCGCACCCCCGCGCCCACCAGCGCGCCTTCGTGCTCGCCCCCTGGAACGACGTCGACCCCGAGGCCCAGCTCCCCGGCCACGGCCCCGTCGCCTCGCTCCTGGCCGCCCTCGGCGGCGAAGGCGTCGCCCGCCGCGCCGACCTGGAACTCCGTCTGCCCGAGTAGTCGTTACGCTTCGTGGCAGACCGCCCACGACCACGACCGACGACCACGCGAAGGACACCCGGTGAAACAACTGCGGCTGAAGGTGCTCACCGGACTGTTCCTCGTGGCCGGCATCCTCTCCTGGGGTGCCGCCCGGCTCTGGGACGCGGTCGGCACCCTCCCCAGCGTGCCGATCGCCGCGCCCATCGTCCTCACCGTGATCGCGGTCGTCCTCACCGCGACCGCCCTCTCGATCCGCTCCCGCCTCAAGGCCCAGCGGGAGCGCCGCCCCGGCGCCAAGGGCGTCGAGCCGCTGATGGCGGCCCGCGCGGTGGTCTTCGGCCAGGCGAGCGCCCTGGTGGCCGCCCTCGTCGCCGGCATGTACGGCGGCACGGGCGTCTTCCTCCTCGGCTTCCTCGACGTCCCCGCCCGCCGCGACCAGGCCCTCTACGCGGCCTTCTCGGTCGCGGCGGGCATCGCCGTCATCGCCGCCGCCCTCTTCCTGGAACGCGTCTGCCGCCTGCCGGAGGACGACGACGAGAACCGCGCCCCGGCGGCCTGACCTCTCAACCTTCCTGACGCGCGAGGTGCCCGTTCACCAGGAAGGTGGGGTGGGGTTCCAGCCGGTAGCTGTAGAAGGTGAAGGGCTTGGTGCCCAGGGCGGGGCGGGGGCGGACTTCCTGGACCTTGATCCAGGAGGACTCGGGCGGGTCGAGGGGGTGGACCTCGGGGGCGAAGGTGTTGCGGCTCATCCAGCGGTTCGACACATAGAGCTGAGAAGCGAGCCCCCGTTTCGAGGGGGTGAACCGCGCCCCGATGATCTCCGCCAACTCCGTCAGGAAGGGCACGTTCGCGCTGATGATCATGCGTCCGCCGCCATGCTTGAGGCTGAAGCCGTCCCCAGCGATGTAGCCGTCGAGGAATCCGCTGATCGTGTCGATGTCCCGCAGGACCACGCGCGGAAAGCCCTGCCGCATGTGGTGCGCGTCTCCTCCCACGTAATGCCGCATCGCGTCGGAGAGGTACGAGGACACCACTCGCACACGAAAGCCCGGCAGGTCCCGCTTGAGATAGCCGGACGGCCGGGTCACGGCCTCCAGGCGGGCAGGCAGCCCGGTGCAGGCCGTCAGAGCAGACGCATAGCGGGAGGCGAACGTCTCATCGTTGACGATCAAGGACACGTAGTTCTTGTAGACCGTCCCGTCCGCGCAGGTGGCGCCTACGCAGTACCCGAACTCGTACCCGGGCCTGATCGTCAGCCGTTCTCGGCACAGCTTCCGTGCCCGCGTCCAGGCGACAGTCCTCCCCGCCACGTCAGCCGCGTGCTGCCAGCCCTCCGGCGTGGCAAGCAGCAGATCCGGACTGACGGAGAACGTCATGTGGTCCGTGACCACATCCACGGCTACACGGGCTTTCGCCGCCGTCACGTCCACGACCGTGGTCGGCACCGTCCGGTTCCCGTCCAGCGTCCACATCGTGCTCCCCGGAGCTACGTTCTTCGCCTGAACGCAGCCGCCCACCAGGTTCACCAGCATCTTGCTGGTCGGCCCGTACCCCATACCGCCCCCTTGATCAGCGATCGATTCCACTGATCAAGGACGTTATGAAGCAAGCCGGACAGTCCGCTACTAACGGGCCAATATCAGGGACATGGCCTCGGCACGGGTGGTAGCGTCGCGAAGTTGTCCACGCACCGCCGAGGTGGTCGTCTTGGCCCCCGGCTTACGGACCCCACGCAGAGCCATGCACATGTGCTCGGCCTCGATGACGACGATCGCGCCGCGGGCGTCCAGGATGCGCATCAACGAGTCGGCGATCTGCGTCGTCAGACGCTCCTGCACCTGCGGACGCCTCGCGAAGACGTCAACAAGGCGGGCCAGCTTGGACAGCCCGGTGATCTTGCCCGATTCAGCAGGAATGTAACCAATGTGAGCTACACCATGAAATGGGAGCAAATGATGCTCACACTGGCTCGTCAACTCGATGTCCTTGACCAGGACCATTTCGTCGTGCCCAAGGTCGAACGTCGTCGTCAGCACGTCCTCGGGCTTCTGCCACAACCCCGCGAACAACTCCTTGTACGCCCGCGCCACCCGCGCCGGCGTCTCTCGCAGGCCCTCGCGGTCCGGGTCCTCGCCGACCGCGATGAGGAGCTCTCGCACGGCGGCCTCGGCGCGCTTCTCGTCGAACTCGCCTATCGTGCCCTCGCCGTCCAGCGTCACCGGGTCGGTCATCTCTGTGCCTCGTTCCGTCTGACTGATGTGCGCGAAATGCCGCGCCCCCACAGGCTAAAACCTGTGGGGGCGCGGCAGCCATTCCGGGGTGGGACGGTCAGTCCTCCGGGGTGTCCACCGGGGCGATCTCGATGCCCTTCGTGGTGTCGACCGCCGGGGTCGCCGAGCCGTTCGCGCTGTTCGTCAGGGCGAGCTCCCGGGGGGAGAGCACCGGCGGACGCGTGGACGGGGTACGGCGGGAGGAGCCGGTCCAGGCCGGGCGGGCCGGGCGCTTGACGAGGGGGGTGAAGATCTCGGCGATCTCCTCCTTGCCCAGCGTCTCCTTCTCCAGCAGGGCGAGGACCAGGTTGTCGAGGACGTCGCGGTTCTCGACGAGGATCTCCCAGGCCTCGTTGTGAGCGGTCTCGATGAGCTTCTTGACCTCTTCGTCGACCAGCGCGGCGACCTCTTCCGAGTAGTCGCGCTGGTGCGCCATCTCACGGCCGAGGAAGGGCTCGGTGTTGTCGCCACCGAACTTGATCGCGCCGAGACGCTCGGTCATGCCGTACTGCGTGACCATCGCGCGAGCGGTGGCCGTGGCCTTCTCGATGTCGTTCGCCGCGCCCGTGGTCGGGTCGTGGAAGACGAGCTCCTCCGCCGCGCGCCCGCCCAGCATGTACGCCAGCTGGTCGAGCATCTCGTTGCGGGTGGTGGAGTACTTGTCCTCTTCCGGCAGCACCATCGTGTAGCCCAGGGCGCGGCCGCGGGACAGGATGGTGATCTTGTGGACCGGGTCGGAGTTCGGCAGGGCCGCCGCGACCAGGGCGTGTCCGCCCTCGTGGTACGCGGTGATCTTCTTCTCCTTGTCCGACATGATCCGGGTCCGCTTCTGCGGGCCCGCGACCACTCGGTCGATCGCCTCGTCCAGAGCGTTGTTGTCGATCAGCTTCTGGTCGCCGCGAGCGGTGAGGAGTGCCGCCTCGTTGAGGACGTTGGAGAGGTCCGCGCCGGTGAAGCCGGGGGTGCGTCGGGCGACGGCGCCGAGGTCGACGTCCGGAGCGACCGGCTTGCCCTTCTGGTGGACCTTGAGGATCTCCAGACGGCCCAGCATGTCCGGTCGGTCGACGGCGATCTGCCGGTCGAACCGTCCGGGGCGCAGGAGGGCGGGGTCGAGGATGTCGGGCCGGTTCGTGGCGGCGATCAGGATGACGCCGCCCTTCACGTCGAAGCCGTCCATCTCGACGAGGAGCTGGTTGAGCGTCTGCTCGCGCTCGTCGTGACCGCCGCCGAGGCCGGCGCCGCGGTGGCGTCCGACGGCGTCGATCTCGTCGACGAAGACGATGGCGGGCGCGTTGGCCTTGGCCTGCTCGAAGAGGTCGCGGACCCGGGAGGCGCCGACGCCGACGAACATCTCGACGAAGTCGGAGCCGGAGATCGAGTAGAAGGGCACCCCGGCCTCGCCGGCGACGGCGCGCGCGAGGAGCGTCTTGCCGGTTCCGGGCGGGCCGTAGAGCAGGACGCCCTTGGGGATCTTGGCTCCGACGGCCTGGAACTTCGCCGGCTCCTGGAGGAATTCCTTGATCTCGTGGAGTTCCTCGACGGCCTCGTCCGAGCCCGCGACGTCGGCGAAGGTGGTCTTCGGCGTGTCCTTGGTGATGAGCTTGGCCTTGGACTTGCCGAACTGCATGACGCGGGAGCCGCCGCCCTGCATCTGGTTCATCAGGAAGAGGAAGACGACCACGATGAGGACGAAGGGCAGGAGGGAGAGCAGGATCGAGACGAAGGGCGACTGCTTCGTCGGCGAGACGGTGTAGCCCTTCTCGATCTGCCCGGCCTCGAACTTCTCCTGGAGCTTGTCGGCGAGGTCCACGCCCTGGCTGCCGATGTAGCTGGCCTGGACCTTGCTGCTCTTGTCGATCTTCTGGCCGTCGACGAGCTCGATCTTGATGATCTGCTCGTCACCGGTGGTGATCTTTGCCTGCTTGACCTGGTTCTTGTCGATCGCCTGGACGACCTTGCCGGTGTCCACCGTCTTGTAGCCCTCGGACGAGCCGACGACCTGCATCAGCACGACCACGGCGAGGACGGCCAGCACGATCCACATGACCGGCCCACGGAAGTATCGCTTCACGTCCATCCATACGGAGCGAGAACGCCCCGTCCCTCCTGCCCGTAGGAAAATGCTGCTGTGAGAGCTGCTGTGTGAAAAAGCTGTTCTTCGGACGGTACCTCAGCATCGTCGCCCGCGACCGCCTTCCCGTGGTTCAACGGGGGGAAGGCGGTGCGGGTTCCCCGTATGCCGGGACTGTCAGCCTCGGGCTGTCAGCCGCCGTAGACGTGCGGGGCGAGCGTGCCGACGAACGGAAGGTTCCGGTACTTCTCGGCGTAGTCGAGGCCGTAGCCGACGACGAACTCGTTGGGAATGTCGAAGCCGATCCACTTGACGTCGATCGCGACCTTGGCGGCCTCGGGCTTGCGCAGGAGCGTGCAGACCTCCAGGGAGGCGGGCTCGCGCGAGCCGAGGTTCGACAGCAGCCAGGACAGCGTCAGGCCGGAGTCGATGATGTCCTCGACGATCAGGACGTGCTTGCCCTTGATGTCGGTGTCGAGGTCCTTGAGGATTCTGACGACGCCCGAGGACTGGGTGCCGGCGCCGTAGGAGGAGACGGCCATCCAGTCCATGGTGACGGGGGTGGAAAGGGCGCGAGCCAGATCCGCCATCACCATCACGGCGCCCTTGAGGACGCCGACGATGAGCAGGTCCTTGCCCGCGTATTCCGCGTCGATCTTCGCGGCCAGCTCTGCCAGCTTGGCGTCGATCTCTTCCTTGGTGATGAGCACCGACTGGAGGTCGGTGCCCATGTCCTTCTCGTTCACCCGGGTCACTTTCGTTGCAGCGTGCGTCAGCCTTGCCGGATGACCAGTCTGCCACCCTGGCGGCGGGCTTCGACGCGTCCGGGCAGGTTGATGGCCCCTTGGCCGCGCCATCCGGTGATGAGCCGGTCGACTTCCTCGATGTGCCGGGCGAAGAGCGAGCCGGCGGGTGCGCCCTCGGCGATGACGGCGCGGCGCAGGACGCGGCGGCGTACGGCGGGGGGCAGCCCGTGGAGCTTGGCGCACTCCAGGGCGCCGGCCTCGTCGCGTACGGAGGTCTCGGCGTCGGCGGCCCAGGTGTCGAGGGCGTCGGCGTCGTCGCGGGAGAGCTGGGCCGTTCGGGCGAGGGCTTCGACGACGCCCTTGCCGAGGGCCTTCTCCAGGGCGGGGAGGCCTTCGTGGCGGAGGCGGGAGCGGGTGTAGGCGGGGTCGCTGTTGTGGGGGTCGTCCCAGACGGCGAGTTCCTGTGCGATGCAGGCCCTGCGGATGGTCTGGCGGTCGAGTGTGAGGAAGGGGCGCCGGTAGCGTCCGGCGGCGCCGGAGATGGCGGCCATGCCGGAGAGCGAGCGGATGCCGGAGCCGCGGGCGAGGCCGAGGAGGACGGTCTCGGCCTGGTCGTCGCGGGTGTGGCCGAGGAGGATCGCGGTGGCGCCGTGGCGCTCGGCGGCGGCGTCGAGCGCCGCGTACCGCGCGTCGCGGGCGGCGGCCTCGGGTCCTCCTTCGCGGCCGACGGTGACGGCGACCGTCTCGACGGGGGTGAGGCCGAGTGCGGTCATGCGTCCGGCGACCTCGTCGGCGCGGGTGTCGGAGCCGTCCTGGAGTCCGTGGTCGACGGTGATGCCGCCGGCGCGCACGGGAAGCTTGCGGGCCTCGAAGGCGAGGGCGGAGGCGAGCGCCATCGAGTCGGCGCCTCCGGAGCATGCGACGAGCACGAGAGGGGGGCGTGCGTCGCGTGTGGGGGCGGTGTCGGTCTGGTGCTCGGTGAGAACGTCGTGGAGTACGCGGCGGACCGCCAGGCGTATCGCCGCGACCGCAGGATGGGGACCCATGTCCGGTGCCCTTCGTGATGGGGTGGGGTGCCTCGGTCGGAGTCTTAACGGTCGGAATGGGGGGTTCGGTCACTCAGAGTGCGTCGATGGTGACAGAAACCCGGCCGTTACCCGAGCATTGCACGCCTCACCCCATGCCCAGGGTCCCTCGGATGGGTGATTGGCGAGGTGTTCTGACGTGTTCCTGTGCCGTCTGCCGCACCTGTCTCAGGAGTCTGCCTTACGGTGCACCCTCGCGATCCAGTCGGCGGGGGCGGCGATCTCGGTCTTGGTGGGGAGCGTGTTGGGGGAGGTCCATACGCGGTTGAAGCCGTCCATGCCGACCTGGTCGACGACGGCGCGGACGAAGCGCTCTCCGTCGCGGTACTGGCGGAGCTTGGCGTCGAGGCCGAGGAGCTTGCGCAGGGCCAGGTCGAGGCGGGAGGCGCCCCGTGCGCGGCGCTGCTGGAACTTCTCGCGGATCTCGGCGACGGAGGGCACGACCTGGGGTCCCACGCCGTCCATGACGTAGTCGGCGTGGCCTTCGAGGAGGGACATGACGGCGGTGAGGCGGCCGAGGATCTCGCGTTGTTCGGGGGTCTGGACGAGTTCGACGAGGGAGGGCGCGGGCTCGCCCTCCTCGGCCTCGGGGCGGCCGCCGGCGAGGGTCTGGGCGGCGTCGCGGAGGCGTTCGACGACGGTGCCGGGGTCGACGTCGGTGGCGGCGAGGAACGACTGGATTTCGCCCTGGAGATGGTCACGTAGCCAGGGGACGGCGGTGAACTGGGTGCGGTGGGTCTCCTCGTGGAGGCAGACCCAGAGCCGGAAGTCGTGCGGGGAGACCTCGAGTTCGCGTTCGACGTGGACGATGTTGGGCGCGACGAGGAGGAGGCGTCCGCCGCCGTCGGGTCCGGCGGGGAGTGCGCGGGTGGCGGGGGCGAAGGTCTCGTACTGGCCGAGGATGCGGGAGGCCAGGAAGGACAGCAGCATGCCGAGTTCGACGCCGGTGACCTTGCCGCCGACGGCGCCGAGGACGGCGCTGCCGGGGTTGGTGGAGCGGCGGTCCTGCATCTTGCCGAGGAGCGGGGTGAGGAGTTCGCGGAAGCCTGCGACGTTGGCCCTGATCCAGCCCGTCCGGTCGACGATCAGGACGGGGGTGTCGTGCGGCTCCATGCCCTCGGGGATCATCCGCGTGTAGGCGCGGACGTGTTCCTCGGAGGCCTTGGCGTGCCTGCGGAGTTCGGCGACGATCTCGCGGGCCTCGTCGCGGCCGACTTCGGGTCCGGGCCGTACGAGGCGGGTCGCGGTCGCGACCGCGAGGTTCCAGTCGACCATCCCGGATGTGCCTGCGCCACCGATGCTCGTCATGCGTCAACCGTACGGTCTCGGAGCGCGTTCGGTGCGGGTTCGGGACGGCTTCCGGGCGGGTCGGGGCGGGGTGGGGGCCGGGCCGCGGGGTGGTCAGTCCTGGCCGGCGAGGGCCGCGGAGAGCCGGTCGAGGGCGGGTTGCGCCTCGTACGGGGAGAGGGTGCGTCCGGCGAGGAACGCGAAGGCGAGGAGGCGTCCGTCGGGGGTGACGACGGTGCCGGCGAGGGTGTTGACGCCGGTGAGGGTGCCGGTCTTGGCGCGGACGAGTCCGGCGCCCGCGGTGGCGGGTGCGGTGTCGAAGCGGTCGGTGAGGGTGCCGGTGAAGCCGCCGACGGGGAGTCCGGTGAGGAGCGGGCGCAGGGTGGGGCGGGCGGGGTCTGCCGCTCGGGTGAGGAGCCCGGTGAGGAGGGCGGCGGAGACGCGGTCGCGGCGGTCGAGTCCGCTGCCGTCGGCGAAGCGGGCTCCGGTGACGGGGAGGCCGAGGCGGGCGAGTTCGTCGCGTACGGCCCTGGCGGCGCCGTCGAAGCTCGCGGGCTGCTTCCGGGCGAGGGCGGTCTGCCGGGCGAGGGCTTCGGCGAGGTCGTTGTCGCTGTGGGTGAGGGTGCGCTCGACGAGGTCGGCGAGGGGGGCGGAGTGGGTGCGGGCGAGGGGGGCGGCCTTGGGGGCGCGGCCGGGGGCGGGGTCGCCGGTGATCTCGACCCCGGCCCGGGTGAGGAGCTCCGCGAAGGCCCTGGCGGTGTCGCCGGCGGGGTCGGCGGTACGGGGTGCGGGGCCGCTCGTGCTGTCGTCGAGGCGTCCTTCGCGGGTCATGAGGGCGACGACGGGGGCGATGTTCTCGTTGGGGCCGATGGGGTGGAGCGTGGGGCCCGGGTAGAGGCTCGTGTCGTAGGTGAGCCGTACGGAGGTGTGGCCGCGGGCCGTGAGGGCGCGGGCGGTGTCGGCGGCGAGGGCCTTGAGGCGGGCCGGGTCGAGTGTGGGGTCGCCGCCGCCGATGAGGGTGACGGTCCGGCCGTCGGGGGCCGCGGTGACGGTGGTGGCGATGCGGTGGTCGGGGCCGAGGGCGGAGAGCGCGGCCGCGGCGGTGGCGATCTTGACCGTGGACGCGGGGGTCATGGGGGCGGTGGCGCCCGCGCCGTAGAGCTGTGTGCCGGTGGCGGTGTCGACGACGGAGGCGGTGCGCAGCGGGCCGAGTCCGGGGTCGGCGAGGAGGGGGCCGAGGACGGCGGAGAGGTTCGCGGGGTGTCCCGCGGGGGCGGGGGCGTGCAGCGCGGTGAGGACGCCGGGGGCGCTCGGGGCGGGCGCGGGGCGGCGGGGCGGGGCGGGTGCGGGGGCCGGGGCGTGATGTGCGCCACCCGCCTGCGGGGCGGCGGCGCGGGCCCGCTCGGCCGTACGCTGACCCGAGTCCCACGGGCCTGCCGCGGTCACCGCCGCGGCGGCCAGGGCCAGTCCGAGGGCGGCGGAGCCCGCCGTGAGCTGCCACATCCTCGGCTCGAGCATTGCTGACCAGCCCCTTTCGCGATCACACACGTGCGTGAGGGACACTTAATCACCGCGCGTCGTCGCGAGCATTCACTTGTGTTGATTCAGGAGGAGCCACCCGTGGAGTTCGACGTTCTCATCGAGATCCCCAAGGGATCGCGTAACAAGTACGAGGTCGACCACGAGACGGGTCGCATCCGCCTGGACCGCCGCCTCTTCACGTCGACGGCCTACCCGACCGACTACGGCTACGTCGAGAACACCCTGGGTGAGGACGGCGACCCGCTGGACGCGCTCGTCATCCTCGACGAGCCCACCTTCCCGGGCTGCCTCATCAAGTGCCGTGTCATCGGCATGTTCCGCATGACGGACGAGGCGGGCGGCGACGACAAGCTGCTGTGCGTCCCGGCCACCGACCCGCGCATGGAGCACCTGCGGGACATCCACCACGTGTCGGAGTTCGACCGCCTGGAGATCCAGCACTTCTTCGAGGTCTACAAGGACCTGGAGCCGGGCAAGTCGGTCGAGGGCGCCGACTGGGTCGGTCGCGCCGAGGCCGAGGAAGAGATCGAGAAGTCGTACGCGCGCGCCAAGGAGCAGGGCGGCCACTGAGCCCCGCTTCCGATGGGCTGATGTTCTGATCGTGTGACAGGCGGTGCACCTCTCGGGGTGTACCGCCTTTCGCACACCCGTCGCACACCCATACTGGAATCCACGGTTCCCTAGGGAGTGAGGCGGAGAGAGTGGTGGTGGAGCCGGACGGCTCGAAGGGCGGGGCTCCGGAGGACCGGAAGCCGCAGTCGGACGAGGCACGGAGCGCGTTCGTGCCACCCGCCGGTGTGGAGCAGCCCGCGCCACCGGAGGAGGAGCATCCGACCTCCGAGTTCTCGCTTCCGCCGGGTCTCACGCCCGAACCGCCGCCCGAGCAGGAGGGTTCGGCGTTCGCGACGCCGGCCACCTACTCGGCCAAGAACTCGCCGCCCGCCTTCACCCCGGCGTACGGGGTGCCCCTGGTGCGGCTCTCGCAGGACGCGCCGTGGCAGGACCGGATGCGAACCATGCTGCGGCTGCCGGTGGGTGAGCGGCCCGTTCCGGAGGCGCTGCGCAAGGAGGACGAGACCGGCCCCTCGGTACCGCGCGTGCTCGACCTGACGCTGCGCATCGGCGAGCTGCTGCTCGCGGGCGGGGAGGGCGCGGAGGACGTCGAGGCGGCGATGTTCGCGATCTGCCGCTCGTACGGGCTCGACCGGGTCGAGCCGACGGTCACCTTCACCCTGCTGTCCGTCACGTACCAGCCCTCGCTGGTGGACGACCCGATCACGGCGAACCGGACGGTACGGCGCCGGGGCACGGACTACACCCGGCTGGCGGCCGTCTACACGCTGCTCGCCGACATCAACGCCAGCGCCCACGAGGTGACGCCCGAGGAGGCGTACCGGCGGCTGGCCGAGATACGGCGCAACCGGCACCCCTACCCCGGCTGGGTGCTCACGGCCGCGGCGGGAGTGCTGGCCGGCGCGGCCTCGGTGCTGCTCGGCGGCGGTCTGACGGTCTTCCTCGTCGCCGCGCTCGGCGCGGTGCTCGGCGACCGGCTCGCGTGGCTGTGCGCGGGGCGCGGGCTGCCGGAGTTCTACCAGTTCCTGGTGGCGGCGATGCCGCCGGCGGCGATGGGCGTGCTCCTGACCATGCTGCACGCGGATCTGCGGCCGTCGGCGGTGATCACCGGTGGTCTGTTCGCGCTGATTCCGGGGCGGGCGCTCGTGGCGGCCGTGCAGGACGGTCTGACCGGCTTCTACATCACGGCCTCGGCGCGGCTCCTGGAGGTCGCGTACTTCTTCGTCGCGATCGTGGTGGGCGTGCTGTCGGTGCTGTACATCGCGGTGCAGTTCGACGCCCAGCTGAACCCGGAGGGGGCACTGCAGGCCGTGGAGCGGCCGGTGACGCAGATCCTGGCGTCGATGGTGCTGTGCGCGACCTTCGCGATCCTGTTGCAGCAGTCGCGGGCGACGGTGCTCTTCGCGACGCTGAACGGCGGGGTGGCGTGGGTGATCTACGCGTCGATCGCGGTGACGGCGGACGGCTCGACGGTCATGGCGACGGCGGTGGCGGCCGGTCTCGTGGGGCTCTTCGGGCAGCTGATCGCCCGCTACGAGCACACCTCCTCGCTGCCGTACGTGACGGCGGCGATCGGCCCGCTGCTGCCCGGTTCGGCGACCTACTTCGGGGTGCTCGCGATCGCCCAGAACAACCTGGACCAGGGTTTCGCCTCGCTGGCGAAGGCCTCGGCGCTCGCCCTGGCGATCGCGATCGGCGTGAACCTGGGAGGCGAGCTGGCCCGCCTCTTCATGCAGGCCCCGGGCGCCGCCGCGGCCCGCCGGGCGGCCAAGCGGACCAGGGGCTTCTAGCTCCGGGATTCGGGATTCGGGCTCCGGGCTCCGGGCTTCTAGCTCCGGGCTCAGGGCTTCGGGCTCCGGGCTTCTCGGTGGGAACGCGCAGGGCCCCGCACGGTGTGCGGGGCCCCTGTGGCGTATCGGTCTCGCGGATCAGCGCTTCGCGTGCCGGCCGCGGGGCGGGTTGGGGGTGCCGGGGGCGTCGTGGTCACTGGGGACGCCCTGGTCGCCCCTGGCCTGTGCCTTCTTCGACTGGGAGCGGGACCTCAGGACCTCGATCACGATCGGCACGACAGAGATCAGGACGATGCCGACGAGGATCATCTCGATGTGCTTGTGCACGAAGTCGATCTTGCCGAGGAGGGCGCCGAGGATGGTCACACCCGCGCCCCACAGGACGCCGCCGATGATGTTGTACGTGATGAACAGGCGGTAGTTCATGCGGCTGACGCCGGCGATGATCGGCGTGAACGTCCGCACGATGGGGACGAAGCGGGCCAGGATCAGCGACTTCGGGCCGTGCTTCTCGAAGAACTCATGGGCCTTCTCGACGTTCTCCTGCTTGAAGAGCTTCGAGTCGGGGCGCTTGAAGAGGGCCGGGCCGACCTTCCGCCCGAAGAGGTATCCGACCTGGTCGCCGATGACCGCCGCGGCCACGATCAGCGTGCACATCAGCCACAGCGGCATGTCCAGCTTGCCGGTGGTGATCAGCAGGCCGGTGGTGAAGAGCAGCGAGTCGCCGGGCAGGAAGAACCCGATGAGGAGGCCGGACTCGGCGAAGACGATGGCCAGGACACCGATCGGACCAAAGGTCTGAATCAGATAGTCCGGGTCCAGCCAGCTCGGTCCGAGGGCAAGCGTGTTCACGGGTTTCCGGGCTCCTGCGGTCGGTGGGGGCATGGGGGACGGCTGGCCCCAAGCTATCAACGCGAGCTGAACGCGCCCGGTTCCCCGTCCCCCACAGGATGCGGAGAGGAGCTGAGCCCATGAGGCTGGGGGGTCAGGAGGTGCATGCCGATGGGCATCGACGAGTACGGGGGCGGCCAGGGGCCGCAACCCGACGTGCTGGTCGTGACGACGAACGACGTGCCGGGCTTCGAGGTCCGGCAGGTGATCGGTGAGGTCTTCGGACTCACCGTCCGCTCACGCCATCTGGGCAGCCAGATCGGCGCGGGACTGAAGTCGATGATCGGCGGGGAGCTGAAGGGTCTGACGAAGACCCTGGTGCAGACCCGCAACCAGGCGATGGAACGCCTGGTGGAACAGGCTCAGGCGCGCGGCGCGAACGCCGTCCTGATGTTCCGCTTCGACGTGACGGAGGCGGCGGACGTGGGCACGGAGGTGTGCGCGTACGGCACGGCCGTGGTGATCGCCCCGCGCACCTGACCGTCGCCCGCCCGGCGCCCGATCCCCCGGCACCCGGGGGATCAGGCCCACCGGACCCCGGTCCGCCGGCGCCCGGGCCCGGCGGACCGGTCCCCGGTTCTCGGGCGCCCGGCCCGGCGCGGGCCGGCGGGTGCGCGGACGGTGGTACGGAGGCGCCCGGGAGGGCCTCCGGTCGGCGGGGTCCCTGCCGGCCGGGGGCCCTCCCGCGGCTCTGCGAGGAGGTCGTCGCGCCGACCTGACCCGCCATGAGGTGTACGTCCGTTCGGCCCCAATCTCGGGATGTTCTGCGGCATTTGCTCACTTATGGTGGGGCGGTGACCACCGATCACGCTCCGCCCCCTCCGTCATCCCCCGCCGACCCGACCCCTCTGCGGACCCTGCTGCCGCAGGTGCTGCCCGCACTCGTGGTCGGGGCGGTGACCAGCCTGCTGTTCCTGGGGATCAGCGCCCTCGCCGAGAAGTTCGAGGACGTCCTCTGGGACGACCTGCCGGACGCCCTCGGGATCGGCGGTCACTCCTCGCTCTGGATCATCATCATGCTCACGGCGACCGGCATCGCCGTGGGCCTCGTCGTCTGGAAGGTGCCCGGACACGCGGGCCCCGACCCGGCCTCCACCGGCCTCGGCGGAGCGCCGCTCGCCCCAGGCGTCGTCCCCGGACTCCTCCTGGCGAGCACCCTCGCACTCGCCGGCGGAGTCAGCCTCGGCCCCGAGAACCCGATCATCGCGAGCAACATCGCCCTCGCCTACTGGCTCGGCCGCAAGGCCGCGCCCGCGGTGCCGGGCGCCGCCTGGGTCGCCCTCGCCTCGGCCGGCACCATCGGCGCCCTCTTCGGCACCCCGGTGGCCGCCGCCCTCGTCATCTCCGAGGCCCTCGCGGGCCAGCCGGGACGCGGCTCGCTCTGGGACCGGCTCTTCGCCCCGCTGGTCGCCGCCGGCGCCGGGTCGATGACCACCCAGCTGCTCGCCGAACCCAGCTTCGACATGGGGCTCCCGCCGCTCACCGACCCCGGCTGGGGCGACCTCCTCGCCGCCCTGGTGATCGCCTCCGCCGCGGCCCTCTTCGGGCTCGCCTCCTGCCACCTCTTCCCCTACGTCCACGCCGCCTTCGGGCGCCTGCGCCACCCCATGCTGATGCTGCCGCTCGGCGGCCTCGTCCTCGGCCTCCTGGGAGCCCTGGGCGGGCCCCTGACCCTCTTCAAGGGCCTGGAGCAGGTCAAGGAGCTCACCTCCTCCATCGGCGGCTGGTCCTCGGGCGAACTCGCCAAGATGGCCGCGGTCAAACTCCTCGCCCTCGTCGTCGCCGCCTCCTGCGGCTTCCGCGGCGGCCGGATCTTCCCCGCGGTCTTCATCGGCGCCGCCTTCGGGATGTTCGCCCAGGCCCTCGTCCCCGAGGTCCATCCGTCGGTCGCCGTCTCCTCCGCCGTCCTCGGCGTCCTGCTCGCCACCACCCGGCAGGGCTGGATCAGCCTCTTCACCGGCGCGGTCCTCGCGGCCTCCCCCGCGATGCTCGCCCTGCTCTGCCTGGCCTCCCTCCCCGCCTGGCTGATCGTCACCGGCCGTCCCCAGCTCGAACTCGACGAGCAGGGCCGCTCCCTGCACTGACCCGCTCCCCCTCACCGGACAGAAGGAGTTCCCATGCCGCTGCACCAGGGGCCCGCCGCCTCCCCCTCCGGACCCGAGCGCAGGCTCGCGCTCAACCCCTTCTTCGGGGAGGCCAACCCGGTCGGCGGCATGACCGAGGCACCACCCCACCACCGGCTGCCCGACGGCCCGATCCCCCCGGCGAGCGCCTACCAGCTCGTCCACGACGAGCTGATGCTCGACGGCAACTCCCGTCTCAACCTCGCCACCTTCGTGACCACCTGGATGGAACCCCAGGCCGGCGTCCTGATGGCCGAGTGCCGCGACAAGAACATGATCGACAAGGACGAGTACCCGCGCACCGCCGAGCTGGAGCGCCGCTGCGTGTCCATGCTCGCCCAGCTGTGGAACGCCCCGGACCCGACCACGGCCGTCGGCTGCTCCACCACCGGCTCCAGCGAGGCCTGCATGCTGGCCGGAATGGCCCTCAAGCGCCGCTGGACCACACGGAACGCCGACCGCTATCCGGGCTCCGCCCGCCCCAACCTGGTGATGGGCGTCAACGTCCAGGTCTGCTGGGAGAAGTTCTGCAACTTCTGGGAGGTCGAGGCCCGGCTCGTGCCCATGGAGGGCGACCGCTTCCACCTCGACGCCGAGTCCGCCGCCGCGCTCTGCGACGAGAACACCATCGGGGTCGTCGCCGTCCTCGGCTCGACCTTCGACGGCTCCTACGAACCCGTCGCCGAGATCTGCGCCGCCCTGGACGCCCTCCAGGAGCGCACCGGCCTCGACATCCCCGTCCACGTCGACGGCGCCTCCGGCGCCATGGTCGCCCCCTTCCTCGACGAGGACCTGGTCTGGGACTTCCGGCTCCCCCGGGTCTCCTCGATCAACACCTCCGGTCACAAGTACGGACTGGTCTACCCGGGCGTCGGCTGGGCCCTCTGGCGCTCGCCCGAGGAACTCCCCGAGGAGCTGGTCTTCCGCGTCAACTACCTGGGCGGCGACATGCCCACCTTCGCCCTCAACTTCTCCCGGCCGGGCGCCCAGGTCGTCGCGCAGTACTACACCTTCCTCAGGCTCGGCCGGGAGGGCTACCGGGCCGTGCAGCAGACCTCCCGGGACATCGCCCGCGGCCTCGCCGAACGGATCGAGGCCATGGGCGACTTCCGGCTCCTCACCCGCGGCGACCAACTGCCCGTCTTCGCCTTCACCACCGCTCCCGACGTCACCTCCTTCAACGTCTTCGACGTGTCCCGGCGGCTGCGCGAACAGGGCTGGCTGGTGCCCGCCTACACCTTCCCCGCCAACCGGGAGGACCTGTCCGTCCTCCGCGTGGTCTGCCGCAACGGATTCTCCGCCGACCTGGCCGACCTCTTCGTCGAGGACCTGAACCGGCTGATGCCGGAACTGCGGCGCCAGTCGCGCCCGTTCACCGACGACAAGAGCGCGGCCACCGCCTTCCACCACTGAGCGGACCCACACTCCCGGCGGTGCCGCGCACGCTCCGGGCTCAGGTCGCGTCGCCCTCGCAGCCCAGCCGGAACTCCGACCACCGCACCCCGTCCGCGGTCAGCGCGAACCGACAGGGCGACTCCTCGCGCAGCAGGCCGAGCGGGGTGCGGCGGGCGTGGTGGCTGCCGTCGCCGAGCCGGACGAAGGTCCGTCCGCCGTCCCCGCTCGCGTACCCCGACAGCTCCCCGCCGAGCTCGACCCGGCCGCCGGGCCCCGGCACCGGCAGCCCCAGGAGCGTGCGGGGCTGCTCCGACGGGCCCGTGGTCCACATCCGCTGCCAGCTCCTGCCGCCGTCCACGGAGCGGTGCAGTGCCCGCATCGGGTTCTTGACGGGCTCCCCGCCCGTCAACTCCCCCATCTCCGCCGCGTACACCGCGTCCCGGCCCACCGCGACCGCCGTGTACCACCCGGGGGCCGTCACGGGACTCGGCAGCCGGCGGACCGTCCAGCGCCGGCCGCCGTCCCGCGAGACGGCGACCGCCGCCCGGCCCGACAGCGGGTCCGTGCCCGAGACCCACCAGGAGCCGTCGGGCTCCTGCTGCTCCTGGGGCCGCGGGTGCGCCCCCAGCAGGGGCGTCCGGGCCAGCGCCCTGCGCCGCCCGTCCTCCGGCGAGACCACCACGAGACGGTGACGCACGCAGTCGTCGGGCAGGGCTCCGGCCGGCGCGGCGCAGTCGGTGGTGAGCACCGCCCCCACGGGTATCTCCGGGGTCGTCCCGACCGTACGCCCGTCGCCCTCGCGCCAGCTGCGGCCGCCGTCCCGGGTGAACCAGGTCCTCGCCTCCGGCCCGGCGCCGCCCTCCTCGACGAGCGCCCGGCCGGGGCCCAGCGCGAGCAGGTTGGCCGAGACGCCCTCCGCCACCGGTATGCGGGGCAGTGGGGACCGCCGCAGCACCCACTCCCGCGCCCCGGCGCCCCGCACGGCCACGTGCTGCCGGCAGAAGCCGCTCCCCGGCACCGCCGGATCGCCCTCGCACTCGACGAGCAGCGCGAACCCGCTGCCGTCCCGCGCGAAGCCCAGACCGTGCGCCCAGCCGGGCAGCCCCGGCGCGGACGGCACCCGGGGCGGCGCCCCGAACGCCCCCGGAACCGGCCCGGGAAGCGGATCCGGAACCGGCAGCAGATCCACCCCCGCACCCCCATGCGCCCCCGCACCCGGACCCGAGGCATCCACCCCCCGGCCCGAACCGCTCGAAGCCCCCGGCCCCGACTCCCGCGCCCCCGAACCCGACCCCTCACCCAGCCCCGTACACCCGCTGAGCACCACCAACATCACCAACACCGGCGCCACGACGGCGCCGGCCACTCCCGTCGGCCTGCGCATCGCACGTCCCCCTGTCCTCCCCGGAGCGGTCCGCGGTGAACCGCTGCTTTCAATACACCGCTCGCCGCCTCCGGGTTCCCACCTCCGCGCCGCTACTTCCCGAGCCGCCCGAACTTCCGTACCGCCAGCGGGAAGAAGACCGCCAGCAGCACCAGCGGCCACACCACCGCGGCCCCGATGTGACCCGGCTCGCCGCCCGGGTTGCCGAAGAGTTCGCGGACCGCCGTGGCCGTCGCCGACATCGGGTTCCACTCGACGAACGTGCCGAGCCAGCCCGGCATCGAGTCCGGCGAGGCGAAGGCGTTGGAGAGGAAGCCGAGGGGCCAGACCAGGATCTGCACCGCCTGCACCAGCTCGGCCCGCCCCGCGACGAGGGCGAGGAAGATCCCGATCCACAGCATCGCGAAGCGCAGCAGGAGCAGCAGTCCCAGGGCCCCCAGGGTGCTGCCGAGCCCGCCGTTCGCCCGCCAGCCGATCGCGTACCCGACGCCGACCATCACGAGGAGGCCCACCGTCGACTGGAGCATGTCGGCGGCCGCCCGCCCCACGAGCACCGCGCCGTCGGTCATCGGCATCGACCGGAACCGGTCGATCACGCCCTTGTTCAGGTCCCGGGTCACCGCCGTCATGGTGCCTTCGAGCCCGAACACCATGGTCAGGGTGAGCATCCCGGGCACCAGGAAGTCGACGTAGTCGCCGTCGACGCTCCGCCCGCCGCCGACCAGATAGCCGAACATCAGCAGCATCATCACCGGGAATACGAGTCCCACCAGGACCTGGACGGGCTGTCGGGCCCAGTGGGCCAGTTCCCGGCGGGTCATCGTCCAGCAGTCGCTCATCACGTACGCGGCGCTCATGCCGCCACCTCCTTCTCGCGGCCCGCCCCGGGGGCCGTCTCGTGCGACGTGAGGTGCAGGAAGACCTCGTCCAGCGTCGGCCGCCGCAGGGCGACGTCCTCCGCCTCGATCCCGGCCTCACCGAGCGCCCGCACGGTCTCGGCGAGCGAGGCCATCCGGTCCGTCACCGGCGCGCTGAGCCACCGCCGGTCGGCGTCCACGCTCACCTGTGCCCGAGCCGCCGGCAGCAGTCCGGCCGCCTCGTCGAGCCGTGCCGCGTCCCGTACGACGACGTCGATGCGGTCGACGCCGACCCGCGCCTTGAGTTCGTCGGCCGTGCCGTCCGCCACGACCCGCCCCCGGTCCACGACCGAGATCCGGTCGGCGAGCCGGTCGGCCTCCTCCAGGTACTGCGTGGTGAGGAGGACCGTGGTGCCCCCGCCGACCAGGGAGCGCACCGACTCCCAGACCTCGCCGCGGCCGCGCGGGTCGAGTCCGGTCGTCGGCTCGTCGAGGAAGAGGACCTCGGGGTCGGTGATCAGGGAGGCCGCCAGGTCGAGCCGCCGTCGCATGCCGCCGCTGAACTGCTTGACGGGCTTGCGGCCCGTGTCGGTGAGGCCGAAGCGCTCCAGGAGCTCGTCGGCCCGCGTCCCGGCGCGCCGGGCCCCCAGGTGGTGGAGCCGGCCGAACATCTCCAGGTTCTGCCGTCCGCCCAGCTCCTCGTCGAGGGCGGCGTGCTGTCCGAGCAGCCCGATCCGCTGCCGCACCTTCCGCGCCTCGGTCCGTACGTCGTGCCCCGCCACCCGCACCAGGCCTTCGTCGTGGCGCAGGAGGGTGGCCAGGATCCGTACCGTCGTGGTCTTGCCCGCGCCGTTGGGTCCGAGCAGGCCGTGGACGGTGCCTCGGCCGACGGTCAGGTCCAGGCCGGCCAGCGCGTCCTTCTCCCCGTACCGCTTGCGCGCGCCCTCCACGACGATCGCGTCCGCTGTCGCTGCCATGTCGATTTCCTCCAGAAAACAGTGTAGTCAAATTTGACCACTCACCGCCGACGAAGGAAGGTATGCCCTCGTGGAGCCATTGGTCAAACTTGATTAATGGCCGAACCGGTCGAACGGGACCGACGACGGGGCCGACGACGGGACCGACGACCGGACCGCTCAGGTCGCGAAGGGGTTCTCCTCGCCCTCCGCCAGCACGCCCACGAAGGGATCGCCCTCCCCCGCGAACACGTACGCCCCGCCCTCGATCCGCTCGATCAGACCGAGGGTCCACTCCTTGCCGGCGTCCGCCGAGTGGACCCACATGTGCATGATCTCGCCGATGTGCCCGAGCTGACCGGGCCCGCCCTCCGGCGTGTAGTACTCCGTGACCGCCGCCCGCCACTCGTCGAGCGCCCTCACCCGGCGGCGCAGCAGCTCCGCCGCCTCCTCCCGGGGCAGGTCCACGATGAAGCCGATGCCCGCCGACAGGACGTCCATCTTCTGGCCGTACGTGGTCAGCGCCTCGCGCAGCAGCGCGAAGTACTCCTCCGTGCCGCGCTCCGTCAGCTCGTACTCGACGCGCGGCGGCCCGCCCACGGCGCTCGGCGCCACCTCGTGCGCGCGCAGCAGCCCCTGCTTCGCCATCTGCTTCAGCGCGTGGTAGATCGAGCCGGGCTTGGCGTGGGACCACTCGTGGGCGCCCCAGTACTCCAGGTCGTTGCGCACCTGGTAGCCGTGGGCGCGGCCGTGCTGCTTCACCGCGCCCAGGACCAGCAGCCGGATCGCCGACATCGCCGTACCTCCCCTAGTCAATTTTGACCAGGGTACGCGGGCGGGGCGGGCGGGGACTCAGCCCTGGCCCTGCTCCGCCGCGATCAGTTCGAAGGAGCCCTTGCCGTCCAGGGACTCCCGCACGATGTCCGCGTGCCCGGCGTGCCGGGCCGCCTCCTGGACCAGGTGGAGCAGCATCCAGCGGATCGACACCTGCCCGTCCTTCGGGAACCAGGGCGCCTCGGGCAGCGGGAAGGTGTCGTCGAGGCTCGGCACGGAGCGGACGAACTCCTCGGTCTCCTTCGCCACGTCCGCCCAGAAGGCGACGACCTCCGGGATCGTCTCCTCGCCCACGAGCCGGAAGCCGTCGCCCCAGGTCTCACCGGTTCGCTGGCGCTCGTTCGGCCGCTGCTGGGCCAGCCGGAGCCAGTTGAGCTCGACCTCGGCGACGTGCTTGACCAGGCCGGAGAGGCTGAGTTCGCTGGCACTGGGGCGGCTCGCCGCCTGCTCCTCGGTGAGCCCGTGGAGCGAGCGGCGGATCGCGGCGCGCTGCGCCTCGATGAAGTTGAGGAGCGCGCCGCGCTCGTCGCCGTGGGTCTCCGTGGGAACAAGAGCCACCATGATGTCCGCCTTCCGTAGCCGATCCGCCTGCCGCGAGATCCCCGTGGATTCCGTGGACCTTCTCGACACCCCTCACGCTACGGAGGCTTGCGGACAACTACGGTCCGCAAGTCCTCACGGAAGCGATCCTGCGGAAAAGCGGTCCCCGGGGAGGGCGGTCCCAGGGGAGAGCGGCCCCCGGGGAGGGCGGTCCTCCCGAAGGCGGGAGGAGGGGCTCAGAAGGGGAACCGGCTCCGGCCGTGCTGGATCGAGATCCACTTCTGGGTGGTGAAGCTCTCCACCATCGCCTCGCCGTTGAGCCGCCCGATGCCCGAGTGCTTCTCGCCGCCGAAGGGCACGATCGGCTCGTCGTGGACGGTGCCGTCGTTGATGTGGATCATGCCGGTGTGGATGCGCTTGGCGATCCGCACACCCCGCTCGATGTCCCCCGTGTGGACGGCGCCGCTGAGCCCGTACGGCGTGTCGTTGGCGATCCGTACGGCCTCCTCCTCGCCGTCGAACGGGACGATCAGGGCGACGGGACCGAAGATCTCCTGGCCCAGGACCGGGGCGTCCGGGGCGAACCCGGTGAGGACCGAGGGGGAGACGAGGTTGCCGTCCACGGTGCCGTGCAGCAGCGCCGTCGCGCCCGCCGCCACCGTCTGGTCGACGAGCGAGGAGACGGCCTCCGCCTGCTGGGAGTTGATGAGGGGACCGATGTGGGTGGCGGGGTCGGCCGGGTCGCCGACCCGCAGGGTCTTCACCTTCGCCACGAACTTCTCGGTGAACTCCTCCTCCACCGTCCGGTCCACCAGGATGCGGTTGGCGGCCATGCAGACCTGCCCCTGGTGCACGAAGCGGCTGAAGACGGCCGCGTCCACCGCGTAGTCGACGTCGGCGTCGTCGAGGACGATCAGGGCGCTGTTGCCGCCGAGTTCGAGGACGGCGTGCTTGAAGTTCTGCGCGCAGACCGTGGCGACGTGGCGGCCGACCTTGTCGGAGCCGGTGAAGGAGATGACCTTCGGGATCGGGTGGGTGAGGAGCGCGTCGCCGATCTCGGCGATGTCGGTGACGACGACGTTCAGCAGTCCGGCCGGGAGGCCGGCCTCCTCCAGGACCTTGGCGACGAGGGTGCCGCCGCAGATCGGGGTGTTCTGGTGCGGCTTGAGGACGACCGCGTTGCCGAGCGCCAGCGCGGGCGCGACCGACTTGATCGAGAGGAGGAAGGGGAAGTTGAAGGGGGAGATGACACCGACGACGCCGACCGGGACGCGGTAGACGCGGTTCTCCTTGCCGTCGACGGGGGACGGCAGGATGCGGCCCTCGGGGCGGAGCGCGAGCTGCACCGCCTCGCGCAGGAACTCCTTGGCGAGGTGCAGCTCGAAGGCCGCCTTGAGACGGGTGCCGCCGAGCTCGGCGACGATCGTCTCGGCGATCTCCTCCTCGCGGTCCTCGACGATCCGCAGCGCGCGCTCGAAGACGAGACGGCGCGTGTACGGGTTGGTCTCGGCCCACTCGGCCTGGGCGCGCTCGGCCGCGCGGTAGGCGCGGTCGACCTCGCCGGCGGTGGCGACGGTGATCGACGCGAGCTTCTCCCCGGTGTACGGGTTGAAGTCGATGATGTCCCACGAGCCGCTGCCGGGCTTCCACTCGCCGTCGATGTACTGGTGGGCCAGGTCGGTGAAGTGCGACATGGATCGAGACCCCTCTACCCGCTCTACCTCTGTACGGATGACAGAAGTGACGTCGGAACTGATGTCACGTCATCGTACTGATGTGTCAGGAGAGTTGAAGGAGTCCCCGGAGAAGATCCCGGGTTTCGGCCGGATCGGGCCCGTCCTTCTGCAGTCGCTCCATCACGCGCTGGTACTGGGCGACCTCCTCGCGCTTGTCGAGGTAGAGGGCGCTGGTGAGCTGCTCCAGGTAGACGATGTCGGAGAGGTCGGACTCGGGGAAGCTCAGCATCGTGAAGGCGCCGCTCTCCCCGGCGTGGCCGCCGAAGCTGAAGGGCATGACCTGGAGCGTGACGCCCGGGTGCTCGGAGATCTCGATGAGGTGCCTCAACTGGCCCTGCATGACGGAGCGGTCGCCGTACGGGCGGCGCAGCGCGGCCTCGTCGAGGACGGCGTGGAACTGCGGGGCGCGCTCGGAGACGAGGACCTTCTGCCGTTCGAGGCGCAGGGCGACGCGGCGGTCGATCTCGGCGGCGGGGGCGCCGGGCATGCCCCGGGTGACGACGGCCTGGGCGTACGCCTCGGTCTGCAACAGGCCGTGGACGAACTGCACTTCGTAGACGCGGATGAGGGAGGCGGCGCCCTCCAGGCCGATGTACGTCTGGAACCAGCCGGGCAGGACGTCCCCGAAGCTGTGCCACCAGCCGGCGACGTTGGCCTCGCGGGCGAGCCCGAGGAGCGAGCCGCGCTCGGCCTCGTCCCCGACTCCGTACAGCGTCAGCAGATCCTCGACGTCCCTGGCCTTGAAGCTCACCCGTCCCAACTCCATGCGACTGATCTTGGATTCGGACGCGCGGATCGAATATCCGGCCGCCTCGCGGGTGATCCCGCGCGACTCGCGCAGCCGCCTCAGCTGGGAGCCCAGCAGGATGCGCCGCACCACACTCCCGCTCGCTCCGCTCGATTCGCCTGCGGTCACGGCTCCAGCCTCCCCTTTACGGTGTCGAGCCCCCGTCGAGCCCCGGATTCTGCCACCAAACGCTTCAGCGCGTACACATTCGATTACGGAAAGGCGGCGAGATCCGGGCATGCGGGGGCACGCGGCACACACTTCGCGGAAAGTTCCCCTCAACGAGTGCACGACTTATGCACAGATTCGGCACGGGGGCGGACAGGTCCGGCGCGTGCACGTGCATCTGCCCTTGCATCCAGTGGGCGCATTCGGAACCATGGAGCCCGCGCAGCCGCGTACTCGTTCGTGTTGTCGTGTTGTAGCACCACAGTCGCGATTCCCGGGAGTGCCTCGCATGGGGACGAATGGATCGACCGTGCTCGAGCCGTTACGGCAGGGCCTTCCGCCGATCGATCCCGGCGCCGTCTCCACCTCCGCCTCCTGCGCGCTGCCCGCGCGGTACGAAGCGGTGCGCGGGGCCCGGAAGTTCACCAGCGCGACGCTGGACCGCTGGGAACTGACCGAGCGCTTCGACGACGTCGCCCTGGTCGTCTCCGAACTCGTCACCAACGCGCTGCGCCACGCGGTGCCCTCCGACGCGCCCCAGGAAGAAGGCCAGAACCCACCGGTTCGGCTGCACCTGATGCGCTGGTCCTCACGCCTGGTGTGCGCCGTGCGCGACCCCAGCCAGGAGAGCCCGGAGGCGCGCGGCGGCGAGGAGGACTTCGCCGCGGAGTCGGGACGCGGGCTGTTCCTGGTGGACTCGTTCAGCGACAGCTGGGGGTGGCACCCGCTCGCCGGAACGCTGCGGGGCAAGGTGGTGTGGGCGCTGTTCCGGATCGGTCCGGAGTAGGCGCGACACCCGTACGTACGGGAAGAGGGGCCCGGGCACACACTGCCCGGGCCCCTCTCGCGTACCTCTGACCCCTCCCTGCGCACCGGCCCCTCTCGCGTGCGCCCGGCGCCGTCCGCGTACGGACGGCGGGGGCTCGCGCCGGGCTCAGACCAGGTGGTCGAACTCCCCGTCCTTGACGCCGAGGAGGAGTGCCTCTATCTCGGCGGGCGTGTAGACGAGCGCGGGACCCTCGGGGTGGCGCGAGTTGCGTACGGCAACGTTTCCCCCCGGGAGTTTGGCGAACTCCACGCAGGATCCCTGGGAGTTGCTGTGCCGACTCTTCTGCCACACGACACCGCGCAGCTCCGTGGCCGCCATGCCGTTGTACGCGTGATGCGCATGATGCACTGGTAGCTCCCCGAGTTGCTTGGTGCACGTGTCAACTTCCTCGGATCATAGCTGTGTTCATATGCGGCTGCATGAGCAGATGCACGTGCACGGGGGGTGGCGTAGCGGCTACGCGACTCAGCGTGCTACCGGCGAGTAAAGCCGCGGCGGTGCGCGCTACTCCCCCTCACCCTACGGGGCCTGATCCTCGGTCAGACCTCCAGGAAGGCGTCGAAGGCCGAACCGAGCCCCCGCCAGGAGTCGCGGCCCGCCGCGTACTCCGCGTCCGTGAGCAGGCAGGACCCCAGGACGCAGGCCAGGTGCTCGCGGTCCAGGCCGGGCGAGGTGAAGACCAGGTGCTGGCAGCGGTCGCCGTGCTCCGGGTGCCAGTCGAGCGCCGCGGCCGCCCTCCGTACCGGCGGGACCAGCTCCCAGGCGGCGTCGGGCAGCGAGGCCAGCCAGGGGCCCGCGCTCTCCACGCTGAGGGCGCCGCCCGCCGCCTCCCAGGCGAGCAGGGTGTCCGGCCGGTCGGCCAGGTAGAACCGGCCGCGACTGCGGGTCGCCGCGCAGGTCAGGTCCTCCAGGGCGGCGTAGAGCCGCTCCGGGTGGAAGGGCCGGTGGTGGCGCCAGACGTAGGTGGCGACGCCATGCCCCTCGGCCTCCTGCGGCAGCAGCGCGCAGGCCGGGTGCTGGGCGGCGGCCGCCGCCTCCACGTCGAAGCCCGCGAACGCGGCAGGAGCCAGTCCGTCGCCCTCGACGGGGACCCTGAGCGCGGTGGGGTGGAGCTGGTCGAGCAGCGCCCGGTCCTCCGCGTCGGCCGCGGGACTGTCGACGACGGCGAGCACGGGCGCGTACTCCAGCTGGCGCGCCCAGGTGTCCGCGACGGTACGCCGGTCGGTGGCGGCCGCGGCGAGGCCGACGTCCGCGAGGTCGTCGCCGTCGGCCAGGTACGGCAGGAGGAGGGCCGGGTCGACGGCGGTGACGACGGCGCCGATGCGGAACCCGGCTCCCGCGACGACCTCGGCCATCGCCCGGGGTTCGACGGAGTCCCAGAGCTCGACGACGGCGAGCCGGGTGAGCCCGGCGTCACGGAGTCGTACGAGCTCGGGGACGAGGTCCTCGCGCAGGGCGCAGCAGGCGCAGTCGTCGACGAGCGGGGTCTCGCCGGCGGCGAGGACACCGGTGGCGTCGCGGACGGTACGGGCGACGGTCCCGGTCTCCGGGGCCGTCGCGAGGTCGTGGTGGAGCGCCACGCTGCCGGGGACGACGGCCAGGAGCCGGTCCACGGCAGCGCGGCGGGCGTCGGAGTGGAGCCCTCCGACGAGGGCGACGGAGAACATCAGGGGGCTGCCCCGGGGGTTCCCTCGCCGCGGTCGTCGCGGCGTCCGTACCGCTTCTCGAAGCGCTCCACGCGGCCCGCGGTGTCCAGGACGCGCGCGGTGCCGGTGTAGAAGGGGTGGCTCGCCGAGGAGATCTCGACGTCGATGACGGGGTAGGTGCGGCCGTCCTCCCACTCCACGGTCTTCCCGGGGTCGCCGGTGCGCGTGGAGCGGGTGAGGAAGGCGAAGCCGCCGGCCTTGTCGCGGAAGACGACGGGCTCGTACGGGGGATGGATGGCGGGCTTCATGAGGTGGTTCAGCGCTCCTCTCGGAAGTCGACGTGCCGGCGGGCGACCGGGTCGAACTTGCGCAGGGTGAGGCGGTCGGGGTCGTTGCGGCGGTTCTTGCGGGTGACGTAGGTGAATCCGGTGCCGGCGGTGGACCGGAGCTTGACGACGGGTCGGAGTTCGTTGCGTGCCATGGTGTGTAGAGTAAATGAAAATGGTTCCCATTTCCAATGTTCTTCCGACGTCCCCACGGAGAGGTAGGTCACCCTTGTCCGCCCACTGCCAGCTCACCGGAGCACGGCCCGGATTCGGCAACCGGATCTCGCACTCCCACCGGCGCACCCCGCGCCGCTTCGACCCCAACATCCAGCGCAAGCGGTACTGGCTGCCGAGCGAGGGCCGGTACGTACGGCTCACCCTCAGCGCCCGCGCGATCAGGACCGTCGACGCGATCGGCGTCGAGGCCGCGGTGGCCCGCGTCAGGGCGCGCGGGGCGAAGGTCTGATGGCCCGGCGCGGCAAGATCGCACGCGACGCGCACCGCAGGACCGTCGTCGCCCGGTACGCCGAGCGGCGGGCCGAACTGAAGGAGCTCCTCCGGCGCCCCGGAACCCCGGTCGGCGAGCGCGAGGCGGCGGCACGGGAGCTGCGCCGTCAGCCCCGGGACGCGAGCGCCACCCGGGTCCGCAACAGGGACTCCGTGGACGGCCGCCCCCGCGGCCACCTGCGCAGGTTCGGCCTGTCCCGGGTACGCCTCAGGTCGCAGGCGCACGCGGGGTTCCTGCCGGGGGTACGGAAGGCCTCGTGGTGAGGGCGCTCGCCGCTCAGGAGGTCGGGGCGCGGGGGACGAGGGGCAGGTCGGAGAGGAGCCTGCCCGCGCGGTCGTACAGTGCCACGCCGACGTCCCCCTCCCCCCGCCCGGTGTGCGCGAACCAGACGCCCCAGCCGGGGCTGCCCGGCAGTTCGAGCAGGGTGGTGGGGATCGTGCGCCCGTCGGCGGTCTCCAGCTCGACGCGGCCCGCGTCACGGGTCCCGTAGTAGAGCCCCGAGTGGAAGGCCCCCGCCGGGTTCCCCTCGCCCTGGTGGCTCACCCCCGGGCTGTCCAGGTCGATGTTGCCGTCGGTGACGCTCCGGGAGTTCTCGAACCCGTCCGACCCCGCCCAGTGCTTGCCCTCCTCCGTGAGCCAGATCCTCCAGCCCTTCCCCGCGTCCACCCGCTCCCCCGGGGCCACCACCCGGATCGGGGTCGGCCGCGGCGGGGACGGACGCACGGCCGGAGCCGAGGTCGGGACGACGGTCGGCGGGGCCGCCACCGGGCTCGTACCCGACGGGGACGGACGTACGGGGGTCAGGGCGACGACCGCCGCCACGGCCGTCGCGACCGTGAGCACCGAGAGGGCCGAGAAGGAGGCCGTACGGCGCCTCCGGCGGCGCCGGCCCTCCCGCCGGACGGCCTCCAGCGGCAACGGGCCCGGGGTCACGTCGAGCGCGGCCCTCGCGAACGCCGCGCGCACGTCGGTCTCACCGAGGTCGGGGGTGGGGCGGAGGCCCTGGCCGGGCGCGGCGGCGCGGCCGGAGCCGGGGCCTGCATCGCGGCCCGGGGCGGGGTCGCGGCCCGGGCCGACATCGCGGCCGGCGGCTGCATCGCGGTCGGTCCCGGGCGCGCGGCCCGGGTCGGGCTCGGGGTCCGGGGGTGTGGTCGGCCGTGCGGGGGTCATCGTCGGGCTCCGGAAGGGGCGGCGGGGAGGGGCGGGACGGGGACGGTGACGAGCCCCGGGTGGGCGCGCAGCGCCGCCAGGCCGCGCCGGGCGTGGGTCTTGACCGTGCCGATCGAGCAGTTGAGCACGCCGGCGATCTCCAGCTCGGTCAGGTCCTCCCAGTAGCGGAGCACCATGACGGCGCGCTGGCGGGCGGTCAGGTCCGCCAGGGCCGTCAGGAGCGCGGTGCGCTGTTCGACCGCCTCGGCATGACCGGCGGAGGTGTGGCGCAGCGACTCCGGCAGGACCGGTGTCAGCAGATGGACGACCCGTTTCCGGCGGAGCCGACTGAGGTTGTTGTTGATCAGCGCCCGGCGTACGTAGAGGTCGATCTCCCCACGGGGCACCCGCCGCCACCGTCCGTACACCTTGGCCAGGGTCGTCTGCACCAGGTCCTCGGCCTCGTGGAAGTCCCCGGTCAGGAGCTGGGCGGTGCGCACCAGTCGCGGCCAGGCCGCGACGGCGAAGGCGGCGAACCCGTCGTCGTCCGCGGTGACCCCGCTGATCCCGGCGTTCCCGCTGATCCCGGTGATCCGGTCGGGCCCGGTGACCCCGGTGCCCCTGCCGGCCGCGGTGGCCTCCGTGTCCTCGGTGACGGACTCGTGCGGCACTGTGTCGGACCTCGCGATCGGTGGGCGGTCGTCGTCGGTGGAGCGTCGGTGGAAGGGGGAAGGGTGGCGGCGGGGCCCGCCCCGTGCCGGGCCCCGCCACGTTTCCGCCCCGGCGGTCGCGGTCAGCCGCGGCCGGCCGGGAAGTCGAAGCCCGGCAGTTCGGCGAGCAGCTTCCCCCTGCGGTCGTACAGGGCGACGTCGAAGGAGCCGCCGTGGTTGCCGGTCACCGGCCCGGTGCGGGTGTACCAGACGCCCCAGTCGGGCCGGCCGGGCAGCGCGAGGAGGGTCGCGACGGTCCTGCGGCCCGCGGCGTCGGTCAGTTCGACGCGGCCCGCCTTGCGGGTCCCGTAGTAGACGCCCGAGTGGAAGACGCCCGTCGCGTTCCCCTCGCTCTGGTGGCTCACGCCGGGCGCGGAGCGGTCGATGTTGCCGTCGACGACGCTGCGGAAGTTCTCGAACCCTTCCGGGTCCGACCAGTGCTTGCCGTCCCTGGTCAGCCACACGGTGTAGCCCTGCCCGGCGTCCACGCGCTCCCCGGGGCGGACGGTACGGACCGGGTCCGCGGCGGGAGCGGCGGCCTTGACCGGGGTGACCTTCGCGGGGTCGGCCTTCACGGGGGCGGCCTTCGGGGCGGTCTGCCCGGCCGGGGCCCGGGTGGCGGAACCGGTCGCCGCGGAGGTCCCGGCGGACGCTCCCACGGCCACCGGCGCCGCGATCACGGCGGCGGCCACGACGCCGGCCGCGGCCAGCAGGTACTTCTTCATCCGACTGCTCCTGGGATCGATCGGGGTCGCTGCGGACCGCGCACCTCCTCGGCCCTCACCCCCTACCAACTCCGCCCGGCCCGGGGACGGATGACATGCTCGCGAAAATCCACGGAAGGGCCCGGCCGATCCGCCACGGCCCCCGGACTCCTCACCGCGCGCGCGTGGACTCCGTCAGGGCCGTCGTGACCTCGTCCAGGGCCTCCAGGAGCAGGACGGCCCCCTTGTGCAGCAGGAAGTGGTCCGGCGGGTCCGCGGACCAGGCGTCGAGCGTCTCCCGCAGGTCGTCCCACTGCGGCACCTTGCGCTCCCGCACCTCCTTGGCGCCGCGTTCCGTCGCCCGGCGCAGGGACTCCGCGAGGGTCGCGGCGGCCGGTACGGGCGGGGCGCCGTGTTCCGGCAGGTGGGCCTCCATGAGCATCGCCACCCGCCCGAACTCCGCGAGCGCGTGGTCGGCCTGTTCGACCGCCGCGTGCGAGAGCCCCCGGTGCCGCACCGGTTCGTGCGTCGCGCGCTCCACCGCCTCCTGCCAGGCGACCCGGGCCGCGCGGGTGTTCAGGAGCGCCTCCCGTACGTCGGGGCTGCCCGGACCCACCGGATCGGCGTACCGCGCGGTGACGACCGCCGCGTACCCGCCGACCGACGCCAGCCAGTCCGCGAGCCGGCCGCGCAGCCGGGGCGTCTCCCAGGCCGGGTAGACGGCGTACGCCAGCATCGCGAGCACTCCGCCGAGCAGGGTCAGCGTCACCCGGTCCCGTACGGTCTGGCTGATGCCCCCGCCCTCCATCCCGAGCAGGAAGACGACGTAGGCGGCGACGAAGACCTGGCTGGCCGCGTACCCCGTCCGGATGAACAGGTACATCCCGAAGGCGCACACCACCGCGAGGGCCGCCGACAGGTACGTGTCCGGGTGGGCCGACTGCACGACCGCCGTCGCCACGCCCACCCCGACGAGAGTGCCGCCGAACCGCGCCACCGAGCGCGCGTACGTCTGCGAGAAGTCCGGGCGCATCACCATCACCGAGGCCATCGGCGCCCAGTAGCCGTGCCCGAAGGGGAGCGCGCCGCCCAGCAGGTAGCCGGCGGCCGCGACCGCCGAGACGCGGACGGCGTGGCGCAGGATCGGGGAGTCCCGGCGCAGCTCGGCACGGACCTTCACCACGATGATCGGCGCGAGGCGGACCAGGGTGGGGCGGGCGCGGGCCGTGGCGCCGTGTCCCGACGTCTCCGTGCGCGGCTCGGCCGTGTCGACGACGTCGCCGAGCAGCGCGGCGAGACGGATGGCGGCGCGGCGCGGCGGGCCGTGCAGGATCGACAGGGTGTCCGGGGCGTGGAGGGCGTCGACGGCGGCTGCGGGGAGGGTGACGGGTTCGCCGTGCCGGATCGCGTGCGCGGCGGAGTCCAGGACGGTGCCCGCCGCGCCGAGCAGCTCCCGCACGCGCGCGCGTGCGGGTCCCTCCTCCGGCACGCCGACGGCCGGGTCGGCGAGGGAGGCGAGGACGGGCCGGATGCGTTCGGCGAGGCCCCGGGCCCCGTGGAGCTCCGCCGGGCGGCGGCGGGCCTGGCCGGGGGTCACGGCGGCCGCGTTGCGGGCGTGCATGAGCGGCAGGGGGTCGAACGGGGCCACCGGGTCGTGGCGGAGGCGGCGGGCGTAGTCCGCCTCGGCGGCGAGCGCGTCGGCGAGGGCGTCGCGCTGGGCGCCCCAGCGGCGGACCGGGAGGACGACGACCAGGGCGGCCTGGACGACACCGCCCGCGAAGATCATGACGGCGTGCCCGGCGGCGGTGGCGACGGAGGTGGGGAGGGTGACGGTCACCAGCATGATCGCCACGTTGGAGGAGGCGATCATGCCGGCGGTGGGGCCGGCGGCCCAGGCGAGGCCCGAGAGGAACGTCCACAGGAGCAGCAGGGCGAGGAAGAGGACCTCGTGGGCGCCGACGAGGTAGCCGACGAAGGTCGACACGGCGAGGCTGGCGCCGGAGGCGAGGGCGAGGGTGGGGCGGGGGCGCCAGGAGCGCTGGAAGGTGGCGATGGCCGCCTGGAAGGCGCCGAACGCCGAGGAGGCGGCGACGGCGGGGCCGAAGACGGCGAGGGAGAAGCCGATGACCAGGGCGAGGCCGAGCGCGGCGCGGGCGGCGATGGCGGGGGAGAGCCGCTGCCGCTCGACGGTGAGCCCGGAGCGGGCGGTCTCCTTCAGGGCCCGGAGCCAGCTCATGGCCCGAGCGTATCCGGGACGGGGACGAAACCGCCGATTTCACCCACGCGTGGGATTCTGTGGGCATGACCACTGAGGGCCCGGCCGAGGGGGGCACGGCTTCCGAGGGCGCGGCTTCCGAGGGGGGCGCGGCATCCGATGGGGGTACGGCGTCCGAGGGCACGGCTTCCGATGGGGGCACGGCGTCCGAGGGCGCGCCCCCTGAGGGCACGGCCCCCGAGGGCACGGCCGCGGTCTGGGCCCGGCGGCAGGCGGCCTCGGTCCGCGACGACCCCGCCGGGCGGATGGCCCTGATGGAACGCTGCTACTACGGCCCGTTCGGCAAGGCGCCCCAGCACCTGCCGTACCGCCGGGCGGCGATGTCGTTCATGCGCTGGCAGCTGCGGCGGGGCGTGCTCCAGCCGGGCTTCGCCGACCGGCCCGGCAGCCCGTGGTGGCGGGCGGTGAACGAGCGCGTCCTGCGGGACGGCTGCGAGGCGGTGGGCCTGAGCGGGGGACTTCCGGGCCGGGCCTCGTCCCCCTCGGTCCACCACTGGCTGTCCTTCGTCCACTACCCCACCGCCCGCGCCTGGTACCGGGCGCACAACGGGAGCGTGGTCGCCGCCTACCTCGAACACCGCGACCTGGCGGAGGCGGAGAACGAGGCCGAACGGTTCTTCATGAACGTCGTCCTCTGCCGCGTGCTCTACTCCCACGCCCTCGTCGCCGCGCCCCGCCTCGCCCTCGGCCGGCTGCGCCCGCTCGCGCCGCTCCTCGGTGACCCGCGACTGGGAATGGCGGGGGTCTTCCTCCAGCTGTCCCGGGTGCTCCCCGACGAGTACCCGCTCCGCGACAGCGTGCGGACCTACCTGCGCGGCGAGATCGGATTCGGCCGCCTCGTCGACTTCGGCGTGATCGTCCCGCGCCTGCGGCAGCTCTACGAGTGGTCGGCCCACGAACTCGCGGCGCCGGGCCTGCTCGACTGCGTCCGCGACGGGGCCCTGGTCTACGCCTGGCCGTTCGACGACCGGCACGTCTGGCAGCCCCCGGAATCCCTCACCCTCCGACTGGTCCACCGGGCGCTGCCGCCCGAGGGCGGAACGCGACGCGGCCGCTGACTCTCGGGGGACCGGCACGGGCGCTGCCGCCCGAGGGCGGGACTCGGCACGGGCGGCGCTGACGCCCCGCCTCAGCGCCCGTCCCCTCCCCGCTCCCCGATGCCCCGCCGCCCCGGGTGCAGGCCCGCCCGGTCCGCCGCCGACGCCCCGTGGGTCCAGCCCTCCTCGTCCCAGGCCGCACGCACCCGCGTGGAGCGGGTCTCCGGGAAGAGTTCGTCCGTGCGGGAGGTGACCGCCAGGTCGCGGGAGGCGAGGGCCGGGAGGAGGCTCGGGGCCTCGGCGGCGACCCGGCGGGACGTCGCCGACAGCCGGGTGCCGAGCCGGTTCGCGTACGCCAGGAGGAAGGACTGCCGGAAGGACTTGGTGCGCTTGCGGCCGCCCGCCCGCTGCTCCGCCTCGGCCCGCGTCATCGCCGCCTGCCCCTGGACGAGCAGCGAGGTGTGGAGCAGCTCCACCGGGTCGAGGTCCGCCTCGAAGCCGACCACCGTCGAGAAGCCGTACGCCTCGTTCCACACCGCCCGGCAGTGGTTCGCCGTCGCCACCGCGTCCAGCAGGATCGCCTTCGCCTGCTCGTACGGCGGCTCCACCCCGATCCGGATCGCCCCCGGTGTCTCCGGGGACGGCGCGCCCGCCGCGAGCGTCGCCTCGTCCAGGCTGTGGCGCGCCATCAGCTCCTGCGCCTTGGCCGTGAGGGCCTCCGCCTCCTCCGGATACCCCGTCGCCTCCGCCTTCGCGAGCAGCGCCCTGATCCGGCTCAGCGTCCGGGGCTCTCCCGCGACCGCCGGCGGCAGCGCCTGTCCGGGGACCGGGCCGACCGCGTCGAGCCGCGGCAGCCGGACCAGGAGCCGGTACAGCTCCAGGACGGTCGTCGCGTACGAGAAGCGGTCCGTCGGCCGTCCGGGGGCGGCGTCCAGCTCGTCGAGCTGCGCCTGCCAGCGGTGCGGCAGCCGCTCGTAGCGGGCGGTCTCGCCGCGGATCAGGCCGGTGAGGACCCTGAGGTGCTCGTCCGCCAGGTCGCGGCGCGCCATGCGCACGACGTCCGCGGGCTGCCACCCCCGCCCCCACAGGGTCCGCACGAACTCCTCGCCGCGACGCGTCAGCGCGGCGTCCGCGCTCCGGTCGGCGGCCAGCAGCGACGCCGCCGTGTCGAGCGACCCGTCGTCGCTCGCGTACAGCGCCTCGAAGGCCTTGTCGATCGTGGTGTTCACGCCGTCCGTGGTGCTCACGCCGTCCTCGTGTCCCATGCCTCGCGCGACCGGGCGATCACCGCGCGGTGATCGAGCGACCAGTCGACGAGCTGCTTGATCAGGTGGGTCATGCTGTGGCCGGTCTCCGTCAGGGCGTACTCGACCTGCGGCGGCGTCGTGGGGTAGACCGTCCGCGAGACGAGGCCGTCCCGTTCGAGTCGGCGCAGGGTCAGGGTCAGCATCCGCTGCGAGACCCCGGTGACCAGCCGCTGGAGTTCCCTGAACCGCCGTGGCCCGGGAGCGAGTTCGACGACCACGTGCACGGTCCACTTGTCGCCGAGCCGGTCCTGGACGTCCCGCACCCCACAGTCCTCCGCACAGCTCACCAAGGGCTCGGTGGTTACCTCCGTGTGCCCCTCGGACATGGATGTGCCTCCTTACGCGATCTTCTCCGTCCCCCCACGATGGTCTCAGCCATCTCGACCCCTGGGGGAAAACATGCTGCTGGTCACCGGTGTCTCCGGCGCTCTCGGCTCACTCGTCGCCGACCGGCTCGCCGGCCGCGAGGACGTCGTCCTCGGTACGCGCGCGGGGCTGCCCGGCACCCGCCGGCTCGACTTCGACGCCCCCGGGACACTGCCGGCGGCCTTCGCCGGGGTGGACACGCTGCTGCTGATATCCGCCGGGTACGGGGAGGACGACACGGTCGTCGCCCGCCACGGCGCCGCGCTCTCGGCCGCCGAGCGGGCGGGCGTCCGGCACGTGGTCTACACGAGCCTGTCCGGCGACGGCGACCACCTCACGTACGCGCTCGCGCACCGCTGGACCGAGCGGCGGCTGCGGAGTTCGGCCACGCTCGACTGGACGATCCTCCGCAACGGTCTCTACGCCGAGTTCCTCACCTGGATCGCGGCGCCCGACGCCGACGGCCGGATCACCGGCCCCCTCGGCGAGGGGCGTCTCGCCGCCGTCGCCCGCGAGGACCTCGCCGACGTCGCCGTCTCGGTGGCGACGGCCCCGGCCGCCCACCGGAACCGGGTGTACGAACTGGTCGGCGAACGCGCCCTGGGCGGCGCCGACCTGGCGGCGGCCCTGGGTGCCACGTACGCCCCCGGCACGCTCGCCGACGCCCGCGCCGCCGTCGCCGCCTCCGGTGCGGTGCCCTTCCAGGTGCCGATGCTGGCGAGCACGTACTCGGCGATCGCCCACGGCTTCCTGGACGGTACGGGGGTCGAGAGCGACCTGCGCACCCTGCTCGACGGCCGCGAACCACTGGACGCGCTGGACGTGTTCGTGAAGGCGGTACGGGCGGGGCAAGCCTCCGGCGACGCCGCGGCGTAGGCGCGGGTGACCGTCGCGGCGCGGGCCCGACGGGCTTCCCGCGCAGGATCGGACGGGCTTCCCGCGCAGGATCGGCGAGCGTCCGGCGCAGCCCTCCGGGCCGTCCCGGGGTAGGCCTGGCCCTACCCCCCGGACACCCGGCAGTGGTCGTGATCGGCGGCGGGGAAGACGGTTCGCTTGGGGCATGACCTCGACAGCCCGGACCGCCGCCGCACAGCCCTCTCCGCCCGCCCCCACCGCCGCCGTACGGCTCCGCCGACTGACCCGTCACCACCGGGACGTCCGCTCTCTCGACGGCGTCGACCTCGACTTCCGCGCCGGGACCTTCACCGCCGTCATGGGCCCCTCGGGCTCCGGCAAATCCACGCTGTTGCAGTGCGCCGCCGGGCTCGACCGGCCCACCTCCGGACAGGTGGAGGTCGGCGGGGTCGCCCTGGAGGGGCTGAGCGAGCGGCGTCTGACCCTGCTCCGGCGGGACCGGATCGGCTTCGTCTTCCAGTCCTTCAATCTGCTGCCCGCCCTGACGGCCGCCCAGAACGTGGCCCTGCCCCTCCGTCTCGCCGGCCGCCGCCCCTCCCGTACGGAGGTGCGCGAGGCGCTGGCCCGGGTCGGACTCGCGGGGCGGGAGCGGCACCGGCCCGGCGAGCTCTCCGGCGGACAGCAGCAACGGGTGGCGATCGCCCGCGCGTTGATCACCCGCCCGGCCGTCCTCTTCGGCGACGAGCCGACCGGGGCGCTCGACTCGACGACGAGCCGCGAGGTGCTCGACATGCTGCGGGAGCTGGTCGACCGGGACGGGCAGACGATCGTCATGGTCACCCACGACCCGGTGGCGGCGGCCCGCGCGGACCGGGTGGTCTTCCTGGTCGACGGCCGCGTGGCGGACGAACTGCCCGCCCCGACGGTGGAGGCGGTCGCGGCCCGCATGACGACCTTGGAGACGGTCCCGGCGGGCCTGCCGGAGCCGCCGCGACCCACGGGACCCACAGGACTCACAAGACCTGCGCACCCCGAGGGCCCGGCCCGGCCGGTGGGCCCGGCCCGCCCCACCGCCCCCGCCCTCACCCCCCGTACCGCCGCCGGGAGCCCCTCGTGCTGACCGTCGTCCTCTCCGGCCTGCGTGCCCGCTGGGCCTCCTTCCTCGGCGGATTCGTCGCCCTCGCGCTCGGCGTGGGGCTGCTCACCACCATGGGGCTCGGCCTCTCCGCCACCTTTCACGCGCCCGAGCGTTCTCCCCAGCGGTTCGCGTCCTCGCCCGTCGTGGTGCAGGGTCAGGACCGGCTGACGCTCGACGTGCGGCGCGGGCCCGAGACGGTGTCCGTGGCGCAGCGGCTCGACCGTCCACAGCCTGTGGACAGTGAGCTGCTCCGCGAGCTCCGCGCCCGCTGGACCGTCACCACCTCCGGCACCCTCGCCGCCGGCCCCTCCGCCTCCGGCGGGCCCGGATCCGGGACACCCGAACCCACCGGACCCGACGCGGTGGGCGTGGACGCCCCCGCCGCCGAGGTCCGGGCGCTCGTCGGCGACCGCGCCCAGGTCCTCACCGGCGACGACCGGCGGCGCGCCGACCCCGACCCCGAGCGGGACGCCGAAGCGCTCCTCGCCCTCAACGCCCTCCTCGGCACCTCCGGCGGCGTCACCGCCTTCGTCTCCGTCTTCGTCGTCGCCTCCACCTTCGCGTTCGCCGTGGCGCTGCGCCGCCGCGAGTTCGGGCTCCTCCGGACCGCGGGGGCCACCCCCGGGCAGATCCGGCGGCTCCTCCTCGCCGAGGCCGCGGTGCTCGGCGTGCTCGCCTCGGCCGCCGGATGCGCCCTCGGCGCCCTGGGCGCGCCCCTGCTCGCCGGGACCCTCGTCGACAGCGGTCTGGCCCCGGAGTGGTTCTCGGTCGGCGGGCCGGCCTGGCCCTTCCACGCGTCCTTCTGGACAGGTGTGACCGTCGCCCTCGCCGGGGCGGTCGCCGCCTCCCGGCGTGCCGGGAGGGTCGGCCCCACGGCCGCGCTCCGGGAGGCGGACGTCGACGCCGACGCCCTGCCCCTCGGCCGGGCCCTGCTCGGCGCGGGACTGGTCGCGACCGGTCTCGGGCTCCTCGTCTGGACGTGCGTCACGGACCCGTCGGCGCTGCTCAAGCGGAAGACGTACACGACCCTGCCGATGCTCCTGATCACCGGGATCGCCCTGCTCTCCCCGCTGCTCGTCCGGCCGGTGGCCCGACTGCTGCGGCTGCGGGGTGCCGTGGGGACGCTGGTACGGGAGAACAGCGCGGCCTCCGTACGCCGTACCGCCGCCGTCGCCGCCCCCGTCCTCGTGACCGTGGCGCTCGCCGGGACGCTGTTCGGCTCGGCGACGAGCGTCACCCACGCGAAGGGCGTGGAGGCGCGGGAGCAGACGGCCGCGCGGTACGTCGTGACCGGCGCGGCGGCGGCGAACGGCGGCGCGGGGGGTCTCAGGCCGGTGACGCCGCCGCCCGGGGCGGTCGTCTCCCCCACCGGGCCGACCTCCGTCTTCGTACGGGACGGGGACGCGGCCGTCGTCAAGTACGGGGCGCGGGCGGTCACCGACCCGGCGGCCTTCGCCGAGCTCGCCCGGCTGCCCGTGGTCGCGGGGGACCTGCGGGACCTCGACGACCGGTCGATCGTCGTGAACGAGGAGTTCGAGCGGCGCCGGGTGGGCGAGACCGTCGAGGTCTGGCGCGCGGACGGGACCGGTCCGGTACGGCTCCGGATCGCGGCCGTCCTCGCCCTCGGGACCGGCGACAACGGGCCGTACGTCACCCGGGCGAACGCCCCCGGCTCCGCCCCCGACCGGATCGAGGCACGGGGCGGCGGTACGGCCACGGTGGAGGCGCTCGCGGCGAGCGGCGGCACCGTCAGGACCGCCGACGCGTGGGCCGAGGCCGAACGCCCCCCGGCCGGCAGCCCGCAGACCCGGCTCGGCCTGCTCCTCGTCCTCGGCATCGCGCTGGTCTACACGGTGATCGGCCTCGCCAACACCCTGCTCATGGCGACGTCCGTGCGCGGTGGGGAACTGGCCTCGCTCCGGCTGGCCGGGGCGACCCGGGCCCAGGTCCTGCGGGTCGTGACGGGCGAGGCGACGCTCGCCGTGGCGATCGGCACCGTGCTCGGCCTCGCGGTGACCGCGCTCGTCCTGGGCACCCTGGGAGCGGGGCTCGCCGCCCTCTCGGCACCGGTGGTCCTGGCCCTCCCGTGGGGCATGGTCGGCACGGCGGCGGGCGTGTGCGCGACGGTGGCGGTCGCCGCGTCGGCCCTCCCCGCGTGGCGCCTGACGCGCTGAGCGGCGATGGTGGGACGGACGGGGCGGTGACCGGGGTCGGAGCCGGGTCACCGCCCCGTCCACCCGCACGGCCGCCCGGCCGGCCCCACCCTCCGACATGCCCCCCGACCCGCGCCCGATCCGGCCCCGGACGCGCCCCCCGACCCGCGTCCGACCCGGCCCCGGACGGCAAGCCCGTCCTACGAGGGCACGCCCCCGCCCCCCGACGCCGCCTTCGCGGCCTTCGCCGCCCTCCACTCCCGTGCGAGGACCGACCAGACCTCCTCGTCGTGGCGCTCGCCCCGGTAGGAGTAGCTCTCCCTCAGGACGCCGTCCCTGGACATCCCGAGGCGGCGGGCCACGGCGATGCTGGGCGCGTTGCCGGAGGACACCACCCACTCCACGCGGTGGACCCCGCGCACCTCGATCGCCCAGTCGACGAGCGTCCGCGCCGCCCGGGTCACCAGACCCCTGCCGACGCCGGCGGGCTCCAGCCAGCAGCCCGCCTCCGCGGTGCCGCCCGCGACGTCCAGCTTCCGGAGGATCACCGCGCCGACGAGGGTCCCGTCGGACCAGATGCCGTGGATGCGCCCCGTGTCGGCGGCCACCTTCTCCGCGTACAGCCGGAGGAAGGCGCGGCTCGACTCCAGGTCCGTGACGACGTCGGGGAGTCCGTTGCGCGCGCCGATGAACTCGCGTCCCCGGTCCATGTGCGCCAGGAACTCGTCGGCCTGCCACGGTTCGAGCGGGCGCAGCTCCGCGCCGTCGTCTCCCAGCGGTATCGCGTACATCGTCGTCGCCCTCCACGGTCGGAACCAGCTCTCACGGCGGAGGGATCCTCTCACTCCCGAGGCGCGTGCCCGGTGGGGTTCTCTCCCGGGTCCGGGGCACCGGTCCCCGTGCGGGTCCCACGCCCCCGGGGGTCTCACGGAAGCAGGACCAGCTTCCCCCGGACGTGCCCCGACTCGCTCAACTCCTGGGCGCGCGCAGCCTCCTTGAGGGGAAACGTCTCGGCGAGCCGGACCGCGAGGGTCCCCTCCACCGCCGCACGGGCGTGGGCCGTGAGTCCGGCCCGTACGGCGTCCGGGTCGCCGACGACCCCCGAGAAGACGATCCCGTACCGCTCGGCGTCCGCGTCCGCGATCGTCGCGATCCGCTCCTTCGGCGCGTCGGCCCCGCCCAGGAGCTCGATCGCGACCGGCAGCACGCCGTGGCCCGCAGCGTCGAAGACCGCGTCGACACCGTCGGGGGCGGCGGCCCGGACCCGGTCGGCCAGACCCTCCCCGTAGGCCACCGGGATCGCGCCGAGTTCCCGCAGGTACGCGTGGTTGGACTCCGAGGCGCTGCCGATCACCCGCACCCCGGCCGCGACGGCGAGCTGGACGGCCACCGAGCCGACGACACCCGCCGCGCCGTGCAGGAAGAGCGTCTCGCCCTCCCGTACGCCGATCAGGTCCAGGACGCGCTGCGCGGTCTCGCCGGCCACCGGGAGGCTCGCGGCGGCCTCCCAGGAGAGCCCGGCGGGCTTGGGCGCGACGATGCCGGCGATGGCGTACTCGGCGTAGGAGCCGGTACGGGTCCAGCCGAGGACCTCGTCGCCGACGGCGAGGCCGGTGACGCCCTCGCCGAGCTTGTCGACGGTGCCGGCGAACTCCAGGCCCGGGACGGCCGGGAACGTCGTCGGGTAGAACGCCTCGACCCAGCCGTGACGGCGCTTCCAGTCCACCGGGTTGAGGCCGACGGCCGCCACCTTCACACGGACCTCGCCGGGGCCGGGCTCCGGCACGGTGACGCCGGTCGCGTGGCGCAGCACCTCCGCGCCGCCGAACTCCTCGTACACGATCGCTTCCATCTCAGCCTCCACAGCCGCCTGTTCACGGTTCCCGCTCTCCGACGAGACCCAGCCTGCGCCCGCGGCGACCCGCGCCCCGCCCTCCCAACGGCCAGTCCCACCCACCCGAAAGACCAGCCGGGACCCGGCCCTCCCCGCGTACGCTCGACCGCATGGACGCGCTCACGCTGACCACCGCGTACGAGATCATCCGGCAGCCCCTCGGGGAGATCCTCCCCGCGGTCTCGGCCGCCCTCGCCCCGCTCGTCCCGCACGTGGACGCGGCCGAACTCTCCACCCACTGCGCCCACTCCCCCTTCAAGACGCTCGGCGGTACGGAGCTGCTCACCGCCGCCGAACTCGCCCCGCTGCTCGCGGCCGGCGTCCCCGGGAGCCCCTGGCAGGGCCGGGCGACGCTCGGGGGCCGGGAGCGCGAGGCCGTCGCGGTCACCAGCCACGCGACCCGGCGCGGGGCGGTCCTCGTGCTCGTACGGGAGGACGGCGCCGCCCCGGCGGACGCGGCCGGACTCGCCGTGGCGCAGGCCCTGTGGGACCTGGTGTCCGGCCACTTCGACCGGTTCGCGACGGAGGCCATGCCCGGGGCGCTCGCCCGGTCGCGGGCGGCCGCCGACACCCGGGCCCGGGTGATCGCGGAACTGACGGCCTCGCACACGGCGGCGCTCTCCGGGGTCCTCGGGGTCCTGCGCAGCCGCGCCCTCGACGACACGACGGCCCGGACGACCGCGACCGACCTGGCCGCTTCGGCGCTCATCGAGATGCGGGCCGCCCAGCGACGGGACCGGGCGGTCGCGGAGGAGCCAGCCCAGGACGCCTTCGAACGGCTCGCCGCCGAGCTGCGGCCGATGCTGCGGCACAGCCAGGTCCGGCTCGACCTGGGCGCGCCGGACTCGGAGCGCTCGCTCGCGGCGGACGTGGCGCACAGCGCGCGGGCGATCGTCCGCTCCCTGCTCCTGATCGTGCTCGAACAGGACGCGGTGCGCCGGATCCACGTCGGCTGGCAGCTGACCGAGCACGAGCTGCGGGCCTCCGTACGGGACGACGGCGCGGGCGCGCTCGCCCCCTGCGACCTGGGGGCGGGCACGATCCGGGACCGGCTCGACGTGCTCGGCGGGCGGCTGGAGCTGGACGCCGTCCCGGGCTGGGGCACGACGATCACGGCGGTACTCCCCCTGGCGGCCCCCGCCGCCCCGGTCGAGGCGGCCCACCCGCTGACCGGCCTCGGCGAGCGGGAGGTCGAGGTCCTGCGCCACCTCGCCCTCGGCCACCGCAACCGCCGGATCGCCGAGGAACTGCACATCAGCGAGTCGACGGTGAAGTTCCACGTGGCCAACATCCTGAACAAACTGCACGTCGCCTCCCGGGGCGAGGCGGCGGCGCTGTTCCACGCGGCGGCGTAGAGCCGGGGGCGCGAGGCCGTCACGCCGCCGCGCCGCCACCCCGCCTCACCGCCCGCTGTCAGTGCCGCCTGCCAGACTCGCACCCATGACCGACAGGTGGGCCCTCGCCGCCGAGGCGGAGGGGGACGGAGCCCTGCTCGTACCCCTCGGCCCCGACGGGCTGCCCGCCGGGGACGTGCGGCGCGAGCCGGACCTGGTGGCGGCCGTGCGGGCCAGGCCCGAGGTCACCCGCTGGGTGTGGCGGTCGACGGCCGAGGTGTACCCCCGGCTGCTCGCCGCCGGGGTCCGCGTCGAGCGGTGCTACGACATGGAGGACGCCGAGCAGCTGCTCCTGGGGCACGAGGGGCGGCTCGGCGAGCCCCGATCGGCGGCGGCGGCCTGGGCGCGCCTGCGGAACGCTCCGGTGCCGCCCGACCCCCCGCAGCGGGGCGCCGAGCCGGGCTCGCAGGACTTCCTCTTCGAGCCGCGCCCCGTGGTCTCCGTCCCCTTCGACGCCCTCCTCGCGGTCTACGCGGAGCAGCTGCGGCGCCACGAGCGGGCGGAGCACCCGGGCCGGATGCGGCTGCTCACGGCCGCCGAGTCGGCGGGGATGCTGGTGGCGGCGGAGATGCACCGGGCGGGGCTGCCGTGGCGGGCGGACGTGCACCGGGACCTGCTGAACGAACTGCTGGGCGAGCGGTACGCGGGCGGGGGCGAGCCGCGCCGTCTCGCCGAGCTCACGGACGAGGTGTCGGCCGCCTTCGGGCGCCGGGTCCGGCCGGACCTGCCCGCCGATGTGGTGAAGGCCTTCGCGCAGGCCGGGGTGCGGGTGAAGTCGACCCGCCGCTGGGAGCTGGAGGAGCTGGACCATCCGGCGGTGAAGCCCTTGATCGCGTACAAGAAGCTGTACCGGATCTGGACGGCGCACGGCTGGTCGTGGCTGCAGGACTGGGTGCGGGACGGCCGCTTCCGGCCGGAGTACCTGCCGGGGGGCACGGTCAGCGGGCGGTGGACGACCAACGGCGGCGGGGCCCTGCAGATCCCGAAGGTGATCCGGCGGGCGGTGGTCGCGGACGCGGGCTGGCGTCTGGTGGTGGCCGACGCCGACCAGATGGAGCCGAGGGTGCTCGCCGCGATCTCCCGGGACCCGGGTCTGATGGAGGTCGCGGGGCACCCCGACGACCTGTACACCCGGCTCTCGGACCGGGCCTTCTCCGGCGACCGCGACCACGCCAAGATCGCCCTCCTGGGCGCGATCTACGGGCAGACCAGCGGCGACGGCCTGAAGAACCTGGCGGCGCTGCGGCGCCGCTTCCCGCGCGCGGTGGCGTATGTCGACGACGCGGCGAAGGCGGGCGAGGAGGGCCGGCTCGTGCGGACGTGGCTGGGCAGGACGAGCCCCCGGGCGGTGGGAGCGGGCGAGGCCGAGGAGGCGGGCCTTCCGCAGGAGGGCGGCGAACCGGTCGCGTCCGAGGGCGAGTTCGTCCCCGGGTACGCCTCGGGCAACGCGCGGGCGCGGGGCCGGTTCACCCGCAACTTCGTGGTGCAGGGCAGCGCCGCCGACTGGGCGCTGCTGATGCTGGCGTCGTTGCGCCGGGCGCTGGCCGGTCTGCGGGCGGAGCTGGTGTTCTTCCAGCACGACGAGGTGATCGTGCACTGTCCGGCGGAGGAGGCGGAGGCGGTCACGGCGGCGATCCGGGCGGCGGGGGACGAGGCGGGACGGATCGCGTTCGGGGAGACGCCGGTGCGGTTCCCGTTCACGACGGCCACGGTCGAGCGGTACGCGGACGCCAAGTAGGCGCGGAGACGGGCGGACGCGGAGACGGGCGGGCACGGGGAAGGGCAGGCACGGGGAAGGGGGCGGCGGCCCCGCCGACCCGACGGACCCACCACCCCCTCCCCGCCCCTCCCCCGCCGGCGGCATCCCCCCGCGTCTCCTCGCTAGTTCAGCTTCTGCCACCTCAGGCTCAGCGCGATCGTCCTCAGCTGCTCCATCGTCAGCGCGGGCTCGGCACGCGTGGCGTCCTGGTGCTGCGCACCGGTGTTGAAGGCGGACACGACCACCCGGAACCCCTCGGGCGTCATGGTGTCCGCGGTCCACCACACCACGCCCGAGCCGCCCTTCTCGCCGGGCTGCTGGGTGAGCTTCACCCTGCGGCCGTCGGGCAGGACGGTGACGTCCCCGCTGCCGAAGAGGTCGCCGGCCGCACCGGACATGCCGGGCTGGACGTTGATCTGGACGAGGCTCCTGCCCTTGCCGTCGTCGACGACGAGGAAGCCGTAGCCGGCGTCCCCGCCCTTGTCGGTGACCGTGAGGCCCTTGGGCAGGAGGGAGCGCAGGGTGGCCTGGACGGCGGGACCGCTCGGCTCCGAGGACGCCTCCGGCTCGACCTGGCCACCCGGGTTGTGCGGGTTGCGGGGCAGCTGCTTGAGCAGCGGACGCCAGCCGTCGGCCGTGACGAGGGCCTTCAGCTGGGCGGCGCTGAAGGGCGGGTTCTCGCGGGTGATCGCGGCGCCCTTCTCCCCGGCGGCGTTGTACTCGCTCGCGTCGATCAGGAAGCCGTCCTTGGTGAGCAGGACCGCCCGCCAGTTCTTGGTCTCCTCGCGCTTGTCGGGGTACACGTACCCCTGGAGGACCATGAGCCGGTCGCCGCCCGGCAGCCGCTTGCTGGTGCAGTCGTCGTAGGGGACGTGAACCCTCGACGGGCATGCCACCTGGTCCTCGCCCGCCTCACCGGTGCCGCTCCGGTAGAGGCCGACGGAGACGGCGGCCCTGCCCTTACCGTCGTCGTAGACGCCGAGGACGGACTGGCCCCTGCCGTCCGGGTTGTCGATCTCCCATGAGCCGGCCGGGGTGTTGGCCCTGAGGACGGCCGCGAGGTCCTTGACCGGGATCCGGGCCTCGCCCGGCTTCCCGGCGGCCTCGGCCTGCCCGCTCGCGTCGCTGCCGGGCTCGGCGGTCTTCTTGGGGCTCGCCGCCACGGAGACCCGCTCGGGGCTCCCGGCGGGCGAGAGCAGGGAGCCGCCGTAGACACCGCCGATGCCGACGGCGGCGAGCGTGAGGGCGCCACCGGTCACGGCGAGACGGCGGCGGAGCAGCCGGCGGCGGCCGCGCTGGAGTCCGCCCGAGACCAGCTCGCGCCGGTCGTGGGCGGCGAAGCCGTCGCCGGTGCTGCGCAGGACGGCACCGAGCTCCTCCTCGAATCCGTCGGGCTGGGGGGCTTCGTTCTGGGGCATGTCGAATTCACCGTCTCCGGTTGGTGGGTGTGCGGGGGTGGGGGTGGGAGCGGCCGGCGCGACGACCGACGGGACGGGTCGCGCCGCAGAAGCGGGAAACGTGGTCAGCGGGCGGCGAACTCGGTGATGGTGCCCCCGAGCCGCTGCCGCAGCTTGGCGAGCGCCCGTACGGAACGGGTGCGGACGGCGGCGGAGCTGACGTGCAGGGCGTCGGCGGTCTCCTCGACGCTGCGGTCCTCCCAGTACCGCAGCACCACGACCGCACGGTCCTTGGGCGCGAGCCCGGCCAGGGCGTCGAGCAGGGCGATGCGCAGGGCCGGGTCCTCGCCGGTGTCGGGGGCCCGGTCGGGGAGCTCGCCGAGGGGGCGCTCGGTCGCCGAGCGGCGCCGCTGGTGGCTGAGGAACGTGCGGACGAGCACGGTCTGGGCGTACGCGGCCGGATTCCCGATCCGTGCCATGCGGCCCCAGAGGGCGTACATCCGGCCCAGCGTCTCCTGGGTGAGGTCCTCGGCCAGATGGGTGTCACCGCTGGTCAGCAGGCACGCCGAGCGGAACAGGTGGCCCGTGCGTGCGGAGGCGAACTCCAGGAACTCGTCCGCGCGGGACTTTCTCATGCCCCTCCTTTCCCTCGCGGTCACGTGGCGTGGTCGCCGTACACCTCATTGACGCGACGGGGGCGCGCAAATGTTTCAGGGAAATCCGAGGGTTGTTCCGCGCAATGCGTCCAAAAGGGCTGAAAACGGGTAACTCTGGAGTATGAACACTCTCAGCGCAGCACCCACGCTGGCTGCGGGAGTCTGGCAGTCAGGCCTCGGACAGCTTCTCGGCGGCCTCGTTCTCGTCGCCGTCCTGATCGCGGCCTTCTGGCTGGGCTTCCGGGTCCGCAACCGCGAATCCGCGGCACCCAGGGCCGATGAGCAGCCGCACCGGCCCGAGACGGACCAGCTGCCCGGCGAGATGTCCGAGTACCGCAGGCCGAGCGAGATGCCGCACACCGACGGCGCGCACCGCCTCATGCCGTACCAGCTCAGGGAATCGGGCGGCACGGAGACGTCACCCGACCCGCCGACCGAGGAGAAGCGCAAGTGGGGCGGCATCTCCAGCGGCGGCTTCGGCAGCGGCGGCACGGGACACGGCGACTGACCGGGTACGGCGATGCCTGTCGCATCCCGTCGGGGTACCCGTCCCGGGTACCCCGACGAGGTCGCGCCCTGCCCGGCGCGGAACACGGAGGTCGAGCCCGGTGGATGACCTGGACGACGAGGCTGCGGTGGATGACGTGGACACCCTGACCACGACCCTCTTCGAGGAACACCGCCCCCGGCTGAGGGCGATCGCCTACCGCCTCCTCGGCACCTCGGAGGAGGCGGACGACGCGGTGGAGGACGCGCGGAGGACCTGGCGGCGCCGGGAGGCCGGCCGGACCACCGCGGACGAACCGACGAAGGCCGTGGCCCGCGCCTGCCTGACCCGGCTCCGCGCCCACGAGACGCACCGCGACCACCCCTGGGACCCCTGGAACCCCTGGATGACCCCGACCTCGACCACCGCCGGGACGGCGGCCCCGACCTCGACCGCGGCCCCGGAGGACCGGCCGGTGTCGGCGGCACTGGACGCCCTGACACCCCCGGAGCGGCTGGCCTTCGTGCTGCACGACGAGTTCTCCGTGCCGTACGAGGAGATCGCCGAGGTCGTGGAGCGCACTCCGGCGGCGACCCGGCAGCTGGCCGGCCGGGCCCGATACCGGCTGCGGGAGGCCGAGGAGATGCCGGAGCCCGACCTCGCCCGCCAGCGCGAGGTGGTGGCCGCCTTCCTGGCGGCCTCGCGGAGCGGCGACACCGACGCCCTGCGGGCCCTCCTGGACCCCGAGGTGGTGCTGCGCGCCGACGAGACGGCCGTACGCGACGGCGTACCGGGCGCGCACGGCCCGGCGGCGGTCGCGGAGGCGCTCGTCGCCTGGACGAGCACGGCGGGGAAGGCCGTGGTGGACGGGGCGGCCGGCCTGGCGTGGCCGCCGAAGCGGGACCCGAAGATCGTCTTCACCTTCACGGTCCTGGAGGGCCGGATCACCGCCGTCCACGCCCTGGCGGACCAGAAGCGCCTCGACCACCTGAACCTCAGGCTCTGAGCGCGCCCCGGCTCACTCCCCCAGGACACGCCCCGCGCGGGAGGCCACGTGGACGGGCGGCACGGAGCCGGCCGGCAGCAGCGGATCGGTCACCGGCGCACCGAAGGTGGTCACCACCGGCAGGACTCCCGCCCAGAGCCCGAGCGCCGCGTCCTCGGAGTCGCCGTCGTCCGGCGGTCCGCTCCGGGTCTTCACGGAAGCCTCGGTCAGGTCGAGCGCCAGCAGCACCGTCGCGGCCAACTCCTTGCGGCTGGGCTGCCGTACGTACTCCCACTGACCCGGCGCGCTCTGCTCGGTCAGCGCCCGGAGCCCCCGCAGCCTCTCGTCGGGGTCGGTGACGACACGGGGAACGCCGTAGACCATCGCGCAGCGGTAGTTGACGCCGTGCTCGAAGACGGAACGGGCGAGGACGAGCCCGTCGACATGGGTGACGGTGACACAGACGGTGGCCTCGGGCGCCCGCACCAGACTGCGGCTGGCGACAGACCCGTGCAGGTACAGCTGGTCGCCCTCGACGCCGTAGACGGTGGGCACGACCATCGTCGACCCGTCGACGGTGACCCCGAGATGACAGAGGAACCCGGCACCGAGCACCGCGTCGAGATCGGCCCGCCGATGACTCCCCTGCTCCCGCAGCCGCCGCAGCCGGGTCCGCCCGGTCACGGCCAACTCGTCCCCGTTCCCCACGATGCCACTCACACTGCCCCCAGGTTCCCGCCGCCGACGTAAGAGATCTCCAGGAGTTGTACGACCTCCCACCCCACCCCCGCCACCCCGGCCCGCCTGTCGAAACACGGGAGCGGCCGGCCAGAGGGCATGAGAAGTCCCCAGGCCACGGCGCGTGAGTCCTGGGGTGATTCGCCGGGCGCGGTACAACCTTTCGCGACCTCGCCGTGTCGAACGGGTGAACGGGGAGCGCAGGGGTGCTTCCGGGAATCGAGGAGGTTCACGTGGCACGTGTGCGTAAGGCCGTGGTGGCGGCGGCATTGGTCGCGGCGCTGGCGCCGGTGACGTTCGGGGGCTCGGCGGCCTTCGCCGCGTCCCCGGCGGCGACCGCCGCCGGCACCGAGGCGGCGGAGGTCGGGACGATCGTCCAGGAGGGCGGCCGACTGGCCGTTCCGGCGGGCGAGGAAGGGCCGGTGACGCTGCGGTTCACGGCCACACTGCCGGCGGGCGTCAAAGGGCCGGTGACCGCCTCCTTCCGCCTGAGCACCTGGCTGACCGAGGACGAGCCGGGCAGTTCGCCGGTGAGCCCGGACGGGGTGCGCTCCGTCTGCGCGGTCAACGGCGTCTCGTACGGGGAGTGTGCGTGGGACATGCCCCACAACCCGCCCGTCCTGAATGATCCGCCCAACGTGCCCTCCCTCGCCCTTCCCGCGGTGCCGGCCGCCGAGACCCTCACCTACACCGTCACCCTGGACGCCGACCGGACCGCGCTCGCCCTTGGCCGCCCGTACGCCCACGTCGAACTGAGGGACAACGGCATGGGCGCGCCCCTGGCCCAGGGCAGCCTCGAACTCGACTTCGTCCCCGGGACGCCTCCGCCGGGGCAGCGCGGCGCCGTCCACGCGCGGGACAAGGACGGTGTGCTGTGGCGGTACGAGTCCACGGGCGACGTCACCCGGCCGTTCGCGGCGCGCAAGCGGGTCGGCGGCGGCTGGAACGCCTACACCGCCGTCGCCCCGCTCACGTCCGCCACGGCGGACGGCCGGGGAGACCTCGTCGCCCGCGACAAGGCGGGGGTCCTCTGGTACTACGCGGGCACCGGCAAGCCCTCCGCGCCCTTCGCGCCGCGGAAGCGGGTCGGCGGCGGCTGGAACACGTACACGGCCCTCGTCGGCGCCGGTGACGGCACTCTGGTCGCCCGGGACAAGGACGGCGTGATGTGGCGCTACAAGGCGGAGTACGACTCGCTGTACGGACCGCGGAAGCGGGTGGGCGGCGGCTGGAACACGTACACCGCCCTGACCATGTCGGGCGCCCACGACGGGGCCCTGGGCCGGGACAAGGACGGCGTGCTGTGGAAGTACAACCCCTCTGACCGCTACCCCTACCCGCCCTTCCAGCAGCGCCAGCGCGTCGGCGGCGGGTGGAACACGTACACGGCGATCGCGGGCAGCGCCGAACTCGGACGTGACGATCGCCCCGATCTCGTCGCCCGGGACAAGGACGGCAAGCTCTGGCTCCACCAGGGCGTGCTCAAGCCCCTGGTCGGCTACGCCCCCGGCTCCTCCCGCTCCCTCGTCGGCGGCGGCTGGAACACCTACGACCTGATCTTCTGAGCGGTACGCCGAGACAGGCCGCTCCCGTCGCGCCCGCTCGGTCGAACCGAACGCGTCCGTAGCCCCGTTGCGGCCTCGGACCGACCGCCCGACGAAGACCCAAAGGCCCCCCGGAGTTCAACCCGGGGGGCCTCCCCCGTGGGGGCAGGCCATGAGCCCCCGCGGCTCGCGCGCGGCTCCGACGTCGTCTCCGGGCATGAAAAAACCCCAGGTCACGGCGAGTGAGTCCTGGGGTAATTCCGAGCCGCCTTCGGGATTCGAACCCGAGACCTACGCATTACGAGTGCGTTGCTCTGGCCAGCTGAGCTAAGGCGGCGCGCTGCGCGTACCCATGGTGGGTGCAGCAGCGACGCCAAGTCTACACAGTTTCCGGGGGTGCTCCGACCACCCCCGGAGAGGCCCTATGAGCAGCGCTTTCCCTCCGCCGGAGGGGTGCCCTCCAGGAGGTAGGTGTTGATCGCGGTGTCGACGCAGTCGCTGCCCCGGCCGTACGCGGTGTGGCCGTCGCCCTCGTAGGTGAGGAGGGTGCCGGAGGAGAGCTGGCCCGCCAGGGACCGGGCCCACTTGTACGGGGTGGCGGGGTCGCGAGTGGTGCCGACGACCAGGATCGGGGCGGCGCCCTCGGCGATGATGCGGTGGGGGCGGCCGGTCGGCGGGGTCGGCCAGGAGGTGCAGTTCAGGGCGGCCCAGGCGAGCCCCTTGCCGAAGACCGGGGAGGCCTGCTCGAAGGACGGGACGGCCCTCTCGACGAGGGCGGGGCCCGGGTAGGCGGGCGGCAGGTCCAGGCAGTTCACGGCGGCGTTGGCGAACATGAGGTTGGCGTACGTGCCGTCCGCCTCGCGCTCGTAGTAGCTGTCCGCGAGCGCGAGGAGGCCCGCGCCCTCGCCGCCGATCGCCTGGGCGAGGGCCTCGCGCAGCTGGGGCCAGGCGCCCTCGTCGTACATCGCCGCGATCACCCCGGTGGTGGCGAGGGACTCGCCGAGCTCCCGGCTCTCCCCGGTGGGCACCGGCTCGGCGTCCACCTCGCGGAAGAACCTCCGCAGCGCCTCGCCCGCCGCCGCCACCGACCCGGTGCCCAGCGGGCAGTCCGGCGTGCGGACGCAGTCGGCGGCGAAGGCGCGGAAGGAGGTCTCGAAGCCCGCGGTCTGGTCGCGGTTGAGGTCGATCGCCGACAGCGACGGGTCCATCGCCCCGTCGAGGACGAGGCGGCCGACCCGGCCCGGGAAGAGCTCGGCGTAGGTGGCGCCGAGGAACGTGCCGTACGAGGCCCCCACGTAGCTGAGCTTCTCGTCGCCGAGGACCGCCCGCAGGATGTCCATGTCGCGGGCCGTCTCGACGGTGGAGACGTGCGGCAGGATCTTCCCCGACCTCTTGGCGCAGCCGGCCGCGAACTCCTTGAAGGCGGCGCTCAGCGCGTTGACCTCGGCGGTGGTGTCGGGCGTCTGGTCGACCTGGGTGTACGTGTCCATCTGCGGGCCCGTCAGACACTCGACGGGCTCGCTGCGGGCGACTCCCCGGGGGTCGACGGCCACCATGTCGTAGCGGGCGCGGACCGGCGCGGGGTAGCCGACGCCCGCGTACCCCTGGAGGTAGCCGACGGCGGAGCCGCCGGGACCGCCCGGGTTGACCAGGAGCGAGCCCAGCCGCTTGCCGGGGCCGGTCGCCCGGACCCGCGAGACCGCCAGCTCGATCTCGCCCGCGTCCGGCTTCGCGTAGTCCAGGGGCGCGCGCAGGGTGGCGCACTGGAAGCTCGGGACCCCGCAGTCGCGCCACCGCAGCTTCTGCGCGTAGAACCCCTTCAGCGCCTCGGGCGAGGGGGAGGCGGCGCCGGCCGCGGCCGGCGGGGCCGACGTGGTGCGGGACGCCGCCGCGTCGCTGCCGCCCGAGCAGCCGGAGAGGATCAGTCCGGCGGCCGCGAGGGCCGTGGCGGAGGTACGGAGCAAACGCCTGGAGTCCATTGCCGGAGCGTATCCGGACGGGTACGCACCGTGTCCAATCGCGGATTCCACGGGCTCCGGCCCACCGCGCCTCCACCGGACCCGGCCACCGGACATGACGTCAGTCCCGCAGCGCCATCGTCATCGCCTCCACGGCGAGCAGCGGCGCCACGTTCCGGTCGAGGGCCTGCCGGCAGGCGAGGATCGCCTCGATGCGGCGGAGCGTGCGCTCCGGCGTGGTGCCGCGGGCGATCCGCTCCAGCGCGTCCCGCACGTCCGTGTTCGCGAGGGCCGAGCGGGAACGCAGCTGGAGGGCCAGGACATCGCGGTAGAAGCCCGTCAGGTCGGTGAGCGCGAGGTCCAGGCTGTCGCGCTGGGTACGCGTCTTGCGCCGCTTCTGCCGCTCCTCCAGCTCCTTCATCGCGCCGGCCGTACCGCGCGGCATCCGCCCGCCCTGCCCGCCGCCGAGGGCCGTCTTCAGCTCCTCGGTCTCCTTGACGTCGACCTCCTCCGCGACCTGCTTCGCGTCCTCGGCCGCCGCGTCCACCAGCTCCTGGGCGGCCTTGAGGCAGCCGCCGACGTCGTCGACCCGCAGGGGCAGCTTGAGGACGACGGACCTGCGCGCGCGGGCCCGCTCGTCCGTCGCGAGCCGCCGCGCCCGGTCGATGTGGCCCTGGGTGGCGCGGGCGGCGGCGTGCGCCGCCTCCGGCTCGATGCCGTCGCGCCGCACGAGCACGTCGGCGACCGCCTCCACGGGCGGGGTGCGCAGGGTCAGGTGGCGGCAGCGGGAGCGGATCGTGGGGAGCACGTCCTCCAGGGAGGGCGCGCAGAGCAGCCAGACCGTGCGCGGGGCGGGCTCCTCGACGGCCTTCAGGAGGACGTTGCCCGCGCCCTCGGTGAGCCGGTCGGCGTCCTCCAGGACGATGACCTGCCAGCGGCCGCCCGCCGGTGAGAGCTGGGCGCGCCGGACGAGCTCGCGGGTCTCCTTCACACCGATGGACAGCAGGTCCGTACGGACGATCTCCACGTCCGCGTGGGTGCCGACGAGGGTGGTGTGGCAGCCGTCGCAGAAGCCGCAGCCCGGTGCTCCGCCGAGCGCCCGGTCGGGGCTCACGCACTGCAGCGCGGCGGCGAACGCCCGCGCCGCGGTCGCCCGCCCCGACCCCGGCGGGCCGGTGAAGAGCCAGGCGTGGGTCATCTTCGAGGCCTCGGGATCGGGCTCCCCGGCGGAGTGGGCGGTCACGAGCGCGTCGGCGTCCCGCGCGGCGGCGGCGAGCTGCTCCTCGACCTTCGCCTGTCCGACCAGGTCGTCCCATACGGCCATGTCTGCCCCTCCTCAGGTACGCCTCCATTGTGGGGCAGTCCTCTGACAACCCCCGCCGCGCGCGATCCGCCGGACACCGGTCCGGGCCCCGGCGCGGGAGGTTCGGCCTCGGCGCGGAAGGTCCGGGCCCCGGCGCGGAAGGTCCGGGCCCCGGCGCCGAAGGTTCGGGCTCCGTTCACGCCTCGGCGCGTGAGCGCGTGAGCCAGAGGCCGACGGCGGAGCCGAGGACCGCCACACCGCTGCCGACGCTCGCCGCGAGGTGGGCGGCGCCGGTGAGGTGGGCGAGGGTGTTGATGTAGGCGTTGCCGAGGACACCCGCCGTGAACAGCAGCCAGAGCAGGAATCGCATGGAGGTCTCCGTGGGTCGGGGGAAGCGGGGGGTACGCATTCGATCTTCGTCGCCGTCACGAACCGGCACAGCGGTGCGCTCCCCCGGACCGATGGTGGTGCCTGCTCCACCGCGCCCCCTCGGGCCCGCCGCATAACCTGTCGGAATGCGCGACGCGATCGAGGAAGCCGGCCGGGCGTCCCTCCACCTCCTGAGCGGGGCCGCGGTCGCGATCCTCTGCTACCTGATGGCCGGCGTCGCCCTCTTCACGGCCTTCCTCACCGTCACGGTCATCGGCGCCGGTGTGCTGCCGGAGAGCGTGCTGCTGCTGCGCCGGCTCGCCGGCTGGGAACGCCGTCGCACCGGCGCGTGGACCGGGACGCCCGTACCGGAGGCGTACCTCCCGCTCGAAGGCCCCCTCCCCGCGCGCGTGCGCACCGCCGTCACCGACCCCGGCACGGTGCGGGACCTCGTCTGGGCCGCCGCGCAGCTCTTCTACGGCCTGGCGCTCTGGTACGCCTCCCTGGTGCTGTGGCTACCCGCGCTGATGGTCGACGGCGTGGTCACCGGACTCGCGGGACGGCCCCCGGTGGCCCTCCCGCTGATCGGCCGGCTCGCCGGCCTGGGCGCCGAGTGGTCGCGCGCCCTGCTCACGCCCACCCCGTCGGCCGCCCGGGACGCCGCGCTCGCCGCCCGCATCGAGCAGCTGACGGCCACCCGGGCGGGCGCGATCGCCGCGCACGGCGCCGAACTGCGCCGGATCGAGCGCGATCTGCACGACGGGGCGCAGGCCCACCTCGTGGCGCTCTCCATGCGGATCGGCCTGGCCAGGCGGATGTACGACTCCGATCCCGCGAGGGCCCGCGGGTTCCTCGACGACGCGCAGACCCAGGCCGAGGAGGCGCTGGCCGAGCTGCGGCACGTGGTGCGGGGCATCCACCCGCCGATCCTCACCGACCGGGGCCTGACCGGCGCGGTACGGGCCCTCGCCGCGAGCAGTGGCCTGGAGGTGAGGGTCTCCGTGACGGGCCTGGCGGACAGTTCCCGGGCCGACACCGACACCCAGGCGCCGACCGGCCCCTTGCCCGACGCCGACACCGAGGCGCCGACCGGCCTCCGCCCCGCCGACCACCGGCCCGACGACGGTCGTCCCGCCCCCGACGGCCACCTCGCCCCCGCCGCCGTCGAGGCCGCCGCGTACTTCGTCGTCGCCGAGGCCCTCACCAACGCCGCCAAGCACAGCGGGGCTTCCCGCGCCTCCGTCGACCTCACCCGCGAACCGGCCGCCCTGCGCGTGCGCGTGGCGGACGAGGGCCGCGGCGGGGCCGAGGCCGGCGAACGCGAGGGCTCCGGGCTCACGGGCATGCGCCGCCGGGTCGCCGCACTGGACGGCACCGTACGACTGACCAGCCCCGAAGGGGGCCCGACCCTGATCGAAGTGGAGCTTCCGTGCGTGTGGTGATCGCCGAGGACAACGCCCTCCTGAGAGAGGGTCTGGTGCTGCTGCTGACCTCCTCGGGCCACGAGGTCGCCGGAGTCGCGGCCACCGGCCCCGAGATCCTGCCGCTGCTCCTCGAACACCGGCCGGACGTGGCCGTACTCGACGTACGGCTGCCGCCCGGCTTCCGCGACGAGGGGCTGCGGGCGGCGCTGGCGGCCCGCGCACAGCTGCCCGGACTGCCGGTCCTCGTGCTCTCCCAGTACGTCGAGGAGACGTACGCGGCCGAGCTCCTGGGCGGCGGCGCGCAGGGCGTCGGCTACCTCCTGAAGGACCGGGTGGGGCGGGTGGACGAGTTCCTCGACGCCCTGGAACGGGTCGCCGCCGGCGGTACGGCCCTGGACCCGGAGGTCGTCACCGAACTGCTCGCCCGCCGCCGCGACGACCCGCTGGACTCCCTCACGCCCCGCGAGCGCGAGGTCCTGGAACTGATGGCCCAGGGCCACGACAACGGCACGATCGCCCGCTCGATGGTGGTCACCGAGCGGGCCGTGCACAAGCACATCGGCAATGTCTTCCTGAAGCTCGGTCTGCCCCCGAGCGACAGTGGCGGCCACCGCCGGGTCCTCGCCGTCCTCGCCTACCTCGACGCGTAGGCACCGCCGGGGAGGGTGCTCAGGCCCGCTGTTTCCGGGAGGGCAGGAAGACCCCCGCGACCACGGTGACCACCACCGTGCCGGCGATCAGTCCGGCCTGCCCGGGCGGCAGGTACGGCAGGCCGCCCGTGAGCGACCAGGCGAAGGCGGTCAGCGGCAGCGCGGCCACGACGACCCCGATGACCAGTCCCGCGGCGGTCAGGAACCCCGCCTCCAGGCCGAGCATCCGGCGCAGCTGACCGGCCGAGGCGCCCACCTGGCCGAGCAGTCGCAGCTCGCCGCGCCGTCCGGCTCCGATCAGGGTGAGGGTGCTGAGGACGGAGAGGAGGGTGAGGCCTCCGATCGCGGAGACGATCGCGGCGGAGACGATCCCGTTCAGCTCGGCCCCGGGCGGCATCACCCGCTCGGGCGCCACGGGGGTGCCCGGGCCCGCCTTCTTTGTGGCGGCCAGTACGCGCGCGGGGGACGGATCGCCCATGTGCGCGGCCAGTTCGGTCGTGGGCAGGAGGAACTCGCCCAGGGCGAGCGAGCGTTCGTACACCGCCACCACCCGCAGCCGCTTCCGCGTCCCGTCCCCGAGGCGCAGCTCGACCGTCGAACCGGTCCTCGCCTCAAGGGACTCGGCCATGTCGGCGCCGACCGCGACCGTGCCCGGCGCGGTGAGTCCGGCGAGGTCGCCGTCGACGACACCCGGGTCGAGCGTGCCCGTCAGGCCCGCGCCGTCCACGCCGAGGACCGGAAGCCGGTCGAGTCGCGGCGTACCGGCCTCCGTCCGGGCCAGGACGACCGTCGAACGCAGCACGTCCGTGGCCGCCTCGACGCCGGGCAGCTTCCGCACCTGATCAGCGGTGGTGCCGGTGAACGCGAGGTCCGCGGTCGTCGCGGCCCGCGCCTGCGCGGCGGCGGCCCGTTCCACCGTGGTGCCCGCCGAGAGCTGGACGAGCGCGAAGGCGGTGACGAGGACGACGGGGACGAGCGCGGCCCCGAGCCGGCGCGAGTGCGCGCTCGCGCCGGCGGCCGTGAGTCGTCCGGGTGCGCCGCCGAGGCGGCGGAACGGCCGGTCCAGGACCGCCATCGCGGCCCGCGCGATCCACGGTCCGAGCACCGCGCACCCGGCGACCAGCGTCACCGTGGCCGCGCCGGCGGCGGCGCCGGCCGCCTCCCCGCCCTGGGTGGTGGCCGTGACGGCCGACGCCACCCCCGCCAGGAGCAGCACGATCCCGCTGACGCGCCGCGCGCGGCCGTTCCCCGGGCGGCCGGGGCGCCGGGCCGCGAAGAGGACGACGAGCCGGGTGATGCCCACCACGACGGCGGCGACGACCGGAGTGGCGGCGAACAGCCACGCCGGGGAGGGGAGTTCGAGCCCCTCCGGTACGACTCCGGTACGGGCCCGCAGCGCCGACCACAGCCCCAGGAAGACGGGTACGGCCAGGGCAGCGCCGACCAGGGCCGCGAGGCCCGCCACCCGGGTCACCTCCCGGCCGGCCGCCGCCCGCACCTGACGGGGGGTCGCGCCGACCGAGAGGAGCAGTTCCCGCTCGGCGGCGCGCTGCTGGAGCGCCTGGGCGACGAGCGAGGCGAGGACGAGGACCGCGACGAGGACGAAGGTCCCGGAGACGGCGGCGAGGAGGTGGAGGAGATCCATGCGCGCGGGGGGCGCGGCGAGGTGCTCGGCGCCGCCCCGTCCGTCGCCGGTGAGCGCCCGCAGCGGCTGGCCCGAGGCGGTGTCCTTGAGCCCGGCCCGGTCCAGGGCGGCCCGCACGCGCGCGTGGAGGGTGTCCGCGGACACACCGGGCTCGGCGAGAACCCCGACGGCGTCGACGCCACCGCCGGGAGCGGCGGCCCCACCAGCCCCACCAGCCTCACCGACCCCACCGGCCCCACCGGCCCTGACGGTCCCGGCGAGCCTCGCCGCCTCCCCCGCCGTGACGTACAGCGCGGCGGGCCCTTCGGCGACGCCGACGACCTTCCGGCCGGCGACGGTGTCCCCGACCCCGACCCCCGCACCGGACCCCAGGACGGCCTCCCCGGCCCCGCGCGGCTCCCGCCCGTCGAGCAGGCGGTACGGGGCGAGCCGGGCCGCCTCCCAGGAGCGCCCGGTGAAGGTCGTGGTCCCGGCGGCACCCGCCCCCGGCTCCCGTACGACGAAGGTGGGGTCCGGCACCGCGGCCAGGACGCCCGGCACCGCCCGCAGCACGTCGACGGCCGCGCCCGGTACCCGTACCCGCTCCGTCAGACCGGCCGTCTCCGTGGTCGGCTCACCGCCCCACGGCTTCGTCGTCCAGCGGATCTCCTGGTCGCCTGCGACGACGACGGGCGCGGCCGCGTACCGCTCCACGCGCGCGTGGCCGAGTCCGGTCGAGCCGAGGGCGAGGGCCAGGGCGCCGAGGAGCGCGGAGGTGACGGCGACGGCCGCGAACACCGCCGCCCACGCCTTCCGGTGGGTCCGCAGGGACCGGGCCGCGAGCAGCCGGACCGCGGGATTCCGCAGCGGCTTCACCGGGCCACCACCACACGCCGGTGTCCCGCGTCGGCGTGAGCGCCGAGCATCTCCCGTACGCCGGACTCGTCCGGACGGCGCAGGTGACCGACGAGCCGGCCCCGGTCGAGGAACACGGCTTCGTCCGTCCAGGCGGCGGCCACCGGGTCGTGGGTGACGAGGACGACGGTGGTCCCCCGCTCGTCGACCGCGCGGCGCAGCAGGGCGAGGACGCCGGCCGCCGTGACCGGGTCGAGCGCGGCGGTCGGCTCGTCGGCGAAGACGACCTCCGGTTCGTTGACCAGGGCGCGGGCGATCGCCACCCGTTGGCGCTGGCCGCCGGACAGGTTCTCCGGCATGTCCCCGGCCCGGTCGGCGAGCCCGACGGCGGCGAGTCCGGCGAGGGCGCGGGCGTCGAGCTCCCGGCCTTCGCGGGCTCCGGCGAGGAGCAGGGGCAGGGTGACGTTCTCCCGCACGTCGAGGGCGGAGACGAGGTTCAGCGACTGGAAGACGAAGCCGACGCGGTCCCGCCGGAGCCGGGTGAGTCCGGCGGCCTTCAGCGTGGCGAGGTCGGTGCCGCCGATCCGTACGGTCCCGGTCGTCGGACGTTCGAGTCCCGCCGCGCACCGCAGCAGGGTGGACTTGCCGGATCCCGACCGGCCCATCACCGCCACGAACCGGCCGCGCGGCACGGCCAGGCTCACCCCGTCGAGGGCGGGGGCCCCGCGTCCGTACGTCCGGCCCACCCCGTCGAGGGCGAGGGCGGCGTCCAGGGCGCGGGGGGTGCCGCTCTCCGTCACTGCAGTCGTCGTCATGCCGACAACGCTAGAAAAGCACAGCTCACAGCGGTATGGGGCTGGCTTCCGACGGGAGGGTGGAGCTAGCTCCACCCTCCCGTCGGACAGGGCTCAGCGGCGGCGCCGGCGGCCCTCGTCCTCGTCGTCGTGCGGGCCGAAGAGCTCGTCCGCGAGCGTCGGCAGATCGTCGAGCGGGGTCTCCTCCGCCCAGTCGGAGCGGCGGCGGGGCCGGCCGTTCTCGTCGAGCTGGGGCAGCTCGCGGGTCCGGTCGTTCGCACCGTCCGCCTCCTCCCGCGCGTCGCGGAAGATGCCCTGCGGCACCCGGTCGACGGGGTCGGACGCCCGGGCGTCCCGCACGGGAGGCAGCACGGCGGTCGACTCGGCGTCCCGCGCCGCGGCCGGCTCCGTGTCCCGTACGACGGGCAGCACGGCGGTCTCGTCGGCGCCGCGCGTCTCACGGACCTGGGGCAGCACGGCGGTCTCGTCGGCGCCGCGCGTCTCACGGACCTGGGGCAGCACGGCCGTCTCGGCCTCCGGCTTCCCGGTCTTCCCGATCTTCACGACGGGCGAGGCGAGGGTGACCTCTTCGGGCGAGACGGTCGGCGCGTCGGGCTCGCGGTCCCGCCGGCTGTCCGCCGGGGCCTCCTGCTTCCCGTCCCGCCGCACGGCCGCCCGGGGATCGGTCCGCGGGTCCGGCTTCACGATCGGGGTCGCCTGCGTGACCTCGTTCGCCGAGATCTCGGTGGCCCGGGCCTCGGCCTCGGCGGCCGCCCGCTCCTGAGCCGCCTTCGCCTCCGCCGCGGCCCTCTCGACGGCGGCGGCCTGCTTCTCGGCCGCGGCCCGCTCCCGGGCCGCCTTCTCCGCCTCGACCCGCCGGGCGGCGGCCAGCTCCGCAGCCGCCTGCTCGGCGGCCGCCCGCTCCGCCTCGGCCCTGGCGGCGGCCTCGGCAGCCGCCTTCTCGGCCGCGGCCTTCGCCGAGGCCTCCTCCGCCGCCTTCGCGGCGGCGGCGGCCTCGGCCATCCGGCGGGCCTCCTCGGCGCGGAGCAGCGCCTCTTCGGCCTTGCGCTGCTTCTCCAGGCGGCGTTCCTCCGCCTCGGCCCGCAGCCGGGCCTTCTCCTCTTCCTCCGCGCGGAGGCGTTCCTGCTCCTCCTGGCGGGCCTTCTCCTCGGCCGCGAGGCGCTTGCGCTCCTCCTCGGCGGCGATCCGGGCCTCCTCGGCCTTGCGCCGGGCCTCCTCCGCCTGACGTTCGGCCTCCAGGCGGCGCGCCTCCTCCTCCTCGCGCCGCTTGCGCTCCTCCTCCTCGGCGCGGAGCTTGGCGAGCTGTGCCTGGCGCTCGCGCTCCAGGCGCTCCTCCTCGGCCTTGCGGGCGGCCTCTTCCTCGGCGCGGCGCCGCGCCTCCTCCTCGGCCTTCCGGCGGGCCTCCTCGACGGCCTTCACCTCGGCCTCGGAGAGCGGCAGCATCCGGTCGAGCCGGTGGCGTACGACCGTGGTGACGGCCTCGGGCTCCTGGCCCGCGTCGACGACGAGGTAACGGCTGGGGTCGGCGGAGGCGAGGGCGAGGAATCCGGCCCGCACGCGCGCGTGGAACTCCGGCGGCTCGGACTCCAGACGGTCGGGTGCCTCGGTGAACCGTTCCCGCGCGGTCTCCGGGGAGACGTCGAGGACCACGGTCAGGTGCGGGACGAGCCCGTCGGTCGCCCAGCGCGAGATGCGGGCGATCTCGGTCGGGGAGAGGTCGCGGCCGGCGCCCTGGTAGGCCACGGACGAGTCGATGTAGCGGTCGGAGAGGACGATCGCGCCCCGCTCCAGGGCGGGCCGGACCAGGGAGTCGACGTGCTCGGCGCGGTCGGCCGCGTACAGCAGGGCCTCGGCGCGGTTGGAGAGCCCCGCCGACGACACGTCGAGGAGGATCGAGCGGAGCCGCTTGCCGATCGGGGTGGCGCCGGGCTCGCGGGTGACGACGACCTCGTGGCCCTTGGCGCGGATCCACTCGGCGAGCGCCTGGACCTGCGTGGACTTGCCGGCCCCGTCGCCGCCCTCCAGGGCGATGAAGAAGCCGGTCGGCGAGGGCGCCTGCACCGGGTCGGAGCCGCGGACCGCGTCGCGCAGGTCGCGGCGGAGCGGGACGCCCGCGCGGTCGTCGGTCTTCGCGAGGACGAGCGCGGCGACCGGCAGCAGCAGGGCGCCGATCAGCGCGAGGGTGAAGGCGGCGCCGCCGTGCGCGAGGACGAAGTCGCCGGAGGCGAGGCGGTGCGGGCCGATCGCGGCGGCGAGCAGCGGGGCGGCGAGCGCGCCGATGCCCATGCCGACGCGGGCGGTGGCCTGGAGGTGCTCGGTGGTCCGGGCCCTGCGGGGCTCCTCGGTCTCCTGGTCGACGAGGACGTGGCCGGTGTTCGCGGCGACGCCCGCGGCGTAGCCGGCGAGGACGGCGAGGAACAGCACGGTCGCCGTGTCCGGGACCAGGCCCATGGCGATCAGCGCGATCCCGGTGACGGCGGTCACGAGGGCGAGCAGCCGGCGCCGGGACAGGACGGGCAGGACGGAGCCCGCGGTGCGGATGCCGACGGCGGTGGCGCCGCTGAGCGCCAGGATCAGGAGCGCGTACGTGACGGGTCCGCCGCCCAGGTCGTACGCGTGGAGCACGGCGAGGGACGCGGCCGCGGCGATGGCTCCGGCGACGGTGGCGCAGGCCAGGACGAAGAGGGAGAGGGCCCCGGTACGGCCCTTCTCGACGCCGCCCGTGGAAGCCTCGTCGGACGCGCCCTTGCCGCCCTTCTCGGCGGTCGGCCGGCGCAGGCCCTCCAGGGGCGAGCGCGGCCGGGGCGTGGCCCCGCCGGGCAGCGCCATCGCGTAGAGGACGGTGACGGAGGCCGCGAAGAGGCCGGCGGCGACGTACGAGGCGAGGGCGGCCTGGTGCAGCGAGAACCAGTCGATCCCGGCGCCGAGCAGGTTGCCGACGAGCGTGGCGACGAGCAGGATCGCGGCCGCGGCCGGGACGGCGAGGAAGCCGGTGCGCTGGGAGAGCCGCCGGAGCGCGGCGAGGTGGTCGGGCAGCGGCCGTACGGCGCCGCCCTCGATCGGCGGGGCGGGCAGCAGCGCGGGCGCGGCGCCCTCGCGGCTGATGGTCCAGAGCCGTTCGGCCGCGCCGGTGACGAAGACGGTGCCGAGCAGGTACCAGAGGGCGCTGCCGGGGGTCCAGTCGATCCACAGGGGGGCGATGACGAGCAGCGCGATCCGGACACCGTCGGCGCCGATCATGGTCCAGCGCCGGTCGAGCGCGCCGCCGGGCCCGGTGAGGGCGGTCAGCGGTCCGAGGAGGACGGCGCCGAAGAGGACCGAGGCGAACAGCCGCGCGCCGACGACGGCGGCCACGGCGAGCGCGGCCCCCCGGTAGCCCCCTCCGAGCGCGCCCTCGGTCACGGCGGCCTGGAGGCCGAGGAGGACGAGGACGAGGAGGGCGAGGACGTCACCGGTGCCGCCGACGAGGTGGGCGCTCCACAACCTGCGCAGTGGCTGATGGCGCAACAGGGCGCGTACGGCACGCTCCCCGGAATCCGCGACGAGTGCGGCGTCGGAATCGCCGAGGCGGTCTGGCTGCTCTGCTCGCGTCATCCGTCCACCCTATCCGGACGGGATTGCTCCCCGCGGCCCCCGCCCGAACATCCGGACGAGCCTGTGACAAGCCGAACGGCGGGGGCGGAGGCACCCGCCTCCGCCCCCGCCGTTCTCACGTCGTCGCGCTCACCCACTTCCGCGCGGGAGGGGCTCCCGCGCGGAGGGACTACTCCGGCTTCGCCGCCGCCGTCTTCTTGGCCGCGGTCGTCTTCTTCGCCGTCGTGGTCTTCTTGGCGGCCGTCTTCTTGGTGGCGGTGGTCTTCTTCGCCGCCGTCTTCGTGGCCGTCTTCTTCGCGGTGGTCGCCTTCTTGGCCGGGGCCTTCTTGGCGGTCTTCTTCGCCGGTCCCTTGGCCCGCTTCTCGGCGAGCAGCTCGTAGCCGCGCTCGGGCGTGATCGTCTCCACGCTGTCGTCGGTGCGCAGGGTGGCGTTGGTCTCGCCGTCCGTCACGTACGGGCCGAAGCGCCCGTCCTTGACGACCACGGGCTTCTCGCTGACCGGGTCGGTGCCCAGTTCCTTCAGCGGCGGCTTGGCCGCGGCCCGGCCCCGCTGCTTCGGCTGGGCGTAGATCGCGAGCGCCTCTTCGAGGGTGATCGTGAAGAGCTGCTCCTCGTCGGTGAGCGACCGCGAGTCCGTGCCCTTCTTCAGGTACGGGCCGTAGCGGCCGTTCTGCGCGGTGATCTCGACGCCCTCGGCGTCCGCGCCGACGACCCTGGGGAGGGACATCAGCCGGAGCGCGTCCTCCAGGGTGACGGTGTCGAGGGTCATCGACTTGAAGAGGGAGGCCGTGCGCGGCTTCACCGCGTTCTTGCCGGTCTTCGGGGTGCCCTCGGGCAGGATCTCCGTGACGTACGGGCCGTAGCGGCCGTCCTTCGCGACGATCTGGTGCCCGCTGACCGGGTCGGCGCCCAGCTCGAAGTCGCCGCTCGGCTTGGCGAGCAGCTCCTCCGCGAGTTCGACGGTCAGCTCGTCGGGCGCGAGCTCCTCGGGGACGTCGGCGCGCTGGTGGCCCTCGGCGTCCTTCTCGCCGCGCTCGACGTACGGGCCGTAGCGGCCGACGCGGAGCACGATGTCGTTGCCGACGGGGAAGGAGGAGATCTCGCGGGCGTCGATCGCGCCGAGGTCGGTGACGAGCTCCTTGAGGCCGCCGAGGTGGTCTCCGTCGCCGTTGCCCGCGTCGGCGGCACCGCCGGAGGCGGCCGTACCGCCCTCGGTCTCGCCGAAGTAGAAACGCTTCAGCCACGGCACGGACTTGGCCTCGCCGCGGGCGATGCGGTCGAGGTCGTCCTCCATCCGGGCGGTGAAGTCGTAGTCGACGAGCCGCCCGAAGTGGGTCTCCAGGAGGTTGACGACGGCGAAGCTCAGGAAGGACGGCACGAGGGCCGTGCCCTTCTTGAAGACGTAGCCGCGGTCGAGGATCGTGCCGATGATCGACGCGTACGTCGACGGGCGGCCGATCTCGCGCTCTTCCAGCTCCTTGACCAGCGAGGCCTCGGTGTAGCGGGCCGGCGGCTTGGTCGCGTGGCCGTCCACCGTGATCTCGTCGGCGGTGAGCGCGTCGCCCTCGGTGACCTGCGGCAGGCGCCGCTCGCGGTCGTCGAGCTCCGCGTTCGGGTCGTCGGCGCCTTCGACGTACGCCTTCATGAAGCCGTGGAAGGTGATCGTCTTGCCGGAGGCGCTGAACTCGGCGTCCCGGCCGTCGGACGCCCGGCCGCCGATCTTCACGGTGACCGAGTTGCCGGTCGCGTCCTTCATCTGGGAGGCGACGGTCCGCTTCCAGATCAGCTCGTAGAGGCGGAACTGGTCGCCGGTCAGGCCGGTCTCCGCCGGAGTGCGGAAACGATCACCCGAAGGACGAATCGCCTCGTGCGCCTCCTGGGCGTTCTTGACCTTGCCGGCGTAGACGCGCGGCTTCTCCGGCAGGTAGTCGGCGCCGTACAACTGCGTGACCTGGGCCCGCGCCGCCGAGACTGCGGTGTCGGACAGGATCGTGGAGTCCGTACGCATGTAGGTGATGAAGCCGTTCTCGTACAGCTTCTGCGCCACCTGCATGGTCGCCTTCGCACCGAAGCCCAGCTTGCGGCTCGCCTCCTGCTGGAGGGTGGTGGTCCGGAAGGGGGCGTACGGGGAGCGGCGGTACGGCTTCGACTCGACCGAGCGCACGGAGAACGAGGTGTCGGCGAGCGCGGCGGACAGGGCCCGCGCGTTCGCCTCGTCCAGGTGGAGCACGCTCTCGCTCTTCAGGCGACCGTCGGAGCCGAAGTCACGGCCCTGCGCGACGCGCTTGCCGTCGACCGACGCGAGGCGCGCGACCAGCTGGGACGGGTCCGAGGCGTCACCGGAGCGGCCGGTGCCGAAGGTGCCGGTGAGGTCCCAGTACTCGGCGGAACGGAAGGCGATGCGCTCGCGCTCCCGCTCGACGACGAGCCGGGTGGCGACGGACTGCACGCGGCCGGCGGAGAGCCGCGGCATGACCTTCTTCCACAGGACCGGCGAGACCTCGTAGCCGTACAGCCGGTCGAGGATGCGGCGGGTCTCCTGGGCGTCGACCATGCGCTGGTTCAGCTCGCGCGGGTTGGCGACGGCCTCGCGGATCGCGTCCTTGGTGATCTCGTGGAAGACCATCCGGTGGACCGGGACCTTGGGCTTCAGGACTTCCTGGAGGTGCCACGCGATGGCCTCGCCCTCGCGGTCCTCATCGGTGGCGAGGTAGAGCTCGTCGGACTCGGCCAGCAGCTCCTTGAGCTTCCTGACCTGCGCCTTCTTGTCGGCGTTGACGACGTAGATGGGCTGGAAGTCGTGCTCGACGTCGACCCCGAGGCGGCGCACCTCGCCGGTGTACTTCTCGGGCACCTCCGCGGCGCCGCTGGGGAGGTCACGGATGTGCCCGACGCTCGCCTCGACCACGTAGCCGGGGCCGAGGTAGCCCTTGATCGTCTTCGCCTTGGCAGGCGACTCGACGATGACGAGTCGGCGGCCGCCGTGTGCGGTCTCGCTGGTCGGGGACAACTTCGCTCTTCTCTCCGGATCGACACTCTCTGGGCACGTACGGCGCTGGCACGCACGGCAGCGGCACGGACGGTGACGCTCCCGTCGCTGCGGAGTGTGACGGTACAACCCGCCCCCGTGTCAAACGGCGAAAGCCCGCAACGGCCACTCGAACGGTAACCCGAGTCCTGGCATTCCTGCCGCCCGGACTCCCGGTCGGGCGGGGCGGGACCTCCGCGCCGGGGCGTGGAGAGAGATCCGGAGACAGGTCCGGAGAGGGGGTCGGAGCCCGGTTCAGAGCCTGCCGAAGCACCAGACGCCGAGCAGGAGGAAGGCGGCTCCGGAGAGGCTCGTGACCGCCAGGGCCGTCCGCGGGGCGACCCCGTACGCCACGGGCTCACGGTGCAGCGTCCGCACGGTGGTCCACAGCAGCAGCGCACCTCCGAACAGCGTGAACGCCGCCCCCGCGAAGATCGCCGGCCCGCTCTCCATGCCCGTACCCCGTTCCGTCCACGTGCGGTGTTCGTCTCCCGAGGCCGAGGCTGACACCTCCGGGCGTCATGGGTGCGAATTCCGGGTGAACGACGCGGAGCGTCTCGTACGGTTTCACGAAGATGGCCGGTAGTGACCCACTCCTCACACGGTGCCGAGCGCGGCCCGGCGGCTGCCGCGCAGGCGCCCGCCGCGACGAGCGGCACGGGACCGGGACCGGGCGGCCCCGAGCGTGCCGTACCGGCGCTCGTCGGCGCGGGCCATCGTGCGGCCGGACACGCAGGAGGTGGAAGCCGTGAGGACGGCGCTCCCCAGGAGGTGGAAACCGGCGTCGGCGACCCCGGGTTCCCTGCCCGGGCGGACGAGGAAGAACACCTGGAGGAGCGGCCCGACCAGCGGGGTTCCGATGAACAGGGGCGGGGTCGTCCCGTCGGACAACGCCCGGCAGGAGGTCGCCCCGCCGCCGCCGACGAGCCGCGCGGTGGCGGGGAAGCGGAACATCTCCACCCTCCGGCGAACAGGTTTCGGAGCGGCCGGGGACGGTCGTCCTCCCGCCGGACCGCCCGCGCCTGCCCCACCCACTCCCGGTACGGCCGGGAGGGGTTGTGGTGCGGCGGCACGAGGTGCGTCGGGCAGGACGCGTCGCGCAGCGGGCCGATCGCGATCCCGGTCGCCCCGGGCGAGGCCTCGTCCGGGGCGATGCGGATCAGGCCCCGTACTCCTCGGGCGTCCGCTCCCCGGCGGGGGTCTCCTCCCCCACGGGCAGCAGGAAGCCCTCCTCGACGAGCAGCCGGATGGCCTGCGGGGTGCGGTCCCGCAGTATCACCGGGTCCTCGCCCATCAACTGCCCGATCGCGTCGAGGATGCGGCCCGCGCTCAGGGTGCCGTCGCAGACGCCGGCGAACCCCGCGCCGACGTGGTCCACCCTGGTGGCGCGGCGCATGCCCCGGTTCTGCCGGAGCACGACGTGCTCGGGGTCCTCGGCGCCCGGCAGCCCGACCTGCTCCTGCACCACCTCGGGCGCGAGCGTGAACCGGTCGGCGAGGAGCGCGGCGTCGTCGTGGGCGCGCAGGTAGTCCTGGCGCTCGAAGTGGGCGCGGACGGTGGGGCCGAGGGGCTGCTCGACCGGGTGCGGCCACTCCTCGACGAGGATCGACGGCTCCACGGCTCCGGAGGCCACGGCTCCGTTCCGCCGGATCGTGATCCAGCCGAAGCCCACCGCGCGCGTCTTGCGGGCCTCGAACTCGTCGAGCCAGCGGCCGTACGCCTCCTGGTACGCGTCCGGGTCGCCGTGGTGGTCGCCGCTGTCCCGCAGCCAGAGTTCCGCGTACTGCGTGATGTCCTGGACCTCGCGCTGCACGATCCAGGCGTCGCAGCCCGCAGGCACCCAGGACCGCAGCCGGTCCTGCCACTCCTCGCCGTCGACGTGCTGCCAGTTGGCGAGGAACTGGGCGTACCCGCCGTCGTTGAGCCGCTCGCCCGCCTGCTGCACGAGCGTGCGGCACAGGTCGTCGCCGCCCATCCCGCCGTCCCGGTAGGTGAGGCGGGCGCCGGGGGAGATCACGAACGGCGGGTTGGAGACGATCAGGTCGTACGTGTCGCCGTCGACGGGCTCGAAGAGCGAGCCCGTCAGCAGCTCGGCCTCGCGGGCCCCGGAGAGGGCGAGCGTGAGCCGCGTGAAGTCCAGGGCGCGCGGGTTGAGGTCGGTGGCGGTGACCAGGGTGGCGTGCTGGGCGGCGTGCAGAGCCTGGATGCCGGAGCCGGTGCCGAGGTCGAGCGCGGAGGAGACGGTCGTGGGGACGGTGATGCCGGCGAGGGTGGTGGAGGCACCGCCGACGCCGAGGACGACGGCCTCCTCCGCCTGGCGGCCGTTCCTGCCGCTGCCGCCCGCGCCGCCGACCGCGCAGCCGAGGTCGGAGACGATGAACCAGTCCTCGCCGTCCGGCCCGCCGTACGGCCGGACGTCGACCGTCGCGGACACGGAGTCGTCCTCGTGGACCACCCAGCCGTCGGCGAGGGCCTCGGCGAGCGGGAGGGCGGCGGCGGCCCGGTCGTGCCCGACGGCCTCCTGGAGCAGGAAGAGCCGGACGAGGGTCGCCAGCGGGGAGTCGCCGCGGGTGGAGCGCAGGGCGGGCACGGTCTCGCTGCGGGCGAGCGCCGCGTAGGCCGGGGCGCCGAGCAGCTCCAGCAGCCCGTCGGCGGTGAAGTCGGCGGCGAGCAGGGCCTCGCGCAGACGGGTGGCGTGCGCGGGCACCGGGAGGCGGGGGGGCAGGCTGGGCGTACTCACCGCTCCATTGTGACCGCCGCCACCGACAACCGGGCGGCCGACCCGACGGAGGCCACCGGTTCGTCCCGGGGATGCGACCGCCCGGGGCCGGATCGGCCCCGGGCGGATGGTCCGACTACTCCTCGGTCTTGGCCGCCGTCGACTTGCCGGACGGCTTGGTGGACGCCTTGGGCTCGGCGGAGTCCGAGGCCTGGCCCGAGGCGTCCGAGGTGGAACCGGGCTTCGGAGAGGCCGAGCCGGAGGTCTTCGGCGGAACCGAGGCCGTGGGCTTCTGGCAGCCGGGCTGCTTGGCCATCGCCTGGCCCAGCTCGCCCTCCTCCAGCTTGGACAGGGCGTTCTGGTCCATCTTCTCGATGCGGGTCAGACCGTCGGCGACGCCCTGGAGGCCGTCCGCGAACTTCTGCTGGTTCGTCGGGTCCAGCGCGTCGACCTGCTTCTTGAGCCCCTCGTACGCCACCGCGGTGGCGTTGAGCTCCTTGATCGCGTCCTGCTGGACCTTCTCGCCGTTCTCGACGGGCGGGGCGCCGGCGCTCTCGACGGCCTTGGCAAGCGCCCGGTCGGCGTTCGCGATGTCCTGGAACGCCTTCGAGTCGGCGGCCTGGATCTCCGCGGGCTTGCTGTCGGCAGCCGTCGAGATGATGATCTGGTGGGCGTCGGCCCGCTTCTGGATCTGGGGCTTCGCCTGGTCGCAGAACGTCTTCGCCCAGTCGTCCACCTTGTTGCCCTCGTCGTCGCTGCAACCCGACAGCGCGAGCACCAGTACCGCGCCGCCGGACAGTGCGGCCGCAAGCTTCTTGTTCACCGGATCGGTCCCTTCCAAGGCTCTCGGCCCCGGAACATACACGCCGAACGGGCTACAACCACCTTTCGTAGGACTGATTCGTCCTGTATTGCAGCCTTTTGAACCAAGGGAGAGACCTCTCACGTCCCTCGTGAGCGGACGGAAATGAGACGGACGCCACGTCAGGAGACGGTCACCGAACGCCTCTTGGAGACCCACACCGCCACGACCACGACGAGGAGCGCGAATCCCGCGACGGCCCCCCGGAGTCCGGGGCTGGCGTCGGCCCCGTGACCGAACTGCACGACCGCCGGGGCGATCAGCAGCGCGACCAGGTTCATCACCTTCAGAAGCGGGTTGAGCGCCGGGCCGGCCGTGTCCTTGAACGGGTCGCCGACCGTGTCCCCGATGACGGTCGCCTCGTGCGCCTCACTGCCCTTGCCACCGTGGTTCCCGTCCTCCACCAGCTTCTTCGCGTTGTCCCAGGCACCACCGGAGTTGGCGAGGAAGACCGCCATCAGCGCGCCCGTGCCGATCGCTCCGGCGAGGTACGAGCCGAGCGCGCCGACGCCGAGCCCGAAGCCGACCGCGATCGGGGCCATCACGGCGAGCAGCCCGGGCGTGGCGAGTTCACGCAGCGCGTCCCTGGTGCAGATGTCGACGACCCGTCCGTACTCCGGCTTCTCGGTGTGGTCCATGATCCCGGGGTGCTCGCGGAACTGCCTCCGCACCTCGTAGACCACCGATCCCGCCGACCGGGACACGGCGTTGATCGCGAGCCCCGAGAAGAGGAAAACGACCGCCGAGCCGAGGATCAGCCCGAAGAGGTTGTTGGGCTGCGAGATGTCCATCGAGAGCGTCAGCTCGTCCGCCCTCGCGCCGACCTCGACGACCGAGGTCGCGATCGCGTCCCGGTACGAGCCGAAGAGCGCCGAGGCCGCCAGGACGGCGGTGGCGATGGCGATGCCCTTGGTGATGGCCTTCGTCGTGTTGCCGACGGCGTCCAGCTCGGTGAGGACCTGGGCCCCCGCGCCCCGCACGTCCCCGGACATCTCCGCGATGCCCTGGGCGTTGTCGGCGACCGGGCCGAAGGTGTCCATGGCGACGATCACCCCGACGGTGGTGAGCAGGCCCGTCCCGGCCAGGGCGACCGCGAACAGCGCGAGCATGATCGAGGCACCGCCGAGCAGGAACGCCCCGTACAGCGTGAGCCCGATCAGGAGCGCCGTGTAGACGGCGGACTCCATGCCGAGGGCCACGCCCGCGAGGACGACGGTCGCGGGGCCGGTGAGCGAGGACTTGCCGACGTCCCTGACCGGCCGCCGGCTCGTCTCCGTGAAGTAGCCGGTGAGCTGCTGGATCAGCGCCGCCAGGACGATGCCGAGGGCGACGGCGACCAGGGCCAGGACCCGGGGATCGCCGGCGTGGTCGCGGATGCCCGGCACCGTCACGCCCTCGAGTTCCGCGTAGGAGGACGGCAGGTACGCGAAGGCGGCGACGGCGACACCGACGAGCGAGATCACCGCCGAGACGAGGAAGCCGCGGTTGATCGCGCTCATCCCGCCGCGGTCGGTGCGCCGCGGGGAGACCGCGAAGATGCCGATCACCGCCGTGACCACGCCGATCGCGGGCACGATCAGGGGGAACGCGAGGCCGTGGTCGCCGAAGGCCGCCGTGCCGAGGATGAGCGCCGCGACCAGGGTCACGGCGTACGACTCGAAGAGGTCGGCCGCCATGCCCGCGCAGTCGCCGACGTTGTCGCCCACGTTGTCGGCGATGGTGGCCGCGTTGCGCGGGTCGTCCTCCGGGATGCCCTTCTCGACCTTGCCGACCAGGTCGGCGCCGACGTCGGCGGCCTTGGTGAAGATGCCGCCGCCGACGCGCATGAACATGGCGATGAGCGCGGCACCGAGCCCGAATCCCTCCAGGACCTTGGGCGCGTCGGCCGCGTAGACGAGGACGACACAGACCGCCCCGAGCAGTCCGAGGCCCACCGTGCACATCCCGACGACCCCGCCGGTACGGAACGCGATCCGCATGGCCCGGTGCGCGACCACCCCCGGGTTCCGCTCCGGCTCGCCCTCCGCCGGGGTGGCCTCTCTCGCGGCCGCGGCGACCCGCACGTTCGCCCGTACGGCGAGCCGCATGCCGATGTACCCGGTGACCGCCGAGAAGAGCGCCCCCACCAGGAAGAACAGGGAACGCCCCGAACGCTGCGACCAGTTGTCCGCGGGCAGCAGCAACAGCAGGAAGAACACGGCGACCGCGAAGACGGCGAGGGTCCGCAGCTGCCGCGCGAGGTAGGCGTTGGCCCCCTCCTGCACGGCGGCGGCGATCTCCCTCATCCGCTCGGTGCCCTCACCGGCCTTGAGCACCTGGCCGACGAGGAGCCGCGCGACGAGCAGCGCGACGAGGGCGACGGCGCCGACGACGTACACGATCGTGCGGTTCCCGCTCGTCAGCACTGCCGCGGCGAGAGAAGTGGGGTACATGGGGACGGATCATAGGGACGCGAACCGGTACGAACGGGGATGCGGCGGACCCCCCGCGCGGATGCACCAACGCGAGACAACGCACGACGAGAAGAGGCCCTGCGGGGCAGGGCCTCTTCTCGTCGTGCGTTGTCACGGGCTTCTCGCCCCACCCGTACGGGTCAGGACAGGACGTCCGCCGAATTCACCGGCCAGCTCATCCGGATCGTGCCGCCGTCCTCGCCGGCGCTCACCTCGACGTCGTCGACGAGCCCGCGGATCACCGCGAGACCCATCTCGTCCTCTCCGTCGGCGTCGTCGAAGTCCTCGGCCGGGGCCGCGCTCCGCGCGCCGGGGACACCGGCGGCATCGGCCGCCGCGACCCCCGCGCCCGGGACCTCGTCGCCGACCTCGATGGAGAACGTCTTCTCCTCCTCGGTCAGCACGACTCTGATCGGCGTGGTGACGTCGTTGCTGCGGTGCAGCCCGACCGCACGGGAACAGGCCTCACCGACGGCGAGACGCACCTCGTCGAGGACCGCCTCGTCCACCCCTGCCCGGCGCGCCACCGCGGCCGCCACCAGGCGGGCCGTGCGGACGTGCTCGGGCTGAGCGCTGAAGCGGAGTTCAACGGTGGCCATACGAACCCCCTGGGCTCAGTCGACGGCGTTGACGGCCTCGTCGACCGAGGTGTGGATCGGGAACACCTTGGTGAGACCCGTGATCCGGAAAATCTTCAGAATGCGCTCCTGGTTGCAGACCAGACGCAGCGAGCCCTCATGCGCGCGGACGCGCTTCAGGCCGCCGACCAGCACACCGAGGCCGGTGGAGTCGAGGAAGTCCACGCCCTCCATGTCGACGACCAGGTGGTAGCTGCCGTCGTTCACCAACTCGACCAACTGCTCGCGCAGCTTG
>NZ_JBEOXR010000017.1:0-134171 GCF_040296665.1 Streptomyces sp. NPDC002057
GTGGCGAACATCGTCACGTGGAGCTGGACCGGCTACAACATGATCATCATCTACAGCGCGCTCCAGACCATCCCCGCCGAGGTCCTGGAGGCAGCCGTCGCGTCCCGCCACCGGTACGGGTGCACGGCCGCGCCGCCCTCGACGGCGACTCCGACCGACGTGGTGAAGGACAGGACGTCGACGACGACCACGCAGGCGGCCGAGGGGGCCAGGACCCGCGCCTCGACGGGGCCCCAGCCGAAGGAGACCGTCATCGCCGGCCCCGGCCGCACGGGAACGTCATCGGAGCTCGGTCACCTTGCCGTCGGCGACCTCGACGCGCCGGGTGGTGCGGACGGCGTCGAGCATCCGCCGGTCGTGGGTGACGAGCAGCAGCGTGCCCGTGTACGAGTCGAGGGCGGACTCCAGCTGTTCGATGGCCGGGAGGTCCAGGTGGTTGGTCGGCTCGTCCAGGACGAGCAGGTTCACGCCCCGGCCCTGGAGCAGGGCGAGTGCGGCGCGGGTCCGCTCGCCCGGGGAGAGGGTGGTGGCCGGGCGCATCACGTGGACGGCCTTGAGGCCGAACTTGGCGAGCAGCGTTCGGACCTCGGCGGGCTCGGTCTCGGGCACGGCCGCGCAGAACGCCTCCAGGAGGGTCTCCGTGCCGTGGAAGAGCTTGCGGGCCTGGTCGACCTCGCCGACGACGACGCCCGAGCCGAGGACGGTGTCGCCGGAGTCCAGCGGCAGCCGCCCGAGGAGGGCGGCGAGCAGGGTCGACTTCCCGGCACCGTTGGCGCCGGTGACGGCGACCCGGTCGGCCCAGTCGATCTGCAGCGTGACGGGGCCGAAGGAGAAGTCGCCGCGGCGCACCTCGGCCTCGCGCAGGGTCGCGACGACCGAGCCGGAGCGCGGCGCGGCCGCGATCTCCATGCGCAGCTCCCACTCCTTGCGGGGCTCGTCGACGACGTCGAGGCGTTCGATCATGCGCTGGGTCTGACGGGCCTTAGCGGCCTGCTTCTCGCTGGCCTCGCTGCGCGCGTTGCGCCCGAGCTTGTCGCCGTCGGTGGCCTTGCGGCGGGCGTTCCTGACGCCCTTGTCCATCCAGGACCGCTGCATGTGGCCGCGCGCTTCGAGGGCCGCCTTCTTGCCGGCGTACTCCTCGAAGTCCTCGCGGGCGTGGCGCCGGGCGGTGTCCCGCTCCTCCAGGTAGGCCTCGTAGCCGCCGCCGTACAGGGTGATCTGCTGCTGGGCGAGGTCGAGCTCCAGGACCTTGGTGCACGTGCGGGTGAGGAACTCGCGGTCGTGGCTGATGACGACCGTCCCGGCGCGCAGCCCCTTCACGAAGCCCTCCAGGCGCTCCAGACCTTCGAGGTCGAGATCGTTGGTGGGCTCGTCGAGCAGGAAGACGTCGTAGCGGGACAGGAGCAGCGAGGCGAGGCCGGCGCGGGCGGCCTGGCCGCCGGAGAGCGCGGTCATCGGCTGGTCGAGGCCGACGGTGAGGCCGAGGGAGTCGGCGACCTCCTCCGCGCGCTCGTCGAGGTCGGCCCCGCCGAGGCTCAGCCAGCGCTCCAGCGTGACGGAGTACGCGTCGTCGGCGCCGGGCGTTCCGTCGACGAGGCCCTGGGTGGCCTCGTCCATGGCGGTCTGGGCGGCGGCGACGCCGGTCCGCCGGGCGAGGAACTCGCGCACGGTCTCCCCCGTGCGCCGCTCCGGCTCCTGCGGGAGGTGGCCGACGGCGGCGGTGGGCGGGGAGAGCCGGAGCTCGCCCTCCTCGGGGGCGTCGAGCCCGGCGAGCAGCCGCAGCAGGGTCGACTTGCCGGCGCCGTTGACGCCGACGAGGCCGATCACGTCGCCGGGGGCGACCACGAGGTCGAGCCCGGCGAAGAGGGTGCGTTCGCCGTGGCCGGCGGCGAGGTCCTTGGCGACGAGGGTTGCAGTCATCAGGGAACGAATCCTAGGCGACGGAACGACACGCCCGGGCGTCGAGGAGCCGCAGCAGCACGGACCGGTAGGCGGCGCCGTGGAAGCGGTACGGGCCGACGCCGGGGTAGCCCTCGCGGGCGAGGTCGGCGGTGGGGCCGGTCTGCCAGGCGAAGTCGCGCCAGACGACGTCGTCGCCGTCGCGTCCGACGTGTGCGGTGACCGCTCCGCAGCCGGGGTCGTCGCAGTCGGGGCAGGAGTAGATCACCCGGCGGCCGTCGCCGGCGCCGTGGCCCTCGCCCAGGAGCCGCTCGACGTGGTCGGCGCGCAGGACGGGCGGGAGGTCGGAGGCGAGGGGCGAGACCGTGTCGGCGCCGTCGACCTCGTCGAGCAGCCGGAGCAGCGGCCTGCCGTCGACCACGAGGTCGAGGGGGTCGGGCCGGTGGCCGGTGGGGCTCCCGGGGAGGACGCCGTCCGCACGGTCGGCGGGGGCGAGGTCGAGGGTCGTGTAGGCGCCGCGCATGACATCGAGTCTTCCGCTCTTCCGTGGCCGGGCCGTCCCGGAAATGTCCCGGTCCCGGTACGGTCCGCCCATGGAGAACGACGTGATCGTGGTGGGTGGCGGGGTCGTCGGCCTGACGACCGCGGTGACGCTCGCGGAACGCGGGCTCGGCGTACGGATCTGGTCGCGGGACGACGTGACGGCGACGACGTCGGCGGTGGCGGGCGCGCTGTGGTGGCCGTACCGGATCGAGCCGGCGGCCGAGGTCGGCGCCTGGGCGCTGGCATCCCTGCGTGTGTACGGGGAGTTGGCCGCCGACCCGGGGCGGACGGGGGTGCGGTGGGTGTCCGGGGTCCACGCGGACACCGTGCTCGATCGGCTCGGCGCCTGGGCCGGGGAGGTGCCGGAGCTCCGGCAGTTGGCGCCGGAGGAGGTGCCGGGGCCGTACGACGTGGGCCTGGCGGCGCGTCTGCCGCTGATCGACATGCCGGTCCATCTGGCCTGGCTGCGGGGCCGGTTCGAGGCGGCGGGCGGTGTCTTCGAGCGGCGGGCGGTGACCGGCTTCGAGGAGGCGTCGGCCCGGGCACGGGTGGTCGTCGACTGCACCGGGGCGGCGGCGCGGGAGCTCGTACCGGATCCCGGAATGCGGCCGGTGCGGGGCCAGTTGGTCCTGGTGGAGAACCCGGGGGTCGAGGAGTGGTTCACCTCGCCGGACTCCGGTTCGGGGCGGTCGACGTACTTCTTCCCGCAGCCGGGGCGGCTGGTGCTGGGCGGGACGGCCGAGGAGGACGACGAGCGGCTGACGCCCGATCCCGCGACGGCGGCGGCGATCGTGGCGCGGTGTGCGCGGGTGCGGCCGGAGATCGCGGGGGCCCGGGTGCTCGGCCACCGGGTGGGGCTGCGGCCCGCGCGGCTGGGCGGGGTGCGGATCGAGGCGGTGTCGCTGCCGGGCGGCGGGCGCCTGGTGCACCACTACGGGCACGGGGGCGCGGGGGTGACGGTGGCCTGGGGCTGCGCGGAGCGGGCGGCGGAGCTGGTGGAGGGCGCCTAGGGCGGGTCCTCCCGGTCGGGTCCCGCGAGTCCGGCCCGGCCCGGAGGGCAGGCCCTGGGCGGGCGACGCGGCGCCGTGTGCGCACGACAGCGGGGCGGGTGCCGCCCGTTCGGGCCGCGCCCGCCCCGCCCGTGTCGCTACTTCCAGAGCGGCGGCTTGCTGTTGTTCTCCGCGTCGGCGCACTGGCGGGCGCGCTTCTCCAGGGCGTCGGCCTTGGCGAGGGCCTTGCGGGCCTCCGTCGTGGCGCCGAGGCGCTGGAGCTGGGCGGCGCGGTCGCGCTCCTTGCGGGCGTCGGCCTTCAGCTGGCCGATGTTGCAGGTGATCTTGGCGGCGGCCGCGGGCTCGGCGGTCACCGTCTGGCCGAGCAGCACGCCCCCGGCGAGCAGCGTCGTGGCGAGCAGGGACGTGAGGACACGACGGACGGTCATGGTGGCGCGCATGGTGTTTCTCCAACTTCGGGGCCGCGGGGACCCTCCCCCGGCCTTCGGCCGGGGGTGCCCCCATGAGGCATGGTCAGTACCGGTCGGTAACTTTACCTCGGCAAACGTCGGATTCACGCCATCGCGCCTCCGTGTCACATGATCGTCAACACTCCTCCACAGGACTGCCACTGACGAGGTGATAGGTGGCCCGACCGTCCAGGAGAAGGGCGACGAGCGCCCTGCGGGACTGGCCCATCGGGACGAACACCCCCGCGCCCTCCCGCCGGACGGTGATGCCGTGCAGGGCGAGTTCGTCTCCCACCTCGGCGTACCGCGCGGAGTCCAGCCGGTAGCCGCACGGCGGGTCGGCGAGGATCTCCCCGGGCTCCGGCGGGTCGTTGTCCGCGCCGCCGAGGTGGACCGGGCCGCGGTCGGCGAACCCGGCACGCCGGGCGACCGCGGTGGCCACCGTGAGCGGTACGCGCCGCTCCTTCACGTAGGCGAAGGCACCTTCCAGGGCCGCGTGCTGGGTGGCGACACGGCGCCGGTGGTTGAGCGCGGGGTCGTCCCGCTCGGCCTCGTCGAGCGCGTCCACCCGGGTCTCGACGAGCAGGCCGGCGGAGTGCTTGATGCCGGCCGTGTTGCGCAGGATCCGCTCCTGGCCGTCGCCGGCGACCTGCTTGAGCGGCTTCCCGGTGAGGGGGTCGGTCCAGATGCCGTAGATGCCGCTGGTGTACCCGGCGAGGCCGGCGGCGGGCCGCACGTAGCGCTCGGAGAGCTTCTGGGACTCGTCGTGGACGTGCGGGTCGGTGTCGAGGCTGCGCGGCCAGAGGGCGAGCAGGTCCTTGTCGTAGAACCGGGGGGTGGCCCCGTACTCGTGCAGGTCGTAGACGAGTTCGGGACGGTGGTCGCGGATGACGGCGGCGACCGCGCGCGCCTCGGCGGTCCGCAGCGCGATGTGGTCGCGGTTGACGTCGACGCCGGCGGCGTTGCCCCGGGTGTCGGCCTCCCGGCCGTCGGGGTTGGCGGTGGGCACGACGAGGAGCGTGGTGCGGGCGAGGAACTCCCGGGTCTCCCGGTCCCGGGCGTGGGCGAGGTCGCGCACCGTGCTCAGACAGGCCTCGCGGCCGGCGGGCTCGTCGCCGTGCTGGCTGCAGACGAGCAGCACGGTGGTGCGGCCCGTACCGAGGGTGGCGAGCCGGATCGGACGGCCCTGCGCGGTGGCGCCGATCACCCGCAGCGACACCCGCGCGCTCGCCCGGTCGACGGCGGCGAGGAAGTCGCGCTCCTCGGTCTCGCCGGTCCACCGGGCTCCCCCGCTGAGCTCGAAGCCGGTGCGCGGGAGCGGCTTCACCGGCGCGCTGTCCGCCGCCTCGGCGGGGAGGCCGACGAGCGGCAGGGCGAGGGCCGCGGCGCCCGCCACCAGGGAGAGGCGCCGTGCGCTCCGGCGTGCGGTACGGGGTGTCATCGGGTCGCTCCGAATCCGGGGAGGCGCGGACCGGTGACCCCGGCCGGCGGGAGGGCGCCGCTGAGGGACGGGGCGGCGGTGAGGGGCGACGGCAGGACCGGGTACGGCCCGGACGTGGCGCGGACGAAGGCCGCGGCGCCGCCGACCAGCGGCACCTTCGCCCGGGTGCGGGCGAGGTCGAGGGTCAGGGTCGGCGTGGTCGACGGGGGGTCGAGGAGGTCCCTGTCGGTGCCGCCGACGATCAGGGCGAGCCGGTGGCCGGCCGGGACGACGTGGTCGGTGGAGGCGAGGTCCAGGGTCATCGTGTACGCCCTGCCGGGGGTCAGCGGGCGCTCCTCGCGCGGGTCGGCCCAGGTGCCGAGGTCGGCCCAGCCCCGGCTGACGACCGTGTACCCGACGTCCGCCGTGCGGGCCTCGGTCTCCTTGAAGCAGGCACTGTCCCCGGGGGTGCTCGCGCCCCAGCAGGTGCGGTCGGCGAGGGTGGTGATGCCCTCACCGGCCGCCGCGTAGTCGCGGATCGTGTCGGGGCCGAGGTCGACGAGGACGGCGGAGAGGTGCGCGGTGGCGGTGGTCGGGGTGGCGGTGACCGTCACCTCCGAGGGGCCGGAGATCCGCAGGTCGCGGGAGAGCGGGCGGGTGACGAACCCGGCCTTCTCGGGGGTCGCGCCGTCGATCCGGGCCGCCCAGTCGAGCTCGCCGAGGCCCGGGTCGTCGGTGAAGGTCGCGGTGGAGCCGGGGGCCGCGGGGGCGCGGCCGAGGACGCCGGGGCCGGAGGCCGCGCCGGGGGCGGGGCGCAGGGTGGTGGTCGCGGTGGCGCGCGGCGGCCACTGCCGGTCGGTGGTCCAGCGGTCCGGGGCGCGCTCGATGTCGGCGACCGGTTCGCGGTCGATGCCGTTCTCGTAGCCCAGGAGGTAGTGGTCGAACCAGCGGTGCAGGGTGCGGACCCAGTCGGCGCGCCGGAAGTCGAAGGGGTCGACGTGGCCGGTCTGGGAGAGCCAGATCTTCCGCTCGACGCCGTGGGCGGCGAGCGCGTCCCACCACTGGCCGAACTGGTTCGCGCGCACGTTGAGGTCCTGCTGGCCGTGCACGACGAAGACGCTGGCCCTGACCTTGGCCGCGTTCCGTACGTGGTCGCGCTCTGTCCAGGCGGCCGTGCGGTCACCGCTGTACGGGGTGCCGGCGGTGACGCGGTCCTGGACGGCGCCGCAGCGGGCCCGCGCCTCGGGGCTGTTGACGTACTCGGAGAGCCAGCTCGGGTTGGCGTCGTAGAGCGGGGCGCCCTGGGAGTGGAAGTAGTCGTACCAGGAGGAGATGGCGCCGATCGGGACGATGGTTCTCAGCCCTTCGACACCGGTGGCGGCGACGCCGTTGGCGATGGTGCCGTCCCAGCTCTTGCCGATCATGCCGACGTTCCCGGTGCTCCAGGTGGTGGCGCGGGCCCTGGCCTCCCCCGTACGGGAGGTGTAGCCGCGGGCGCGGCCGTTCAGCCAGTCGACGACGGCCTTGGCCGACTGGACGTCGGAGCGTCCGCCGACGTCGTCGCAGCCGTCGGAGCGGTTGGTGCCGGCGAGGTCGACGGCGACGAAGGCGTAGCCGCGCGGGACGAAGAAGTTGTCGTAGAAGAGCGGGAACCCGACGGGATCGCCGTCGGCGTCGTAGGTCTTCCTCTGGCTCTCGTTGCCGCGTCCGCAGCAGGCGTAGTACGGGCTGGCGTCCATGATGACCGGGATCCTCCGGCCGGCCGCGGCGGTCTCCCGGGGGCGGACGATGTCGACGGCGACCCGGTCCGCGCGCCCGTCGCCGTCGCCGTCGAGCCCGGTGTCGACCCAGACGGACTCGCGGATGGCGTCGGCGTAGGAGTGGACGGGCCGGGACTCCCGGACGGAGGACGCGACGGGCGGGGAGAGCGCGGCTCGTGACGCCGCGGCGGTCCCGGAGGACGCCGTGCTCCCGGACGGCGTGGCGGGCTCCGGCCGCGCGCTCGCGGGCGCGACCATGGTCGCGAGCAGGGCGGCGGTGGCGGCGGCCACCAGGGTTCCGTACGGCAGTCGGGCTCCGCGGGTTCTCCGCTTTCGCATCGGCATGGGCGGGAACGTACCCCGGTCAACTCCCGTGCAAAAGAGTGCCGTAGCCAATCAGGGGGGATTCAGGGTGATTCCGGGGGCGGATGGGTTCATGTCGGCCGAATGGCGATCGTGTGACAGCGGGTCCTCTGGACGTGACGGTCCGTCGGGGCACTGAATAGTGTCCGGACTAAGGACCGACGACCACCCGCGCGTCTTACGTTTCTTATGACTTGGGGAGCACCTGTGCACCGCAGAATCATCGTTCCGAGCGCCCTCGCGGCCTCCCTGCTGCTGGCGATCCCGGCATCGGCGGCCGATTTCACCCCTGGGGCCCCGGGCATCGGCGACTCCTACTACCCCACCAGCGGCAACGGCGGCTACGACGTCTCGCACTACGACCTGCGTCTGACGTACCAGCCCGCCACCGACCTCCTGGAGGGCACGGCGACGATCGTCGCCACCACCAAGCAGAACCTGTCCCGGTTCAACCTCGACCTCGGCCTGAAGGTCAGTGAGGTCCGGGTCAACGGCCGGGTGGCGAAGTTCGCCACCTCCGGGTCCCACGAGCTGGAGGTCACCCCGGCCGTCCCGCTGGAGAAGAACAAGTCGATCTCGATCGTCGTCCGCTACGCGGGCAAGCCCTCCGAGGTCAAGATCGACGGCTGGACGGCCTGGGCCCGTACCCCGGACGGCGGAGTCGCCGCGCAGGAGCCGGACTCGGCCGCCTGGTGGTTCCCGTCCAACGACCACCCGCTGGACAAGGCCACCTTCGACGTCTCCGTCTCGGTGCCGGACGGCACCCAGGCCATCAGCAACGGCGTCCTGCAGTCGCAGTCCTCCCGGCTGGGCTGGACCCGCTTCAACTGGCGCTCCAACAAGCCGCAGGCGACCTATCTGGCCACGCTCGCCGTCGGCAAGTTCGACATCACGACGGACCGGACGGCGAACGGGCTGCCCGTCCTCAACGCGTACAGCAAGGACCTCGGCGACAACGACGGCGCCGCGCGCGCCTCGATCGAGCGCACCACCGAGGTCGCGGAGTGGCTGGAGGGGGTCTTCGGACCGTACCCCTTCAACGCCCTCGGCGGGTACGTGCCGAACGTGACGAGCGGCTTCGCCCTGGAGACGCAGACCCGCCCGTTCTACAGCCCGCGGCAGTTCGCCAACGGCGCCAACGTGTCGGTGGTCGTCCACGAGCTGGCGCACCAGTGGTACGGCGACAGCGTCTCCGTCCGCGACTGGAAGGACATCTGGGTCAACGAGGGCTTCGCCCGCTACAGCCAGTGGCTGTGGTCGGAGAAGGAGGGCGAGGGCACCGCCCAGGAGCTGGCGGACTACGTGTACGCCATCCGGACTGCCGAGGACCCGTTCTGGACGGTGAAGCCGGGTGACCCGGGCCCCGAGAACCAGTTCCACATCGCCGTGTACGACCGGGGCGCGCTGGCGCTCCAGGCGCTGCGCAACGAGATCGGCGACGAGGACTTCTTCGCGATCCTGAAGGGCTGGCCGCAGAAGTTCGCCCACGGCAACGCGCGCGTGGCCGACTTCGTGAAGTACGCGGAGAAGGTCTCCGGCAAGCCGCTGGCCGAGCTCTTCGACACCTGGCTGTACCAGCCCTCGAAGCCGTCCGCGTCGACCGCGGCGGCGGTCGGTCTGTCCGCGCCTGCCGCGGCGACCGCGTCCGGCGCCCCGTCCGCGCGCTCGGCGGCTCCGCAGGCCAAGCCGGTGAAGCCGGCCCAGCCGAAGTCGTGGAAGAAGATCGCGGCGACGAACACGGTCCACGAGACCGGTGAGCACGGCGCCGCGGGGCACGGCGGGCACTGAGCCGAGCGGTCCCCTGGGGCCACCCGGGCCGTACGGGCCCGCGGCTGCCTGAGCCGCACGCGCTCGGGGCACCCCGGCCGTACGCCCACCGGGGCCGCATGAGCCGCACCCGCTCGGGGTCGTCCGAGCCGTACGCCCACCGGGGCCGTCCGTCAGCGCTTCGCGCGGCGGGCGGCCTCGCGGGCTTTCCGGGCCATCGGCAGATAGCGCAGCCGCTCCGGCAGGACGGGGACCACCAGGCGGACCACCCGGGCGAACCGGCGCAGGGCCCGCTCCTGCGCCGGCGTCCACTCCAGGCCGATGGCCTCGCGGGCGTCCGGCGGCATCATGCCCACGGTGAGGAAGGCGCGCAGTCGCAGGAACGGACGGCGCAGGACCGGCCAGAGCAGCCGGAGGGCGAGCCGGGCCGGGAGCGGCCCCCGGTCGGGGGCGGGCACCGGCTGGCCGGGGTCGAGCAGCTCCCGGACGACGACGGTCGCCTCCAGCTCCTCCGCGAGGACCTTCCGGTAGTACGGCCAGAACTCCTCGATCGTCTGCGGCATGTCCCGGTCGTGGATGCCGAGAACGCGGCCGACCTGGAGCCACTCGGCGTACAGCTGCCGTTCCTGCGCCTGGGTGAGGGGGCGGACGAGGAGGCGGAGGCCGTGCGCGTAGACGGGGAAGCCGGTCGCGTGCACCCAGGAGTAGTAGGCGGGGGTGAGCGCGTGGTAGCGGCGCCCGTGGGCGTCGGTGCCCTGGATGTCGCGGTGCAGCTTCCGGAGGCGGCGGCCCTCCCGTGCGGCGTCCTCACCGCCGTAGATCCACAGCTGGACCGAGCGCAGGGAGCGTTCCCCGCGGCCCCAGGGGTCGGTGCGGAAGACCGAGTGGGCGTCCACGCCGGCGCCGATGGCGGGGTGGGCGACCTGCATCGTGAGGGCGGCGGGGAGCATCAGGAGCGCCCGGATGTCACCGGCGACGGTCCACAGCACCCCGCCGACGGGCGGCGGCGCCGGGTCACCGGCCCCGTCCGCCGGCCGGCCGGGGGCGGCGGGGTCGGTGGGGTCGACGGGACGGCCCGCGTCGACGGGATGCGCGCGTTCCATGGGGCTTCTCCTCACACTCCAAGGCTGCACCCACGACGAAGGGGCCGTCACCCGGGCGCTGCGGCCCCTGGTGACGGCCCCTTCCGGGGAGTACGGGTCAGGCGCGGTCGGCGCCGACCGGCTCGCCGACGATGCGGGCGGCGAGGGCGTGGGCCCAGGCGTCGACGTCGGCGGAGAGCTCGCGCTCGGCGGCGGTGCGCTCGGCGGCGATCTTCTCGGTACCGGCGGCGAGGATGGCCTCGCGCTCGGCGTTGCCCTCGGCGCGGGCGGCGGCGATGGCGACCGAGCCCTCCTCGACGGCCTTGGAGCGGATACGGGCGGCCTCGTGGCGGGCCTCGGCCAGCTCGGCCTCGTACTGCTCACGGATCTGCGTGGCCTCGGCGCGCAGGTCGTCGGCGCGCTCGGTGCCGCCGTCGATGGCGTCCTCACGCTCCTCGATGGTGCGCTTGATCTTCGGCAGGACGGCCTTGGCCATGATCAGGAAGGTGAGCCCGAACAACACGGCGCCGATGATGAGCTCGGCCCAGACGGGGTTGAGCGGACCGAGGTCCATCTTGAAGACAGTGGAGTTCGCGAGGGTCATGGGCGCATTCTACCTGGTTCAAAAAGGTACAAATCGGAAACCGGAACGAGAGTTGGCGTGATCTTGCGAGATCGGCAAGATTCCCGGCATCCAGAGGCTACCGGAAGGTAACTCCGACTGATTGTATGTGCCGCGCCAGCTCAACCCCCCACACCCTCATGGGAGTTACCGTGACGCTCGCCGCGCTCCGCCGCGCCCCCGGCGCCGCCCTTTCCCTCGCGCTCGCCGCCGCCGCCCTGGCCGCGACCGCGCCGGGCGCGACCGCCGCCTCCGCCACGGCCGCCGAGACCCCCCGGCTCAAGGTGCTCACGTACAACGCGTTCCTGTTCTCCAAGTCCCTCTACCCGAACTGGGGCCAGGACCACCGCGCCAAGGCGATCCCCGCCGCCTCCTTCTTCCAGGGGCAGGACGTCGTCGTCCTCCAGGAGGCCTTCGACAACGGGGCCTCGGACGCGCTCAAGGCGAACGCCGCCGCGCAGTACCCGCACCAGACGCCCGTCGTGGGCCGCAGCAAGAGCGGCTGGGACGCCACCGGCGGCGCCTACTCCGCGACCACCCCCGAGGACGGCGGGGTGACGATCCTCAGCAAGTGGCCGATCGTCCGCAAGGAGCAGCACGTCTACAAGGACGCGTGCGGCGCCGACTGGTGGTCGAACAAGGGATTCGCCTACGCCGTGCTCAACGTGAACGGCAGCAGGGTCCACGTCCTCGGCACCCACGCCCAGTCCACCGACCCGGGCTGCTCGGCGGGCGAGGCGGCCCAGATGCGCAGCCGCCAGTTCAAGGCGATCGACGCCTTCCTCGACGCCAAGAACATCCCGGCGAACGAGCAGGTGATCGTCGCCGGTGACATGAACGTCGACTCGCACACGCCCGAGCACGCCACCATGCTCGCCGACGCCGGCCTCGTGGGGGCCGACGCCCGCACCGGCCACCCCTACTCCTTCGACACCGACCTGAACTCGATCGCCTCCGAGCGCTACCCGGACGACCCGCGCGAGGACCTCGACTACGTCCTCTTCCGCGCCGGGAACGCCCGCCCCGCCGGCTGGACCAACCACGTGATCCTGGAGCGGAGCGCCCCGTGGACGGTCTCCAGCTGGGGCACGAGCTACACGTACACCAACCTGAGCGACCACTACCCGGTCACCGGCTTCTGACCGGGACCGGGCCGGCGGCGGACGCGGCTCAGTAGCCGGGTCCACCGAAGAGGCTGTAGAGCCAGGCACCGAGCACACCGGCGACACAGAGCAGCACGACGAAGGAACCCAGGCTCGTGTGCCGTCCCTTGCGGGGCCGGCCGGGGCGGGCGGCACGCGCCGCCCGCCCCGGCTTCGCCTGTCTCCCGGACGCTCCCGCACGACCGGACCGACCGGACCGGCCCGACGCGACGGGGGCCGGCTCGGCGACCGCCGCGACATCGGCGAGCAGGCTGCGGCAGACCGCCGCCAGCTCCGCCGTCCCGGCCGTCAGGTCGACGACCACCTCGGTGCGGGCCGGGGCGGTGGTCCCCCCGTCGAGCAGCCGCCCGGCGCGCAGCAGCGCCTGGTCCTTGCCCCCGGTCGGACCGAGACTTATCCAGCGGCCCACGTGCTCGCCCCGGATCACCACACCACCGCCCCGCTCCCGGTAGACGGTGTGCTCCCGCCACAGGACCCGGGCCAACTCCGCCGCAGTCTCCCTGAGTTGCGCGTACATCCCACTCCCCTGTTCCGTTCCCCCGGTTCGAACAGCCGCAGACTCTAGCCCCCACGAGCCCACACCCCCACCACCGCCCGCGCCCCTCACCCGCCGAAGTCGTACACGGTGACCGGTATCCCCCGCTCCACCAGCCGCCCCACGACCAGGGGCTCGACCCGCTCCCAGGACCCACCCGCGAGGCCGCATCCGATGCGCGGCATGTGCACCGACGCCCCCAGCTCGCCCGCCCGGTCGGCGAGCAGCCCGAGCGCGGCGTCGATCGCCTCGTACCGCACGGGCACGCCGCTGCTCCGCCCGGTGCGCATCCCCCGCTGACCCACCAGGTTGGCCACCCAGACGTACGGCTCGACCTGGACGAACTGGGCGGCGCCCAGACCGAAGTCGTTCCGCGCGCGGTCGCGGTGCCACCGCCGGTAGGCCGCCTCCGGCTCGCTCCACCGGCGTGAGACCGCCAGGACGAAGCCCTTGCCCCAGCCCCCGAGATCGTTGCAGACGTGCGCGACGATCTTGACACCCTTGGCCTGCGGCGCGGTCGCGTCCCCCCGGACGTACGTGATCCCGTTCATGGTGATCACGGTACGGCGCCGCACTGACACCGGGCCTAGGCGGGAACCGGGCCTCCGGGGCGGAAGCGTTCGACGCCGACGATGTGGCGGACCTTGAGGGGGCGGACGATCACCGCGACGCGCCGTTCGCCCGGCATCAGCCACTCGTAGCCCGCCGAGCCGAGGTACTTCCGGGCCAGGCGGTCCATGCGCTCGTGGGCCTCGTCGCCCTCGATGAAGCGGGCCACCTCGCCGCTGATCTGGACCCGGTCGAAGGGGTCGTCGGCGTCCGCGTGCGAGAGGTAGACCCGGGGGTCGCGGCGCAGGTTCTCCTCCTTCACCCGGCCCACCGAGGTGTTGAACATCAGCTCCCCCTCGCCCTCCAGGTCCACCCACATCGGGCTGACCTGAGGCGCTCCGTCGGGGAAGACGGTGCCGACGTACCAGACGAGGGGCGCGCGCAGCCGCGCGCGGACGGCTTCGCCGAAGGTCGCTGTCATCCCGCGAGGCTACCGCCGCGCCCGGGCGCGCGACCCGGGAACACCGGTCCACGGTCTTTTACAGTCCTGGTGAGACAGCAATACTGTTCAAGCGATCCCGGCCGGCGGGTCGCCTGGAGGGGAAGCGGGGCACCTCGGATGGGCGTCGGGAGCGACGGGGACGACGGGCCGAGCTACACCGTCGACGAGCTGGCCGCGCGGGCCGGGGTCACGGTGCGGACCGTGCGGTTCTACGGGACGCGGGGGCTCCTGCCGCCGCCCGTCATCGGGGCGCGGCGGGTCGGGCACTACGGGCCGGGGCACCTGTCGCGGCTCGCGCTCATCGAGGAGCTGCGCCGGCAGGGCATGACCCTGGCCGCGATCGAGCGGTACCTGGAGCAGCTGCCGCCCGACCTCAGCGCGCAGGACCTGGCCATCCACCGGGCCCTGGTGGCCTCCTGGGCCCCGGAGTCCGCCGAGTCCATCACCCGGCGGGAGCTGGAGCGGCGGGCCGGGCGGGCGCTGACGGAGCGGGACGTGGACCGGCTGGCCGCGATGGGGGTGCTCGACCGGACCGGGGAGGAGGACACGTTCCGGCTCGACGGCGCGCTGCTCCGGCTCGGCGTCGAACTGCTCGACGTGCCGATCGAGCATGAGACCATCCTCGCCTCCCGCACCGTGCTCCTGGAGCACGCGCGCGCCGCCGCCCAGGAGCTCTCCCGGCTCTTCCGGGACGAGGTGTGGAGCCCGTACCGGGAGAGCGGGGAGGACCCGGACCACCTGAGCGCGATGAGGTCGCTCTCGGCGCACATGCAGCCGATGGTGGTCCAGGCCCTCCTCACGGCCTTCCAGCGCTCGCTGAGCGAGGAGCTGAGGACGGCGTTCCGGGCTCCGTGACCGTCAGTCGGTGAAGACCTCGCCCCGCTCGGCCTTCTCCACCAGGAGGGCGGGCGGGGTGAACCGCTCGCCGTACGTCTCCGCCAGCTCGCGGGCGCGGGCGACGAAGCCCGCGACACCGCCCTCGTACCCGTTGACGTACTGGAGCACGCCACCGGTCCAGGCGGGGAAGCCGATGCCCATGATGGAGCCGATGTTGGCGTCGGCGACCGAGGTCAGGACGCCCTCCTCCAGGAGCCGTACGGTGTCCAGGGCCTCGGCGAAGAGCATCCGCTCCTGCATGTCGCGGAAGGGGATCTCGTACCCGGGCTTGGCGAAGTGCTCGCGCAGGCCGGGCCAGAGCTTCCCGCGCCTGCCGTCCTCCCCGTACTCGTAGAAGCCCGCGCCGCCGCTGCGTCCGGGCCGTCCGAACTCGTCGACCATGCGGTCGATGACGGCCTCGCCCGGGTGGGTCACCCAGACCCCGCCGGCCTCCTCGATCGCCCGCTTCGTCTCGTTGCGGATCTTGCGGGGCAGGGTCAGGGTCAGCTCGTCCATCAGGGAGAGGACCTTCGCCGGGTAGCCGGCCTGTGCGGCGGCCTGCTCGACGGAGGCGGGCTCGATGCCCTCGCCGACCATGGCGACGCCCTCGTTGATGAAGTGGCCGATCACCCGGGAGGTGAAGAAGCCTCGCGAGTCGTTGACGACGATCGGCGTCTTGTTGATCTGGCGGACCAGGTCGAACGCGCGGGCCAGCGCCTCGTCGCCGGTGCGCTCGCCCCTGATGATCTCGACCAGCGGCATCTTGTCGACCGGGGAGAAGAAGTGCAGGCCGATGAAGTCGCTCTGCCGCTCCACGCCCTCGGCGAGGACCGAGATCGGCAGGGTCGAGGTGTTGGAGCAGAGCAGCGCGTCGGGCTCGACGACGGCCTGGATCTCCTGGAAGACCTTGTGCTTGAGCGACGTGTCCTCGAAGACCGCCTCGATGACGGCGTCACAGCCCGCCAGGTCCCGGACCTCGGCGGTCGGGGTGATCCGGGCGAGGAGCGCGTCGGCCTTCTCCTGGGTGGTGCGGCCCCGGGAGACGGCCTTGGCGCAGAGCGCCTCCGAGTAGGCCTTGCCCTTCGCGGCGGACTCGGCGGAGACGTCCTTGAGGACGACCTGGATGCCGGCGCGGGCGCAGGAGTACGCGATGCCCGCGCCCATCATGCCGGCGCCGAGGACGGCGACCTTGCGGACCGGGCGGGGCTCGACGCCCTTGGGGCGGCTGGCACCGGAGTTGACGGCCTGGAGGTCGAAGAAGAACGCCTGGATCATGTTCTTCGCCGTCTGCCCGACGACCAGCTCGGTGAAGTAGCGGCTCTCGATGGTGAGCGCGGTCTCGAAGTCGACCTGGGAGCCCTCGACGGCGGCGGCCATGATGGCGCGCGGCGCCGGGTAGGGAGCGCCGTTCAGCTGCTTGCGCAGGTTGGCGGGGAAGGCGGGCAGGTTGGCCGCGAACTTGGGGTTCGAGGGCGTGCCGCCGGGGATCCGGTGGCCGGGGACGTCCCAGGGCTGCCGGGACTCGGGGTGCGCGTCGATGAAGGCGATGGCCTTGTCCATCATCTCCTGGGGCGTGGCGGCCACCTCGTGGACGAGGCCGCTGTCGAGGGCCCGCCTCGGGGTGTACTGGGTGCCCTGGAGCAGCACCTTGAGCAGGGCGTCGGTGATGCCCATGAGGCGCACGGTGCGGGTGACGCCGCCACCGCCCGGCAGCAGACCGAGGGTGACCTCGGGCAGGCCGATCTTGGAGCCGGAGGCGTCGAGGGCGACGCGGTGGTGCGAGGCGAGGGCGATCTCGTAGCCGCCGCCGAGCGCGGCGCCGTTGATCGCGGCGACGACGGGCTTGCCGAGGGTCTCGATGCGGCGCAGCGCGCGCTTCATCTCCAGGGCGCCCTCGAAGATGTCCTGGGCGTGCTCGGGGCCCGCCTGGACCATGTCCTTGAGGTCGCCGCCGGCGAAGAAGGTCTTCTTCGCGGAGGTGTAGATGATGCCGCGGATGGAGTCCTTCTCGGCCTCCACGCGGTCGGCGATCGCGATGATCGAGGCCCGGAAGGCCTGGTTCATGGTGTTGGCGGACTGGTTCGGGTCGTCGAGGACGAGGGTGACGATCCCGGTCGCGTCCTGCTCCCAGCGGATGGTGGTGCTCTCGCTCATGGCTCTGCTTCTCCGTATGAGGGGTTCGGACGGGACGGTCAGACGCGCTCGACGACGGTGGCGATGCCCATGCCGCCGCCCACGCAGAGGGTGGCCAGGCCGTAGCGCTTGTCCTGCCGCTCCAGCTCGTCGACGAGGGTGCCGAGGATCATCGCGCCGGTGGCGCCGAGCGGGTGGCCGAGCGCGATGGCGCCGCCGTTGACGTTGACCTTGTCCAGGGTGGTGCCCATGTCCTTGACGAAGCGCAGGACGACGGCGGCGAAGGCCTCGTTGATCTCGATGAGGTCGATGTCGTCGATGGTGAGTCCGGCCTTGGCGAGGGCCTTGCGGGTGGCCGGGGCGGGGCCGGTCAGCATGATGGTCGGCTCGGAGCCGGAGACGGCGACCGAGACGATCCGGGCGCGCGGGGCGAGTCCGTACCGCTCGCCGACCTCCTTCGAGCCGATGGCGACGAGGGAGGCGCCGTCGACGATGCCGGAGGAGTTGCCGGCGTGGTGGACGTGGTCGATCTCCTCGATCCAGTGGTACTTCTGCAGCGCGACGGCGTCGAAGCCGCCGAGCTCGCCGATGTCGGCGAAGGAGGGCTTGAGCCGAGCGAGCGAGTCGGCGGTCGTGCCGGGGCGCAGGAACTCGTCGTGGTCGAGGACGGTGAGTCCCGCGCGGTCCTTCACGGGGACGATCGACCGGGCGAAGCGGCCGTCCTTGACGGCGGCCGCGGCCCGCTCCTGGGAGAGCGCGGCGTACTCGTCCACGTCGCGGCGGGAGAAGCCCTCGATGGTGGCGATGAGGTCGGCGCCGATGCCCTGCGGGACGAAGTTGGTCTCCAGGTTGGTCATCGGGTCGGAGAACCAGGCACCGCCGTCGGAGGCCATCGGCACCCGGGACATCGACTCGACGCCGCCGGCGAGGACGAGGTCCTCCCAGCCGGAGCGGACCTTCATCGCGGCCATGTTGACGGCTTCGAGGCCGGAGGCGCAGAAGCGGTTCTCCTGGACACCGGCGACGGTGTCGGGGAGACCGGCGGCGATGGCGGCGATCCGGGCGATGTCGGAGCCCTGGTCGCCGACGGGGCCGACGACGCCGAGGACGATGTCGTCGATGGCGGCCGGGTCGAGGCCGGGGTTGCGGGTCTGGATCTCCCGGATGAGGCCGACGACCAGGTCGATGGGCTTGGTGCCGTGCAGGGAGCCGTTGGCCTTGCCGCGTCCGCGCGGGGTGCGGATCGCGTCGTACACGTACGCTTCGGTGCTCACGGAAAGCCTTTCGCGATGAGGGTTGGGGAAGACGGGCGGCGGGAGGTCAGCCGAGGAGGGACCGGCCGATGATCTCCTTCATGATCTCGGTGGTGCCGCCGTAGATGGTCTGGATCCGGCCGTCGGTGTAGGCGCGGGCGACCGGGAATTCGCTCATGTAGCCGTATCCGCCGTGGAGTTGCAGGCAGCGGTCGGCGACCCGCTTCTGGAGTTCGGTCGCCCACCACTTGGCCATGGAGGCGTGGACGGCGTCGAGTCCTCCCTCGGTGTGCTCCTCGATGCACCGGTCGACGAAGGTCCGGGTGACGGCGCACTCGGTGGCCATCTCGGCGATCTCGAAGCGGATGTGCTGGAGCCGGGCGAGCGGGCGGCCGAAGGCCTCGCGCTCCTTGACGTACCGGGTGGTGGTCTCCAGGAGGTGCTCGGCGCCCGCGATGCCGGCGACGGCGATGGCGAGGCGCTCCTGGGCGAGGTTGGTCATGAGGTGCAGGAAGGCACCGTTGAGCTCGCCGAGCAGGTTCTCCTTGGGGACGCGGACGTCGCGGAAGAAGAGTTCGGCGGTGTCCTGGGACTTCTGGCCGATCTTGTCGAGGTTGCGGCCGCGCTCGAAGCCCTCGGCGCCGCGCTCGACGACGAGGAGGGAGAGGCCGTGCGCGCCGCCCTCGGGGGTGGTGCGGGCGACGACGACGACCAGGTCGGCGAGGATGCCGTTGGAGATGAAGGTCTTGGAGCCGTTGAGGATCCAGTGGTCGCCGTGGTCCTCGGCGGTCGTACGGATGCCCTGGAGGTCCGAACCGGCGCCGGGTTCCGTCATGGCGATCGCCGTGACGGTCTCGCCGGAGCAGAAGCCGGGCAGCCAGCGCCGCTTCTGCTCCTCGGTGCCGAGCGAGGTGAGGTACGGGCCGATGATGTCGTTGTGCAGGCCGATGGCGAGTCCGGGGGCGCCGGCGCGGGTGAACTCCTCGGCGAGGACGGCTCCGTAGCGGAAGTCGGGGTTGCCGCCGCCTCCGTACTCCTCGTCGACGGCGAGGCCGAGCAGCCCCTGCCGGCCGGCGGCGAGCCAGGCCTCCCGGGCGACGATGCCGTCCTTCTCCCACTGCGCGTAGTGGGGCAGCACCTCCTTCTCCAGGAAGGTGCGGACGGTGGCCCGGAAGGCCTCGTGGTCGGCGGTGTACAGCTGGCGCTTCATGCGTCGGTCTCCTGGGTCTGGATCGGACGGTCGAGGGCGGGTACGGCCCAGTCGCGGGCGACCTCCGCGGTGTCGGCTCCGGGCAGGGCGGGGCCCGTGCGCAGGGTGCCGGGGGTGGCCGAGAAGCGGGGGGCGGGGGCGGGCTGGGCGATGCCGCCGTGTTCGGTGAAGGTGGCGCGCGCGGCGAGGTGGGGGTGGGACGGGGCCTCGCGCAGGGAGAGCACGGGAGCGACGCAGGCGTCGCCGCCGTCGAAGACGGCCGTCCACTCCTCGCGGGTACGGCTCCGGAAGCGGTCGGCGACGGCCTTGCGCAGTTCGGGCCAGCGGGCGAGGTCCCGGCGGGCGGGTGCGACGTCCTCGACGCCGAGGAGGCGGACGAACTCCGCGTAGAACCGCTCCTCCAGGGCGCCGACCGCCATGTGGCCGCCGTCGGAGGTCTCGTACACGCCGTAGAACGGGCAGCCGCCGTCGAGGAGGTTGACGCCCCGGCGGTCCTGCCAGCCGCCGGCGGCGAGCATGCCGTGGATCATGGTGGTGAGGTGGGCGGTGCCGTCGACGATCGCCGCGTCGACGACCTGGCCCTCGCCGTGGGCGCGGGCGTGCTGGAGGGCGGCGAGGACGCCGATGACGAGGTAGAGGGAGCCGCCCGCGTAGTCGCCGACGAGGTTGGCGGGGACGGTGGGCGGGCCGTCCGGGTCGGGGCCGATCATGCCGAGGGCGCCGGTGATCGCGATGTAGCCGATGTCGTGTCCGGCGGTCGTGGCGAGCGGCCCGTCCTGTCCCCAGCCGGTCATCCGTCCGTAGACGAGACGCGGGTTGCGGGCGAGGCAGACGTCGGGGCCGACGCCGAGCCGTTCGGCGACGCCGGGCCGGTACCCCTCGATCAGGATGTCGGCGCGGGCCACGAGGTCGAGGACGGTGGCGGGGCCGTCCTCGGCCTTGAGGTCGACGAGGACGGAGCGCTTGTTGCGGTTGGTGAGGTCACGGGCCGGGTCGATGCCGAGGCCGGGACCGCCCGGGCGGTCGACGCGGACGACGTCGGCCCCGAGGTCGGCGAGGAGCATGGCGGCGAAGGGGCCGGGGCCGATGCCGGCGAGTTCGACCACGCGGACCCCGGTCAGCGGGCCGTTCCCGGCGGAGTGCGTCCTGCTCATCGAGCCCCCAGGCGTGTGTGACACCAATGATGTAACACCAGAGATGCTAGGAACGTGTTCCACTCGGCACAAGCCCCCCGGCCGAGCAAGCGCTTGGAAATTACCGGACGGGGGCAGGTGGGGTAACCGGGGGTAGGGCGGCAACGGAGCAGGCTGCCGGACCCGCTATCCTCCGCCGACGACGAGAGCCGCGCGCGGCGGCGCGGCACGGCCGAAATGAGGGGCTGGATGGGAACAGGGACGGGCGTGGGGAGCGGGGCGGGGGCCGGCGGCGAGAGCGGAGGCGCACCGGACCACGGAGCCACGCCGGACAGCGGGAGCGGGGCGGTGGCCAAAGCCGGGGCGGGGGCTGCGGCCGGGCGCGAAGGCGCGCCGGACAGCGGGAGCGGGGCGGCGCCCGAGGCCGGGCGGGAGGCCTCGCGGGACCACGGGGGCAGGCCCTACGACGTCGTCCTGTTCGGGGCGACCGGGTTCGTGGGCGAACTCACCGCCGCCTACCTGGCCGAACACGCCCCGGCGGAGTGCCGCTGGGCACTCGCGGGCCGCAACCTCGCGGGGCTCACGGCCCTGCGCGAGCGGCTCGCCGCCCGGTGGCCGCACCACGCCGAACTGCCGCTCGTCGTCGCCGACGCCGCCGACCCCGACTCCCTGCGCGAACTCGCCGAGTCCACCCGGGTGGTGGCCACCACGGTCGGTCCGTACGTCTGGTACGGCGACGGGCTCGTCGCCGCCTGTGCCGAGGCCGGCACGGACTGCGTGGACCTCACCGGCGAGGCGGAGTTCGTCGACCTGACGTACGTGCGGCACGACGCCCGCGCCCGGGAGACCGGTGCCCGGATCGTGCACGCCTGCGGCTTCGACTCCGTCCCCCACGATCTGGGCGCGTACTTCACCGTCCAGCAGCTCCCGAAGGACGTGCCGCTCCGGGTGGACGGCTTCGTGAGGGTCGGGGCGACCTTCTCCGGCGGCACCTTCGCCTCGGCGCTGACCGCGCTCGGCCGGGGTCCGGAGATGCTCCGGGCGGCGCGCGAACGACGCCTGCACGAACCGCGGTTGGTGGGCCGCCGGGCCCGCGCGCCGCTGAGCGGGCCGCGGTTCAGCCGCGAGACCGGTACCTGGGCGCTGCCGCTGCCGACGCTCGACCCGCAGGTCGTGTCCCGTTCGGCGGCGGCCCTCGACCGGTACGGGCCGGACTTCCGCTACCGGCACTACGCCTCCGTGAAGAACCTCCCGGTGGCGATCGGGGGCGCCGCCGCCGTCGGTGCGAGCGTGGCCGTGGCCCAACTGCCGTCCGTGCGGCAGTGGCTGATGGGGCGTTACCAGGCGGGCCGGGGGCCGTCGGCCGAGCGGCGCGCCCGGAGCTGGTTCTCGGTGCGCTTCGTCGGCGAGGGCGGCGGACGCCGGGTCTTCACCGAGGTCTCGGGCGGCGACCCCGGGTACGACGAGACGGCGAAGATGCTCGCCGAGTCGGCCCTCTGCCTCGCCTTCGACCCGCTGCCGAAGACGGCGGGCCAGGTCACGACGGCGGCGGCGATGGGCGACGCGCTCATCACCCGGCTGAGGGCGGCGGGCATCCGCTTCCGGGTGGCCCACCGGGGCTGAGCGGTACGGACGAGGGATCCGGGCCGTACGACCGGACGGACGCGGGGGATCAGGGCCGTACGAGACGGAACGGGTGGCCGGCCGGGTCGGCGTAGACACGCCAGGCCTGGCCGTCACCCCCGTCGTCGAGCGGTACGGCTCCGAGGGCGAGCACCGCGTCGTGGGCGGCGCCCAGGTCGTCGACCCGCACGTCGAGGTGGAACTGCTGCTCGGGCGCGCCCCAGACGGGCGGCCGGTGATCGGCCACGCCCTGGAAGGCGAGCACCGGACCGGCGTCGCCGCGCAGCACGGCGGAGCCCTCGCCGACGGCCCACCGGGGATCGGGTCTCTCCACCTCCCCGCCGATCAACCGCCGGTAGAAATCGGCGAGTCGCGGGGCGTCCGGGCAGTCGAGCACGAGGCACCTCAGGCGCCCGATCACGCCACGGCCCAGGCCACGATGATGTACAGCACGGCGCAGACCCAGGCCAGCGCGACGAGCGCGGAGCCGGCCAGGATCAGGTTCAGGCCGCGCCCGGCGGAACGCGGCGGAGCGGAAAGGGGTGTTGTCATGAACCCCACTCTGCCGGGGCCGTGTCACGGCTCGGTATCCGTACAGATACTCAGACGTCCCAGGAGGCGACTCACACCTCTCGCCGCTCGGACGCGCTCAGGCGCCTCAGACGCCCCTGGACCCTCAGGGGCCCAGGCAGCCCCAGGGCCCCAGGCGTCCAGGCCCTCGGGCGCACCCGGGTTCAGGCCTCCCCGAGTGCCTCCGTCAGGGCGCGGCGGCAGAGGGAGTCGGCGTGGCGGGTGGTCTCGGGGATGCGGTAGCGGGGGGTGAGGTGGAGGGTGTGGGCGCAGGCGTTGGCCAGGGAGACCCGGTGGCCGACGGAGACGAACACGGGCTTCACCCCGGCGCGGGTCCGCAGGGCCCGCCCCACCTCCTCGCCGTCGGCCAGGAGCGGGGCGAAGTCGCCGCGCGCCGAACCGGGTTGCCCGTACGTGAAGGTGAAGGGGTTCTTCGCGACGCCGATGGACGGCCGGCCGGTGAGCACCCCGAGGTGGCTGGCGAGGCCGAAGCGGCGGGGATGGGCGAGGCCGTAGCCGTCGCAGACGAGGAGGCCGGGATCGGCGGTGAGGCGGTCGAGGGCGGCGAGGACCGTCGGGATCTCGCGGAAGGCGAGGAGCCCGGGGACGTACGGGAAGGAGACGCGGCCGACGGCCGTGGCCTCCTCCACCACCTCCAGGGTCCGCCCGTCGAGGACGACGGCCGCCGCGGCGACCAGGTCGCGCTCGTCGTCGTAGGCCACGTCGAGCCCGGTGACGTGCCCGTGGCCGGCCTCCGGGCCCTCCTCGTCGCGTACGAGGCGCCCGCGCAGCTCCTGCTGGACGGCCAGGGCTGCGGTCTCGTCGGCGGGCCAGCCCGCCGGAATGTCGATGATCGTCATGATGCGGGTCACCCTATGGTCGGCCGCCGGGCGGCTCCCGGGCCCCCGGCGGGGAAACGTGGGGCCGGGGCGTCGCGGAGGGCGGTCCGGGGGGTGGGACGGTCCGCGGGTGTCCGGGCCGCGCGGGTAGCCTGGCGATCATGTTCGTACTGGAATTGACCTACACCGCGCCCGTCGAGCGGGCGGACGCGCTGCTCGACGCGCACATCGAGTGGCTCGACGCGCAGTACGCCGCCGGGGTGTTCCTGGCCTCGGGGCGGAAGAACCCGCGCGACGGCGGGGTGATCCTGGCCGCCGGGGTCGACCGCGCGGAGATCGAGAAGATCGCGGCGGCCGACCCGTTCAGCGTCGAGGGCGTGTGCGCGTACCGGATCACGGAGTTCTACGCGACGAAGACGGCCGACGGCCTCGCCGCGTACCGGGAGCAGCTCCCCTCCTGATCCCGGCCCGCGCTCGCCCTCTCCCCGCCCCCGCTCGTACGGCTCCGGGCCGCGCCCGTCCGGCTGCGGGCCGCGCCCGTCCGGCTCCGGGCCGCGCCCGTCAGCGGCCGGTGAGGCGGGCGATCCTGCCCTTCTCGCCGGAGGCCCAGCAGGAGCCGTCGCGGGTGCAGTCGACCGTGTCGTACGAGCCGGTGTCGACCGTGCGCCAGGTGCGGCCGCCGTCCGTGGTGAGGTCCGTGCCCGTCGGTCCGACCGCGAGCGCCGCGCTGCGGCTGTGCGGGAGCCAGGCCACGCCGGAGCGGTAGGCGGGCGGGGGTGTCGCCGAGGCGCGCCAGGTGCGGCCCCCGTCACCGGTGACCGCCGCCGCCCGTGGGGACGGCTGGTCCTTGCGGTAGTCCCCGCCGACGGCGATGCCGTGCGCGCGGTCGCGGAAGGCGAGCCCGAAGACGCCCCGGGCCGGGTCCCCCGCGGGGATCGGCGAGACGGTGGCGGTCCAGGTCAGGCCCCGGTCCGCCGAGTGGAGCACGCGCGCGGTGGCACCGCCGCCCGTCGCCAGCCACACGTCCCGGGGTCCGGCCGACACCAGGCACTGGCCGCTCGCCGCGAAGCCGGCCTCGCCGGGCAGCGCGTCGGGCATCCCGGCGTTCGGGAGCACCTTCCAGGAACGGCCGCCGTCCCGGGTGGAGAGGATGCGGTACTTCCCGTCGACGGGGTCGCTCATGGCGAGTCCGTGCCGGCGGTCGAAGAAGGTCATGCAGTCGTAGAAGGCACGCGGATCGGTGTTGCGGAACGCCTCGGTCCAGGTGGCGCCGCCGTCCTCGGTGCGCAGCACGCGCGAGGCCTCGCCCTCCCCGATGGCGAGGACGACGGCGCGGCGGGTGTCGAAGGCCTCCACGTCACGGAACTCCAGCTCGGCGGCGCCGGGCGGCGAGACGTTCCGCCAGCTCCGGCCGCCGTCGGTGGTCCGCAGCACCGTGCCCTTCGAGCCGGCGGCCCAGGCGGTGCGGCGGTCGACCGCCGCGAGGCCGCGGAACCGGGCGTCGGTACCGGTCGGCGTCAGGTGCCAGCCGGTCGCGGCGGCCCCCGTCTCCGCCGTCCGCCCGTCGGCCGCCGCCGCGGGGGTCGCCCCGGCGCGCGCCGGGGCGGCCAGGGTCAGCGCGAGCGCCGCCCCGATCAGCCCCACCGACATCATTCGTCTCGTCTTCCCCATGGACGTCATGGCGCCGGAAGCTAGTACCCCCGGCCGCTCCCCGTCCAGGGTGCGTCCCCCGCGGGGCGTTCCTAGGCTGGGTGCCATGACCGACCGCACGGGCGAGGGCGGGCCCGACGAGAAGCCGAGGCTCAAGGAGTACGAGGGCGAGGGCATCACCGTCACCTTCGAGCCGCGCCGCTGCCTGCACGCGGCCGAGTGCGTGCACGGCCTGCCCGAGGTCTTCGACCTGTCCCGGCGCCCATGGGTGCTGCCCGACGCCGCCGAGACCGGTCTCGTCGCGGAGGTCGTCCGCCGCTGTCCCTCCGGCGCGCTCCGGTACCACCCGGCCGACGGCTCCGCCGAACCCCCCGACTCCCCCACGACCGTGCGCCGCACCCCCTCCGGCGGGCTCGTCCTGCGCGGAGACCTCCGCGTGACGGGCGCGTTCGGCGACCGGGAGGAGACGCGGGTGGTCCTGTGCGGCTGTGGAGCCTCCGGAAACCAGCCGTACTGCGATCACTCCGGTCCGTGCGCCGAACCCGGCGACGACCTGGGCGAACAGCGCTGACCTGCACCGATGCGCCCCGGACCGCCGCCGGAGCGTGCTCGGTGACGCAGGTCACGTGGTCCCGGAGTGCACGTTCCGGCCGTTCCGCTCGTCTAGCCAGGTGTCAGGTGCCCTGGTGTCGGGGAGACGCACAGGATCCGAAGCCCGTGTGAGAGGAGCCGGTCTTGTCCGCCGTCGTCATCGAGCAGGCCGTCCAGGCCCGTCTGGTCGCATCCGCTCCGCGGATGGAGACCGTCCCCGCCACTCTGCGGTACGACCGCGAGGACCCGTACGCGGTGAGCATGGCCTTCCCGCCCCCCGCGACCCTGGAGGGCGTCGAGGTCTCGTGGGCCTTCGCCCGTGAGCTGCTGGTGCAGGGCGTCGAGCGGCCGGCCGGGGTCGGGGACGTACGGCTGCGCCCGTACGGGTACGACCGGACGGTGGTCGAGTTCCACGCTCCGGAGGGGGTGGCCATGGTCCACGTGCGGACCTCGGAGCTGCGTCGCTTCCTGGAGGCCTCGCAGCATCTGGTGCCGGCGGGCCGTGAGCACCAGTACCTGGACTGGGACGAGGACCTCACGGAGCTGCTGGACGAGCGTCCGTAGCGGCCGGGCCGTCACCGGCCCTTCCTCCGCCTGCTCCCTCCCCCTCCTCCCTCCATCCCTCCTCTCCTCCCTCCTTTCCTCCCTCACGCGCGTCGCCGCGTAAATCGTTTGCCGCCCTCTCGCGCCCCGGCGTACGGTCCGTAACGACCTGTCGTCATCAGATCGGAGAAGGACGTTGCTCGTCTGAGGTTGCGAGACACCGCGCCGCGCGTGCCCTGTGAGCCGCGTGTGCCGTTCTCGACCTCGGCGTACGAGCCGTTCCTCCGACTGCCCGCGCCCCGGTGTCTCCACGCGTCGCATCACGTCACGCTCGCGCTCACGCATCCGGGAGGCCCCCATGGCGCATCACCCCACCTTCATCACCTGCACGTCCCTCTCCTTCTCCTGGCCCGACGGCACCGAGGTCCTCGACGACTTCCGGCTCTCGGTCGGCCCCGGCCGAACGGGCCTCGTCGGGCTCAACGGCTCCGGCAAGTCCACCCTCCTGAAGTTGATCGCGGGCGAGCTCGCACCGGCCTCCGGCACCGTCCGGGTCACCGGTGAACTCGGCCATCTCCCCCAGAACCTGGTCCTGGACACCTCACGCCGGGTGGACGAGATCCTCGGCATCGCGGCCAAGCGTGCCGCCCTGCACGCCATCGAGGCGGGCGACCCGGCGGAGGAGCACTTCACCGCCCTCGCCGACGACTGGGACGTGGAGGAGCGGGCCCGTGCCACCCTCGACCAGCTCGGGCTCGACTCCGTCGGCCTCGACCGGACCGTCGGCGAGGTCTCGGGCGGGGAGTCCGTGCTGCTGCGCCTCGCCGCGCTGCTGCTCGCCCGCCCCGACGTCCTGCTCCTCGACGAGCCGACCAACAACCTGGACCGGCACGCCCGCGCGCGGCTGTACGAGGCGGTGGAGAACTGGTCCGGCGTCCTGGTCGTGGTCAGCCACGACCGCGAACTCCTGGAGCGGGTCGACCAGATCGCCGATCTGCGGGACGGCTCCGTCGCCTGGTACGGCGGCGCCTACTCCGACTACGAGGCGGCGCTCGCCGCCGAGCAGGAGGCGGCGGAGCGGATGGTCCGCGTCGCCGAGGCCGACGTCCAGCGGCAGAAGCGGGAACTCTCCGACGCCCAGGTGAAGTTGGCCCGCCGGAAACGGTTCGGGCAGAAGAGCTTCGAGAACAAGGTCGTACCGAAGATCGTCGCGAACAATCGCAGGAGCGAGGCCCAGGTCTCGGCCGGCAAGCACCGGGCGCTGCACACGGAGCGCCTCTCGGAGGCCCGGGAGCGGCTGGACGCGGCGGTGGAGGCGGTGCGGGACGACGACGAGATCCGGGTCGAGCTGCCGCGGACCTCGGTGCCGCCGGGCCGCGAGGTCCTGTTCCTGCGGGATCTGGAGCTGCGGTACGGGGCCCGGGTGGCCGGCGCGTTCGAGCTGCGCGGGCCGGAGCGGATCGCACTGGTCGGCAGGAACGGCGCCGGGAAGACGACGCTGCTGCGGACGATCGCCGGGGAGGTCGAGCCGCTCTCGGGCGAGGCGGAGGCGCGGGTACCGCTCCGCTTCCTGCCGCAGCGGCTCGACGTCCTCGACGACGGGCTGAGCGTGGTGGAGAACGTGGCCCGGTTCGCGCCCACGGCGACGGGGAACGCGATCAGGGCGCGGCTGGCACGGTTCCTCTTCCGGGGGGCGCGGGCCGATCAGGCCGTGGGCACCCTGTCGGGCGGGGAGCGGTTCAGGGCGACGCTCGCGGCACTGCTCCTCGCGGAGCCGGCCCCGCAGCTGCTGATGCTGGACGAGCCGACGAACAACCTGGACATGGCGTCGGTCCGGAAGCTGACGGCGGCCCTCGACGCGTACGAGGGGGCGCTGGTCGTGGCGAGCCACGACGTGACGTTCCTGGAGTCGCTGGGCATCACCCGCTGGCTGCTGCTCGACGGTGAGCTGCGGCCGACGACCGCGGAGGAGGTACGGGAGGCGGCGTCGGGTCCCGTCGGCGGCGGGGCGGTTCCCGGGCGGTAGCGGTCCCCCGGGACCAGCGGTGGCGCAGGGCGCGGGACTTCGCGGGGTGAGGGCGGGGGCGCTCCGCGCCGCCGGGCGCGGGCTCCGGATCCTCGCCGGACGCCGCTTCGAACCGCCGGGCCGGGCGGGTGCTCTGAGCCTCCATACGGCTGCACTCCGTAGTCGGCAGGCCGGCCGCCAGGGGCCGTCCGGGACGTGACCTGCGTCTCCAGCACCCCGTCCGAGCAGCGCGCATAACGGAACGTAACCGGACATCGTCGGGACGGGCTTGGCCGACGCCTTACGGAGCCTTAACCTACGGTCTCGTAACCTACGAATCCGTAGGTACGCCCGTTCGCCCCTCTCCGTCCCCAGGAGTCCCCGTGACGCTCACTTCTCCCCACCTCGACAGCTCGGCAGGGTGGACCGACGCCCGGCTGCTCTATGCGCTGGAAGAGGTCGTGGAGAAGGAGCTCAACCGGCACCTCAAGGTCACCAAGGACTGGATGCCGCACGAGTACGTGCCCTGGTCCGACGCCCGCAACTTCCCCGGCTTCTTCGAGGACGGCGAGGCCTGGGACCCGGCGCAGTCCAAGGTGACCGAGATCGGCAAGATCGCCCTCGTCGTCAACCTGCTCACCGAGGACAACCTCCCGAGCTACCACCACGAGATCGCCAGCCTCTTCGGCCGCGACGGCGCCTGGGGCACCTGGGTGCACCGCTGGACCGCCGAGGAGGGCCGGCACGGCATCGTGATGCGCGACTACCTGCTGGCCTCGCGCGCCGTCGACCCGGACAAGCTGGAGCAGTTCCGGATGGCGCACATGAGCGAGGGCTTCGAGTCCGACAACCGGCACTCGATGCTGCACTCCGTGGCGTACGTCGCCTTCCAGGAGCTCGCCACCCGCATCTCGCACCGCAACACCGGCCACCAGTCCGGCGACCCGGTGTGCGACCGGATGCTCGCCCGCATCGCCACCGACGAGAACCTGCACATGGTCTTCTACCGCAACCTGCTGGGAGCGGCCTTCGAGCTCGCCCCCGACCTCACCATGCAGGCCGTGCGGGACGTCGTGGTCGACTTCCGGATGCCCGGACACGGCATGCCCGGCTTCGAGCGGGCGGCGGCGCAGATGGCGATCGGCGAGATCTACAACATGCGCATCCACCACGACGACGTCCTCCAGCCCGTCCTGCGCTTCCTCAAGGTCCTCCAGATCGAGGGCCTCGGCCCGGACGGTCTGCGCGCCCAGGAGGAGCTGGGGCTGTACATGAACGGCCTCGACTCCGAGGCGAGCAAGTTCGACGAGAAGCTCGCGGCCCGCAAGGCGCGGATGGCCGCGCGCAAGGCGGGCTGATCCACCGGTGACACGGGGGCGGTTCAGCGGCTCTGCCGCTTGAGCCGCCCCCGCTCCTTCTCCGAGAGCCCGCCCCACACGCCGAAGCGCTCGTCGTGGCTCAGCGCGTACTCCAGGCAGGCCACGCGCCCCTCGCAGGCCCCGCAGAGCTGCTTCGCCTCGCGGGTCGAGGAACCGGGAGCCGGGAAGAAGAACTCCGGTCCGGCCTGGGCGCACAGCGCGTTCTCCTGCCAGGTCATGTCGGGCTCCGGTGCGGTCAGTACGTTCGTGTAGGTCTGCATGCCGTACACGCTGCCGGAGCGTCGTAAACGAGCCATCAACGTTCGATCAATGCGGCGCGCCGAACGGGATGGTCATCCCGTCGGGCATGGGCGAGAATCGCCGCATGACGATCAGAAAGGGCCATGCCGCGTAGGCGCCCCGCTCCGCTCTCCGCGGGTCGCGCACCACCGGGTTCCGCCGTCCGAGCGCCCGAACCCCGCGACCGCCCCGCCCACCCCTGGAGAGCCCGCCCGTGCAGAAGACCGCCCTCGTCCCCCACGCCCGGCTGCCCCGCGCGTACCACTCCCGCCATGTCCTGGGCAGTACCGTCGACGCCTTCGGCGCCGCCCACTGGCTGCTCGCCGACCGCGCGCCGGAACCGGGCACCGACCACCCTCCCTACGACGCGCTGTTCGTCTCCGTCCACGAGGACGGAGGTGCCGAGGTCACGGAGCTGAGCGCGGTCCGGGCCCGGTGGCCGCACCTGGACCGCCTGCCGGACGGCGGTTTCGTCGTCGCCTCCTCCCGCGCCCGCCGGTACCAGGACGGGGACCAGGTGCAGGTCTTCGACGCCCTCGGCCGCGAGAGCCGGACCTTCTCCGTCGGGGACGCGATCGAGCACCTGCTCGTGGACGCGACCGGCGACCTCTGGGTCGGGCACTTCGACGAGAACCCGGCGGGAATCCGTCGCTGGAGCGCCACGGGCCGGCTCCTCTGGTCGTCCCACCAAGTCTCCGGCGCCGGATGGATCATGGACTGCTACGCACTGAACGTCTCCGCTTCCGTCACATGGGCCTGCCCGTACACCGACTTCCCGCTCCTGGAGATCCGGCCCGACCGGGAGGTGAGGGTGCGGGCCAACACCGTGCGGGGTGCGAAGGCGGTGGCCGTCCACGCGGGCGAGGTCGCCTTCCTCGGCGGCTACGGCGAGGACCACGACCGGCTCGCCCGCGGAGAGCTCTCCGGGACCTCCGTCGAACCCACGGACATCGGCCGGCTCACCCTCCCCGACGGTGCTCCCCTCGGCCGCCGCCGGGTCGTCGGCCGGGGAAGCAGGATCTACGTCCAGGTCGAGCCGTACACCGAGTGGTGCGTCTTCGATCTCAGCGGGTGACGCCCAGCGCCGGGAGGACCGTCTCCGCGACCCGGTAGGCCTCCTCCAGGAGGGGGTTGCCGGAGAGGATGAACGTGTCGACGCCCAGGTCCTGGTACTCCTTGAGGCGTTCCACGACCTGGGCCGTGGAACCGACGACCGCCGTCCCCGGGCCGGGGCGGAAGAGGCCCATGCCGGGCCAGAGGTTGGGGTGGGTCTCCAGTTCGCGGGCGTGCGCGGGAACCCTGCCGCCGTGCTGGCGGAACTGGCGCTGCCAGCCGACGCCGTCCTCCCCCGCGCGCTCCCCGAGCTGCCGCGCGTACGTCGCCTCGCTGGTGACGTCGAGGAGCCGGTCCGCGGCGGCCCAGGCCTCGTCCTCGGTGTCGCGGACGATGAGGTGGAGACGCAGGCCGACGCGGAGGCTGCGGCCGTGGGCCGCGGCCCGTGCCCGCACGTGGTCGAGCTTCTCCTTCAGCAGGTGCGGCGGCTCGCCCCAGGTGAGGTAGACGTCGACGTGCTCCGCGGCCATCTCGATGCCGGGCGCCGAGGAGCCTCCGAACCAGAGCGGCACGTGCGGCTCCTGGACCGGCCGCAGGTCCCGGAAGGAGGCGCCCGCGCCCTTGAGGTCGTAGAAGCGCCCCTTGTGGTCGAAGACCTCCCCCGCCGTGAGCCGCTTCACGATCGACCAGTACTCGGCGCTCAGCTCGTACCGCTCGTCGTGCTCGACGTGGAGCCCGTACTCGCGGAGGGAGGCGGTCGAGCCGTTGACGACGTTGAAGCGGAGCCGTCCGCCGAAGAGGTTGTCGAAGCTCAGCGCCATCTTGGCGAGCAGGGTGGGCGCGATCAGGCCGGGGTGGACGGCGAGGAGCGGCTTGAACCGGGTGCTCGTGGAGGCCGCGAGCGCCGCACCGAGCGGCCACACGTCGTACAGGTCGGTGGCGAGCAACGCGCCGGTGTAGCCGAGGCGTTCGACGGTTCCGGCGAGCTGCGTGAGGTAGCCGAGGTCGACGGGGCGCCGGCCCGCCGGCTCCCACGGGTAGGCGCCTTCGCGCGGGATGATGTACCAGAGCACTTCGGGTGCCGGGGCGGTCATGGGATCAGGCCTTCCGGGGCAGGGCGTCCGCGACGGTGACCGCGCGGTCGATGAAGCCGGTGCGGTGGAAGATGTCGGCCGCCTGCTGCTGCTCGGCGACGAACTCCTCGCTGACCGCCTCGATCGTCCAGGGCAGGGCGCGCAGCGCCGTCTCCCAGTCGTCGACCGCGCCGCCCTGGTCCGCGGCGGCGATCTCGGCCGCCTCTCGGGGGTGGGCGGCGGCCCACTCGTCGGCCCGCCGCAGCGCCCGGGTCAGCGCCTCGACGACCTCGGGCCGCCGCTCGGCCAGATCGCGCCGGGTGAAGAATACGGACCGGTCGCTGATGACCTCGCCGGTACGGACCAGGGTGCGCAGGCCGCCGGTGCGGCGGGCGGCCGCGAGCTCGGCGCCCTGGGCGACCCAGGCGGTGATCCCACCGGCACGCAGCTTCTCCTCGCTGCCGGAGTCGCCGCGTACGGGAGTGATGTCGGTGGCGTACGAGAGCCCCGCGTCGTCCAGGGCCTTCGCCACGAGGTGGGTCTGCCAGGAGCCGACGGCGAGGTGGACGGTGCCGCCCTTCAGGTCGGCGACCGTGCGGACCGGGCTGTCCTCGGGGACGAGGAGGGCGCCGTGGTCGGGACGGGGCGCCGAGACGGCCGTGTAGACGATGTCGTGGCCCGCGGCCTGCGCGGTGACGGGCGGGGTGGAGCCCGTGCCGCCGAAGTCGATGGTGCCGTCGGCGAGATGGGCGCCGGTACGGACGCCGTCGGTGTACGGGTGCCAGGTCACGGTCTCGCCGAGCGCGGCGAGCTCCTCCTCCGCGTAGCCGAGCCGGGACAGGTGGTAGAGGGAGGGGTTGCTGCGGTGGACACCGATGACGACGGTCATGCGGACGCTCCTTCGAGAGACACGGGCACGGGGGCGGGGGCCGGGACGGGGGCGGGTACGGAGGGGGGTGCCTCCTCGGGCGCGTGGACGCCCAGGTCGGCGAGGAGACGGCGGCGCAGCGCGACGAACGCCGGGTCGCCGGGGTCGCGGGGATGGGCGACGGCGACGGGCTCGTCCGTGACGAGGCGGCCGTCACGGAGGACGGCGACCCGGTCCGCGAGGCGCACGGCCTCGTCGACGTCGTGCGTGACGAGCAGGACGGCGGGACGGTGGATCCGGCGCAGCTCGCCGACCAGGTCCTGCATGCGGAGCCTGGTCAGGGCGTCGAGTGCGGCGAACGGCTCGTCGAGGAGCAGGAGTTCGGGCTCCCGCACCAGCGCCCGGGCGAGCGCGACCCGCTGGGCCTCGCCGCCGGAGAGGGTGGCGGGCCAGGCGTCGGCGTGCCGCTCCAGGCCGACCTCCGCGAGGGCCCGCAGCCCGGTCGCCCGGGTCGCCGCTCCGCGCGGGAGGCCGACGGTCACATTGGCGAGGACCCTCTTGGAGGGGATGAGGCGGGGTTCCTGGAAGACGATGGTGCGCGCCTCGGGAACGAGCGCCTCTCCCCCGTCGGCGCCGTCGAGGGCGCCGAGGATGCGGAGCAGGGTGGTCTTCCCGCTGCCGCTCGCACCGAGCAGGGCGAGGAACTCGCCTCGTGCCATCGAGAGTTCGAGGCCGTCGAGGACGGCGCGGGTGCCGAAGACCCGGCGCAGGCCCCGTACCCGTACCGCCGTGCTCGGGGTGGTCGTGGACGCGCTCATCGGGTTCCTCCCCCGGGGCCGGCCGTCCGCCAGGGCATCAGGACCCGCTCCAGACCGCGGACGAGGACGTCGGCGGTGAGGCCGAGCAGGCCGTAGACGAGGATGCAGACGGCGAGGATGTCGGTACGGGCGTAGCTCTGGGCCTGGGACATCAGATAGCCGATGCCCTCGGTGGCGTTGATCTCCTCGGCGGCGATGAGCGCGATGACGCTCAGCGTCATGGAGAGCCGCAGTCCGGCGAGGAGCGAGGGCAGCGCGCCGGGCAGGACCACCTGGCGGACGATCGCGAGCCGGCCGAGGCCGAAGCTGCGCATGGCCTCGACGAGCTTGGGGTCGGTGTTGCGGACGCCCCCGGCCGTGGAGACGTACATCGGGAAGGTGGTGGCGACCGCGATGAGCAGGATCTTGGCGGTCTCGTTGATGCCGAACCAGACCATGAAGAGCGGGACGAGGGAGAGGAAGGGGATGGTGCGGAGGGTCTGGAGCGAGGAGTCGAGGAGCTCGTCGCCGAGCCGGGTGAAGCCGGTGGTGATGCCGAGGGTGAGCCCGACCGCGAGACCGATGACGAGCCCGATGCCCGAGCGGGTGAGGGACGTGGCGAGCGCGTCCGGCAACTGTCCGTTGCCCCACAACTCCCCTACCGCGTCGATGACCTGCACGGGGGACGCGAGGACGTCGGGGGTGAGGAGGCCGGTGGCGGACGAGGACCACCAGAGGGCGAGGAGGGCGACGGGGCCGAGGGCGCGGACGGTGAGGGAGTAGGTACGGGAGCGGGGGCGGCGGAGTTGCGGACGTGGTGCGACCAGTCCGGCGGCGGCGTCCTCCGCCGCCGTGCCGGTCGTCCCCGTCGTGGGGTCGGGGGTGGTGGCCGTCGTTGCCGTCGTTGCCGTCGTTGCCGTCGTTGCCGTCACGGAGTCGGAGCGGGTGGACGTCGTTGCCGTCGCGGGGTCGGGGGTGGTGGCCGTCATGACAGCTTCTCGATGTCGAGGAGATGGGCGGCGATGTCGACCTTGTTCGGCGTCACCTTCTGGTCGGCGTAGAACCCGGCGACGGTCTCGAAGCGCTTGATGTCCTCGGGCCTGATCGGGTCGACGGTGCCGCCCTTGCCGGTGAAGGCGATCTGGACGTCCTTGGCCTTGCCGTTGACCGCGGTGGGGCCCGCGTCGGTGAAGACGTTGAGGTAGGCGGCCGGGTCCCGCTTCTCCTTGGCGCTGTTCTCGTGGAGGTAGGCGTAGAGCGCCTTGACGACCTCGGGGTGCTCCTTGACGAAGCCGGAACGGACGGCGTTGAGGCTGTAGTTGTCGGAGCCGATGGCGGTTCCGTCGGCGACGAAGTGGGCCTTGCCCGAGCCGATCTCGGCGACGGCGTAGGTGGACCAGACGGCCCAGGCGTCGACCTGGCCGGCGTTGAAGACGGCCGCCGTCTGGTCGGGGCGCAGATAGACCCGCTCCACCTTGTCGGCGGGGACGCCCGCCTTGGCGAGGGCCTTCAGGAGCAGGTACTCGCCGGTGCCGCCCTTGTTGACGGCGACCTTGCGGCCGACGAGGTCCTGCACGGAGTCGATGTCCGAACCCTCGCGGACGAGGATGCCCTCGCCGACGGGGTCGGGGGCCGTGGCCGTGAAGAAGGCGAAGCCGGGGCTCTGGGAGAGGGACGTGATGCCGGAGGTGATCGAACCGGTCGCGATGTCGAGCTGGTCGGCGTTCATGGCCTGCGCGGCGGGCGCGAAGGGGCCGGCGCTGCCGGTCCACGCCACCTTGGCGCCGACCGCGGCGAGGGCCTTGTCGAGGCTGCCGTCCTTCTTGCCGCGGGCGAGGACACCGGCGTTGCCGGGGTCGGGGATGCGGATGGTGACCGTGCCCTTCGCTCCCTTCGCCCCGCCGCCGCCCTGAGCGGCGGCCGGGTCCGCGGTGCCTCCGCAGGCGGTGAGGGTGGAAAGGGCGGCGAGGGCCGCCAGAACGGCGAGCGGGGTGAGGGAGCGCATGGCGGTCGTCCTTCGGATGTCGGGTGCGGGTGCCGGGGGCGGGGCGGGTGGGTGCCGGAGGGTGGGTGAGGCTTCAGGGGATGAGGCGTCGGGATGGGGGCGGGCTGCGGCGTCCGCGGCTACGGGACCGGCTGCGGTGACGACGCGGGCGGGGTCGATGCCGACGGGGCGGCGGCCGTGAGCTGCCGGGCCAGCCGGAGCGGCTCCGGGTCGGCCCAGCTCCGTACGTCCACGGCCTCGGGCAGGAAGCCGTGGGCGCGCAGGGACTCCTCCTGCCGGGCGAGCAGGTCGAGCCGGGTGCCGGACAGATCCGGGTGCAGGGTGCGGTGGGTGCCGGGCCGGTAGGCCCCCGCGACCCCCTCGGCGCCCGCCCCCGTCTCGGCGCCGAGGATGCGGGCGACCTCGGCCGGCTCACCGGCCGCCCAGTCGGCGGCGCGGAGCAGGACGGCCAGGAATCGGGTGACCAGCTCGGGGTGTTCGTCCAGGAGGTCCTGGTGCACGGTGAGGGGGCGCGGGGTGCCGTTGTTGACGCGGTGGGCGGGATCGGGGAGGGAGTCGAGCTCCACGGCGACCTCGGCTCCGGCGCGCCGGGCCGCCTCGACGGCGAGGGCACCCTTCACGTAGACGGCGTCGACCTCGCCCCGGCGCAGGGCGTCCAGCTCGGCGGCCCACTGACCCTGGTGACCGTCGGCGGGTACGTCGACGAGGACCGCGTCGCCGAGCCCGTACCCGGCGGAGGCGAGGACACCCTCGAAGCCGCGCAGGGCCATCGCCCGCCAGAAGTCGATGGGGACGGAGTGCCGGGGCAGGGCCAGGCGGAGACCGCGCAGCGCGGCGGCGCCGCGCACCGGGGAGCCGGGGGCGACGAGCACCACCTGTCGCTCCTCGATCCAGGTGAGGCCGATGAGCCGGGTCCGTTCACCTCGCGAACGGGCCCACAGCGCGGGCACGTTGCCGCCCTCGCGGAGGAGTCCGGGAAGGGCGTGGGTGAAGTGGGTGGCACGGTCGGCGCCGGGTTCGGCGTCCTGGAGCGAGCGGACGGCGATGCCGTCGGGTGCGAACTCCCCCGCCAGCCAGCCTCGATCGGCGGCGACACCGGTGGCGGTGGGAACGGGGCAACGGGTGAACCAGAGCGTGTCGGGAACGCGGGCGTGCGGCATGGAGGGCTTCCCGGGGTGTGGTGGGACGGCGGAGGGCAGCGGGGAGGGAGCGTGGGGCGCGACGGCAGGTCACGCGATCACGCGACAGCGACGGAGCGCGGGAGGAGCAGCACGCCGGACCGGTTGGGTCCGGAGAGGGCCGCGGAACCGGAGGACCGGAAGACCGTGAGAACTGGAGGACCGGGGGAACCGGGAGACCAAGGGTTTGGAAACCGCGTGGGACAAGGTGGGATCGGAGAGGAGAGAGGGACCGGCTCAGCCCGGCCGACCGTCTTCGGCCCGCCGGCCGTCTTCGGATCTGTCGGCAGTCTTCGGATCTGTCGGCCGTCACCGACCTGCCGACGTCACCGGACCTCTGGCCACCAACGCCAGCTGACCGTCGTCGGCCCGTCGGCCTCTCTCGGCCCGCTGACCGCACGAGGCCGAGAAGCGACCCCGGCGAAGGCCGCCGTCCTGGGACGACATCGGCGACGGGCCTCGTCCGCGACGAGCTTCGTCAGCGCCGCTGACGGCAGGCGACGAGCAGTGTCAGCGACAGCCGGCCCCGGCGACGCGCCCCAGGTCGATGTGGCGGCGCCGGGTGAGTCCGAGCGGTGCGGGAGAGGCGGTGGGCGCACATCGTGCGCCACTTCGTGCGGTACGTCGTCCGTTCATGACCGGCCCTGCTCCCTTCGGTTCGGCGCCGCTGTGGTGGCTTGGCCGGAACCCTGCCACGGATGCTCGACCTCCGACAACTCGTCTCCCACGATGTGGGATTGCGTATGAACGGCGTGTTTCCGACCTCCCCGGAGCCCTGAATCGGCTCCCGCCATGTGGGAGCGTGGGAGCCCGATCACCCACGGGGAGCGAACCCTATGACGACCGAGGCCGGCATCGCCCGACCCCCGGCGGGCGCCCAGGCGGTCCGCCGCGCACTGGACGTGCTGCACTGTTTCCACGACAACGGGCCCGACCTCAGCGCCTCCGACCTGGCGCGGCGGCTCGGGCTCTCCACCTCCACCGCGCACCGCCTCGCCCGGACCCTGCTCGGCGCGGGCTTCCTCGAACAGGACGCCCGGACCGCCCGCTACCGACTGGGCCCGGCGATGACGGAGCTGGGCCGGCTCTCGTACCACCAGCGGGGGCTCCACCTGGCCGCCCCCGAGCTGTCCGATCTCGCCGAACGGACGGGCGCCACCGCCGATCTGGCCCTGCGCAGCGGACCGCACGTGGTGATCGTGGCGGGTGGCTCGGTGACGCCGAAGGTGGGGCTGCGTCGGCCGCTGCACTCGACGGCGCTCGGGAAGGTGCTGCTCGCCTGGCCCCGCGCGGGCGAGGCGGGCCCGCGTTCGCTGCCGCCGCTGTACGCGTTCACCGAGCGGACGATCGTCGAACCGCCCGCTCTGACCGCTGAGTTGGCGCGGGTACGGGAGGCGGGTTACGCCCTCAACGACGGTGAGTCCGCCCACGGGGTGCGAACGGTCGCCGTGCCGGTCCTGGAACGGACGGGGCACGCGCGGTTCGCGCTCGCGGTGCGGGCGACGCCGGAGCTGATCACCGACGCGCGGCTCGACTGGTACCTGGCACAGGCACGGTCCTGCGCCCGCGCCCTTGAGGTCCTCCTCCTGGCCCCGTCGGAGCGGCGCGACCCCGGAGAACGGACCGGCTAGGGGTCTGCCCGCCGGGCCGCACACCTGATCACCCGATCGACCGCGCACCCGCCGACCTGCGCGCCGAAGATTTCCGCACGGTCGTGCGTTCAGTATCATGGACACATGAGCGGCAGCACCGGCGGCGCCGGGACCAAGACGGACGGGCGCGTCGAGCGCGGGAACCAGACCCGGCGCCTGGTGCTCGGCCGGACCATGGACATCGCCTCGGTCGAAGGTCTCGAAGGCCTGTCGCTGGGGCGGATCGCGACCGAGCTGCAGCTGAGCAAGAGTGGCGTCTTCGCCCTCTTCGGCTCCAAGGAGGAGCTCCAGCTCGCCACGATCAGGGCCGCCGTGGCCGTTTTCGCCGAGCACGTCGTCACGCCCCTCAAGGACGTGCCGCCGGGTGCGCGGCGGGTCCACGAGCTGTGCCGGAACTGGCTCGCGTACTCCTCGGGCAGGGTGTTCGCGGGCGGCTGCTTCTTCTACGCGGTCTCGGCGGAGTTCGACGCCCGTACGGGTCCGGTCCACGACGCCGTCGCCGGGACCCGCCGCGACTGGAACACGTACATGGAACGGGCCCTGACGGAGGCTCAGGCGGTGGGCGACTTCACCGAGGACCTCGATGTGGAGCAGCTGGCGTTCGAGGTGATCGCCCTGATGGAGGCGGCCAACGCGCAGTCCGTCCTCCTCGGCGACACCCGGGCCTACGCCCGTGCCGAACGGGGAGTCACCGCCCGACTGCGCGCCTCCGCCACGAACCGGGGCCGGGACGGACTCGACGCCGGGGAGCGCTGACTCGCCGCATCGGTGGAGAAGGCGGCGAAGCCGGAGAAGCTGGCGAAGCCGACGAACACGCCCGAAGAGTACCGACTCAGCGCGCGGTCACCCGCCCCTCCGACGGCTCCACGGCAGACGGCTCCACAGCCGGGGCCGTCAGGAATTCCATCGCCTCCGCCACGACCGCCGGGTCCAGCAGGACGCGGCGGTGGCCGAGGCCCCGGGTGGCGACGAGCCGGGCCCTGTCGCCGTGGGCCCGGGCGAGGAGCCGTGACTGTGCGGGCGGCACCATGTCGTCGTTCTCGTCGTGGAACAGCAGGACGGGAGCACCGAGTGCGCCGGGGTCCCGGTCGGCACCGAAGCGGTCCCAGACGCCGGGTTCTCCCGGCGCGAGCCGGCGCTCCACGTGGTCACGCATGCACCGGACGACCCGGTCGTCGAGGCCGAGGCCGGCCTGGAAGCCGGCGAGCAGCAGGTCGAAGGAGCCGACGCCGCCGAGCCCGACGAACCGTTCCGTGCGCACGCCGTCGCGGAGGGCGAAGAGGGAGGCGAGGACGCCGAAGGAGTGGGCGACGACGGCGTCGAAGTCACCGTGGCGCGCGTGCAACTCCCGGATGATCTCCCGGTATTCGAGGATGTTGGTCGCCCGCCCCGGGGAGTCGCCGTGGCCGGGCGCGTCGAAGGCGACCGGGCTGTAGCCGCGGGCGAGCAGCGCCTCGGCGAAGGCGGTGAGGCGCGAGGCGCGTGAGGACCAGCCGTGGACGAGGAGGACGGGACGGCTGCCGTCGCCCCAGGCGTAGGTGACGACGTCCTGGCCCCGGACCCGGAGGTGCCCGGTGCGCGCGGTGGCGAGCAGCGCCCGTTCCCCGGGTTTCACCCGGGCCCTGCCGAGGGGGCGGACGAAGAGGTGGAAGGCCCAGCGGCCGGCGGGGCCGGGGGCGACGCGGGCGGTGGCGTTCAGGGCGGTGCGGATGAGCGGAGCCATCGGGTACATGCCGGATCTCCTCGGTCTTCCTGGGTACGCAAAAATGCTAGCACGACCGTTCGTGTTGTTTTAGAGTCCAGGGAGAGGCGGGCCGGCGCCCACCCGGAAGCACCGGCCCGCCTCCGCCATCCACCTCACTCCGGCTCCGACTCCCCCTCCCCCTTCTCCCCCTTCGCCTTCTTCGCCCTGCTGGGCTGCACCCGCTTCGGCTCGCCCGGCATCTTCGGGTACTCCGGCGGATAGGGCAGGTCGCCGAGGCCGTGCTCCGCCTCGTCCCGCCGGGCCAGTTCGAGCAGGGGTTCCAGACTGAACCGCTCGTCGTCCATGTCGGCGTGGACGTCGCCGAGCTCGGCGTACCGCACCGGCATCGTCCTGATGTCGAAGTCCCGCGGCACGGCGTCGTCGATCTCCTCCCACCGCAGGGGCGCGGACACGGGGGCGTGCGGTCGCGGGCGTACGGAGTAGGCGGAGGCGATCGTGCGGTCCCGGGCGGTCTGGTTGTAGTCGACGAAGATCCGCTCGCCGCGCTCCTCCTTCCACCACTTGATGGTGACCCGCTCCGGCATCCGTCGCTCCAGCTCCCGGCCACACGCGATGGCCGCCCGCCTGACCTGCGTGAAGGTCCAGTCGGGCGTGATCGGCACGAAGACGTGGAGGCCCCGCCCGCCGGAGGTCTTCGGCCAGCCGCGCAGTCCGTGTTCGTCGAGGACGGCACGGAGTTCGTGGGCGGCGCGGACCGCGTCGGCGTAGTCGGTGCCGGGCTGCGGGTCGAGGTCGATGCGGAGTTCGTCGGGGTGGTCGGTGTCGTCCCGCCGCACCGGCCAGGGGTGGAAGGTGAAGGCCCCCTGGTTGGCGGCCCAGACCACGGCCGCCGGTTCGGTGGGGCACATCTCGTCGGCCGACCGGCCGCTGGGGAAGGTGATGTGGGCGGTGGGGATCCAGTCGGGCATGTACTTCGGGGCGCGCTTCTGGAAGAAGGACTCGCCGGTCACCCCGTCGGGGTAGCGCTCCAGGGTGGTGGGACGGTCCCGCAGGGCGCGGGTGATGCCGTCGCCCACGGCCAGGTAGTAGCTGACCATGTCGAGCTTGGTGTAGCCGGGTTCGGGGAAGTACACCTTGTCCGGATGGGACACGCGCACGGTCCGGTCGCCGACTTCGAGTTCCACCGCTGCCGCCTTGCCTGCCATGCCGGTCAGCCTAGGGCTCGCCGACAACTCCCGCATACCGGACAATCGCCTCATGGATCTTCCGGTGATGCCGCCCGTGAAACCGATGCTCGCCAAGTCCGTGAAGCGGATCCCCCCGGGGATGCAGTACGAGGCGAAGTGGGACGGTTTCCGCGCGATCGTGCACCGGGACGGACCGGAGCTCGTCATCGGCAGCCGTACCGGCAAGCCCCTCACCCGGTACTTCCCCGAGCTGGTCGAGGCGCTCGCCGCCCGGCTGCCGGAGCGCTGCGTGGTCGACGGGGAGATCGTCGTCGAGCACGGCGGCCATCTCGACTTCGACCGGCTCAGCGAGCGGATCCACCCGGCCGAGTCGCGGGTCCGCATGCTGGCCGAGACCACTCCGGCGCGGTTCGTCGCCTTCGACCTGCTCGCCCTCGGGGACGACGCGCTGCTCGACACCCCGCTGAGCGAGCGCCGGGAAGCCCTGGAGCGGGTGCTCGCCGGGGTCGACGCGCCGGTGCATCTGGCCCCGGCGACCCGGGACGCCGAGCTCGCCGCCCGCTGGTTCGAGCAGTACGAGGGGGCGGGGCTCGACGGGGTGATCGCCAAGCCGCTGGACCTGCCCTACCGTCCGGACGCCCGCCTCATGTACAAGATCAAGCACGAGCGGACGGCCGATGTCGTGGTGGCCGGCTACCGCTTCCACAAGAGCGGCCCGGTGGTCGGTTCACTGCTGCTCGGCCTCCACGACGACCGGGGCGCCCTCCAGCACGTCGGCGTGTGCGCGGCCTTCACCGCACAGCGGCGGGCCGAGCTGATCGAGGAACTGGCGCCGCTCCGGATGGACCCGCCGGACGGGCACCCGTGGGCGGCGTGGGCGGAGGAGGCGGCGCACGAGGGGGCCCGGCTGCCGGGTGCGCCGAGCCGCTGGTCGGGGAAGAAGGACCTGTCATGGGTGGCGCTGCGGCCCGAGCGGGTCTGCGAGGTCGGATACGACCACATGGAGGGCGACCGCTTCCGGCACACGGCCCAGTTCAAGCGGTGGCGCCCGGACCGCGCGCCGGAGTCCTGCGGGTACGGGCAGTTGGACGAACCCGTGTCGTACGACCTGTCCGAGATCCTCGACTAGGACCCCTTCTTCGGAATGCACCATTCCGCGACGTGAGATCCTTCACATTCCCCGGGCGGACGGACAGGGCGCAACACCCGTGAATCGACCAGGTGTTCGCTGCCCGGGCGGGCGATATGCAAGGACGGTACGCATGTCCGCCGCCGTCACCCGACCCCGTACCTGCGAGAACGCCCCCGTCCCCGGATCACGTGCGCGGCGGGTCGCCCGACCTGATCGGCCCCGGACCGCCCGGAGGGCCGTCCCGGTCGTTGCCCCACCGCGACGGCGCCGTACCGGAACCCGTACGGCGATCCGGTACGTATGGGAGGGAGAAGACTTCCGTACGCTCCCCGGACCCGCTAGGACTGACCCGTGATCACCTCTCCCTCACGCCTCGTACCCGTTCCGATCCCCGACCGTGTCGCCGCGCTGATCGGGTCCTGCCTGCCCCTGCACGTCCTCCAGGCCGAGATCGACGCGGACTGCGCGGCACGCGAGGTGTACCGGTTCCGGGGACCGCTGTGCGCGGAGGACCGGGCCGACCGTGAGCACGCGCTCGCCGCGCTCGCCCGCGCCAACAAGATCCTCGCCAAGCACCACCCGACGCTGCCCGTCGCCCCCTGACGGTCCGCCGGGCCGCTCACCCACCCGGAACCGACCGGCCCCCGGGGCCGGTCACCCGCCCCGGAGACGCCGCGGGCGACCCCCTGACGGGTCCGCCCGTTCGGCCGACCCCCGCATGCACCCGGACGGGGCCGGTGTGACGCTGCGAGAGTGACCACGACCAGCGACGCAGCGCCCGCGCCCCCGGCCGCCACCGAGCCACCCGTGCTCGACCGCCGCCGCCGCAACATCGTCTTCGGCACGATCATGCTGGGTGTCCTCCTCGCGGCCCTCGACCAGACCATCGTGGGCACGGCACTGCCCACGATCGTCTCGGACCTCGGGGGCGCCGCCCACATGTCGTGGGTGGTCACCGCGTACCTGCTCGCGGAGACGGTCGCGACCGTCCTCGTCGGCAAGTTCGGCGATCTCTTCGGCCGCAAGGTGATCTTCCAGATCTCGGCGATCGTCTTCATCACGGGCTCGTTCCTCTGCGGACTCGCCACCAACATGACGCTGCTCATCGTCTGGCGCGGTCTCCAGGGCATCGGCGCGGGCGGCCTCATGGTCACCTCGATGGCGCTCATCGCCGATGTGATCCCGCTGCGCGAACGCGGCAAGTACCAGGGCGCGATCGGGGCCGTGTTCGGTGTGTCCACCGTCATCGGCCCGCTCCTCGGCGGTCTGTTCACCGACCACCTGAGCTGGCGCTGGGCCTTCTACGTCAACGTGCCCATCGCGATCCTGGTCGTCATCGCCGCCGCCCGCACCATCCCCTCCGTACGCTCCGCGAGCCGGCCGGTCATCGACTACGCCGGCATCGCGTTCGTCGCCGCCGGAGCCAGCGCCCTGATCCTGGCGACCAGTTGGGGCGGCAACGAGTACGCCTGGAGCTCCGGGGTCATCATCGGCCTCTTCGCCGGGGGCATCATCGCCCTCGCCCTGTTCTGCTGGGTCGAGACCCGGGCGGCCGAACCGATGCTGCCCATGCGGCTCTTCGGCAACCCGGTCTTCACCGTCTGCTCCGTGCTGAGCTTCGTCGTCGGCTTCGCCATGCTCGGCGCGATGACCTTCCTGCCGACGTACCTCCAGTACGTCGACGGGGACTCGGCGACCGTCTCCGGCATCCGCACCCTCCCCATGGTGGTCGGTCTGCTCATCGCCTCCATCTTCAGCGGCAACGTGGTCAGCAAGACCGGCCACTACCGGATCTTCCCGATCGTCGGCTGCCTGGTGATGGGGCTCGGGCTCTATCTGCTGTCGCTCATGGAACCGGGGACCAGCACCTGGCTCGCGTCGCTGTACATGTTCGTGCTCGGCGTCGGCATCGGTCTGTGCATGCAGGTCCTGACCATCGCCGTGCAGAACACCGTCGACTACGCCGACCTCGGCACGGCCACCTCCGGCGTCACCTTCTTCCGCACGCTCGGCAGCTCCTTCGGCACCGCCGTCTTCGGCACGATCTACGTCAACTCCCTCCAGCCCAACCTGGCGGCCGGCGTCGGCGAGGCCGCGGCCCTCGCCCAGGGCCTCGGTGTGGACCCGGCCGGCGTCGCCCAGGCCGCCCAGAGCCCCGCCGGCGTGCACGGGCTGCCGGACCAGGTCGCCGAACCGATCGTCAACGCCTACGCCGACACCCTCCACACCGTCTTCCTGTGGACCGTGCCGGTCGCCGCCGTCGGCTTCGTCGTCGCGCTCTTCCTCAAGCAGGTCACCCTCCGCGACTCGGCCCGCGCCGCCGCCCCCGACATGGGCGAGGGCTTCGCCTCCCCCACCACCTCCGGCGACTCGGCGAAACTCCTCGAACTGTCCGTCGGCCGGATCCTGCGCCGCACCGACCTGGACACGGCCCGGCGGATCGTCACCGACTCCGACACCCGGCTCGACACGGCGGGGGCCTGGGCGGTGATGCAGGTCGAACTGTTCACCCGCACGGTCGGACACGCCAGCCTGGGACTGATCTCGGCCGGGCGGCGGGTGCCGCCCGAGGTGCTCCTGCCGGTCTTCGACCGCATGGTCGACGAGGGCTTCCTCACCCGCGACGGCAGCCTGCTCTCGCACACCCCGGCGGGCAGGCGCGAGGCGGACGTGATCACCCACGCCTGGGGCGACTGGCTCTCCGGCCGCGTCGAGCAGGAACGCGGCAAGCCCAGCGGGCCCGAGCTGCGCGTGGCGACGGACGCCATCGCGAAGCGGATGGTCGCCGAGGACCTCGCGCACGGCCTGCCCCGCGACAGGCCGAAGGCGTCGGCGGGGGCGCGCTGAGACCCCCGCCCGGCCGACGGTCTCGGGGCCCGGGGGCTCGCCGGTCCCGGGGCGGCGCCCCTACTCCGTGACGTCCCCGTCCACGTACACCCACGCTCCCTCGTGCCGGGCGAAGCGGCTCCGCTCGCGCATGGCGCCGGGCTCGCCGCCGTGGACGTAGCGCGCGGTGAAGGTGACGGTGCCGCGCTGGTGGAAGGCCGTGCCCTCGGCGGCTCCCTCGATCTCCAGGCCCGCCCAGCGCATGCCGGGGTCGAAGTCGACCTCGCCCGGCCTCGTCTCCGGCGCCCACGTGCGCAGCAGATAGCCCTCGTCGCGGACGACGAACGCGCAGTAGCGGGAGCGCATGAGCAGCTCGGCGGTGGGAGCAGTGCCGCCCGCGCCCGTGTGGAACCGGCCGCAGCACGCTCCGTACGGAGCGTCGAGGCCGCAGGGACAGGGCGATTCCGCGGTGACGGCGGGCGCGGGCGCGGCGGTCGCACGGGGGCGGGTCTTGCGTCGGGACATGCCGCCATTGTCCCCCACCGGACGCACGGCACGGCGCCCGGCATGTGGACGGCCGGGTGGACGCCGGGCCGGATTCCCGCTGCTCGGAGCGGTCGCCCGAGTAGCGTACGAGCATGAAACTGACGATTCTCGGAGGCGGCGGGTTCCGGGTGCCGCTGGTGTACGGCGCTCTCCTCGGCGACCACGCCGAGGGGCGGGTCACCCATGTCACCCTGTACGACCTCGACGAGGGGCGGCTCTCGGCCATCGCCCGGGTCCTCGCGGAACAGGGCGCGGGGGTCCCGGACGCGCCGCGGGTGACGGCGACGACGGACCTGGACGAGGCGCTGCGCGGGGCGGACTTCGTGTTCTCCGCGATCCGCGTCGGCGGTCTGGAAGGCAGGGCGGCCGACGAGCGGATCGCGCTCGCCGAAGGTGTCCTCGGCCAGGAGACGGTGGGGGCGGGCGGCATCGCCTACGGCCTGCGGACCGTGCCCGTCGCGGTGCGCGTCGCCCACCGGATCGCCGAACTCGCCCCGGACGCCTGGGTCATCAACTTCACCAACCCGGCCGGCCTGGTCACGGAGGCGATGTCCCGGATCCTCGGCGACCGGGTCGTCGGCATCTGCGACTCCCCCGTGGGTCTGGGCCGGCGGGTCGCGCGCGTCCTGGGCGCCGACCCGGACGAGGCCTGGATCGACTACGTGGGCCTCAACCACCTGGGCTGGCTGCGCGGACTGCGGATCGGCGGCCGGGACGAGCTGCCTCGGCTGCTCGCCGACGAGGAGGCGCTCGGCTCCTTCGAGGAGGGCAGGCTGTTCGGCCCCGAGTGGCTGCGCTCGCTGGGCGCGATCCCCAACGAGTACCTGCACTACTACTACTTCAACCGGGAGGCCGTGCACGCCTACCGCACCGCGGAGCGGACCCGCGGCGCCTACCTCCGCGACCAACAGGCCGGTTTCTACGAGGAGATGGGCAAGCCGGACACGCCCGCCCTCGCCGCCTGGCACCGTACGCTCGCCGACCGCGAGGCCACCTACATGGCCGCCAACCGGGAGGCCGCCGGGATCGGGGAGCGCGACGAGGAGGACCTGGAGTCCGGTGGCTACGAGAAGGTGGCGCTCGCCCTCATGCGGGCGATCGCGCGCGACGAACGGGCCACGCTGATCCTCAACGTGCGCAACGGCACGACGCTCGGCGCGCTCGACGTGGACGCGGTGATCGAGGTGCCCTGCGTGGTGGACGCGAACGGCGCCCATCCGGTGGCGGTGTCCCCGCTGCCGTACCACGCGGTGGGTCTGGTGACGGCGGTGAAGGCCGTGGAGCGGGAGGTCCTCGCGGCGGCGGAGAGCGGCTCGCGGTCGACCGCCGTGAAGGCCTTCGCCCTGCATCCGCTGGTCGACTCGGTGGCGGTGGCCCGCCGGCTGGTGGACGGCTACACGGCGGAGCACGCGGGGCTGGCGTACCTGCGGCACTGAGGCGACACCCGTCCGTACGGCCGACGAACATCTTTACGAGGCCGGGGGCGCGGCCTAGGCTCGCGCCCCATGACCTCACAGCGCAGTGGAGTTCGACGAGGGGTGGCCCGCCTCGTCACGGTGTGTCTGCTGGCCACGGGCCTGGTGGGAACCGTGCCGGCGGCGGCCGGGACGCCGACCACCGGTGACGGCCCGGCTGTCGTCCCCGTGCAGACCACCGGGCCCGCGGACCGGCGGTTCAACCTGGTGTTCATGGGCGACGGCTACACGGCGGCGGAGATGCCGGTGTTCCGCGCGGACCTCGAACGGCATCTGAACACCCTGTGGAGCATCGAGCCCTTCGCCTCCTACCGCTCGTACATCAACGTGTGGGCGGTGGAGTCCCCTTCGGCCGAGTCGGGCGTGGACTGCGATCCGGGCCTGGCCTCCCCCGCCCGTGACACCGTGCTCGACATGGGGTTCTGGGGCGGCTGCAACGCGGGCAGCGTGCAGCGGCTGCTGACCGTCGACAGCGGGAAGGCCGCCGCGCTCGCCGATCTCGTCCCCGGCACCAGCCACGCCAACCGGCAGATCGTGGCCCTCGCCCACAGCTCCACCTACGGCGGCGCGGGCGGCAGTTACGCCACCGCCTCCGGCGGCAACGCGCTCTCCTCCCTCATCACCCCGCACGAGATCGGGCATTCGCTCGGCGGCCTCCAGGACGAGTACGACTATTACGCGCGCGGCGTGCCCGGCGGGGCGTACTCGGGCCCCGAGCCCTCCTCCGCCCACCACACGCTCCTGACGGAGTCCCAGATACGGGAGCGGCGGGCCAAGTGGTGGCGATGGCTCGGCGAGGAGAGCGAGTCGGGCGGTGTCATCGGCCGCCACGAGGGCGGCCTGTACAGCACCGGGGGCGTCTGGCGCCCGAGCCGCCACTCCCTCATGAAGACCCTCGGCTACGCCTTCGACCAGGTGGAGCGCGAGGTGATGGTCGAGGCGATCTCCGCGAAGGTGAACCTGGTCCAGGGGCACACGCCGAACACCGCGCCCGTCGGTGCGGACCGGACGGTGTGGGTGGACACCCTGCACCCGGTGGGCGGCGCGCTCGGCGTGGCCTGGCGCCTCGACGGCCGGACCCTGCCCACGCGCGGGGCCCGCACGGTCGACTTGCGGAAGCTGCGGCTCTCCCCCGGCCCGCACACCCTCACGGCGACCGTCACCGACCCGACGCCCTTCGTCCGCGACCCGGCGGTCCGCGCCTCCGCCGCGCTGACCCGGACCGTCAGCTGGACGGTGGACCCCTCCCTCACCACCGCGCGCGACGACACCCGGGCCGCTTTCACCGGCCACACCCCCACCGCTTCGCCCGTCGGCGCGCGGTCCGTCGTCCACGCGGACACCACGCACCCGGTCGACCGCACCCCGGCCGTGCGCTGGCGCCTCGACGGCCGCCCCGTCCCGACCGGCCCCAACGACCGTGACCTCGACCTGCGTCCGCTCCGGCTGACCCCGGGAACCCACACCCTCACGGCTCACCTCGCGGGAACGGACGCGAGGCTGAGCTGGACGGTGGACGCCCGCCCGGCCACGGCCTCGTACGAACTCTCCGAGCCGCTGCGCACGGTGCGGCGCCCCGGGCGTCCCGTGGAGTACGTCCACGACGGCCCGTTCACCATGCGGCTGACCGCCCGGGACGACCAGGAGGGCGCGGTGGTGAGCCAGTTCCGGGTGGACGGCGACGGCTGGTACACGTACTACGGCTGGCCGACGGACGCGGAGGCGCCGTTCCGCTTCTCGCCGGGCGGCACGGTGATCGACGACCTCGTGTACGGGAAGCTGGGCCGGAGCCGGGCGGTGCCGTGGGACGACGCGACCCCCGACTACGGCACGCACACGATCGAGTACCGCACGATCGACGCGGCCGGCAACGTGGGTCCGTCACGGAGCTTCCGGGTGACGCTGGTACCACCGGCCCGCCGCTGAGAGCACGGGACTCGCCCCGGGGCGGGGGACTCGCCCCGGGGCAGGGGACTCGCCCCGGGGCAGGGAGCTCGCCCCAGAGAGCGGGGGTACTCGCCCCAGAGCGAAGGAGAGAAGGCCCGCGGACCGGAGTCCGCGGGCCTTCTCTCCGCGCGCTGTTCGTCTGTCGTGCCGGCGGTCCGTCAGAGCTTGCGGGCCACCGCGGCCCACCCCGGGATGGGCTCGTCGCCCGGGACCGGGACCGGCTCGCCCAGCTCCGGGTGCCATTCGGCGGTGAGCGAGACCCCGGGCTCGACGAACTCCATGCCGTCGAAGAACGCGGCCAGCTCGTCGCGCGAGCGGGGCCGCAGGGTCAGGCCGCGGGCCTTGTACATCGCGACCGCCTCCGCCGCGCCCTCGGGGTTGAAGTCCCCGGTGACGTGCGAGAGGACCAGGTAGCTCCCCGGTGCCAGCTGGTCGACGAGCTTGCCGACCAGGTCGTAGGCGCCGTCCTCGTCCCCGACGAAGTGCAGCAGGGCGAGCATCGACAGCGCGATGGGCTGGTCGAAGTCAAGGACCTTTCCGGCCCTTTCGAGGATGATCTCGGGGTCACGCGCGTCCGCCTGGATGTACTCGGTGGCCCCTTCCGGGGTCGAGCGCAGCAGGGCGGCCGCGTGCGCGAGCACGATCGGGTCGTTGTCGCAGTAGACGATGCGGGACTCCGGCGCGGCCCGCTGCGCGATCTGGTGCAGGTTGGGCTCGGTCGGGATGCCCGTACCGACGTCCAGGTACTGGCGGACGCCGTGGGCGCTGAGCCAACGGATGGCGCGGTGCATGAAGGCCCGGTTGACGCGGGCCATGTCCCGGCCCCGGGCGTCGACGGTGAGCAGCTGGCGAGCCATCGCCTCGTCGACCGGGTAGTTGTCCTTGCCGCCCAGGAACCAGTCGTACATACGTGCCGGATGCGGTGTGCTGGTGTCGATCCGAACGGATGCGGGGTCCTGGGTCATCGGCTCTCCTGGTCGGGATGAACGAGTGGCGCTACAACAAGAGTTACGCGACGGTACCGGTGGTACGGAAGGGGTCAGGTGAGCAGAAAATCAGCCTGACCGGATTTGGCGCCCTGGATGAAAGCGGCGATCTCCCCGTGGGTGTAGATGAGCGCTGGTCCTTCAGGGTCTGCGGACTGTCGCACGGCGACTCTGCCGTCGGCCAGCTTCATGGCCTCCACGCAGTTGCCCCCGTTCCCACCGCTCCAGGGCTTGTGCCAGCCCTCGGCACCGAGCTCCGCGGCGGGCATGCCGTTGTATATGCGATCCATTCACAGCTCCTTGCGGAGATCCCTGAGGATCTCCTTCGTGCGTTGTGCAGTCGCGGCCTGAGCCGCCATGCGGTCCATGACCTCCAGGTGGGATGCCACCTCGGGGCGCGCGTCGAGGTAGACGGCGCCGGTCAGGTACTCGCTGTAGACCATGTCCGGGAGTTCGGGCATGGCGAAGCGGAAGAGGACGAACGGTCCGTAGGTGCCGGGGTGGTGGCCGGACGCGAACTCCGCGATCTGCAGGGTGACGTTCGGCAGCTCGGACGCTTCGAGCAGCCGGTCGAGCTGGTCGCGCATCACTTCGGGCCCGGCACCGACCGGTCGGCGGAACACCGTCTCATCCATGATCACCCAGAACTTCGGGGCGTCCTCCCTGGTCAGCAGGGACTGACGCTCCATCCGTAGGGCTACATGCCGTTCGGCGTCCTCGTCCTTGGCGGCATCGCTGCCGCCGCCGACCGCCCCGCTGCGCAGAATGGCGCGGGCGTAGTCCTCGGTCTGGAGCAGACCGGGGACGAACTGGGGCTCGTAGGCCCGGATGAGGCTGGCGGCCCCCTCCAGGCTGACGTACATGGAGAACCAGCCGGGCAGCACGTCGTGGAACCGCTGCCACCAGCCGGGAAGGTTGGCCTCCTCGGTGAGGGCGATGAAGCCCTCCGCCTCGGAATCCGTGATCCCGTACTCCTTCAACAGGAGCTGCACGTACGGAATCTTCAGTGCGACCTCGGCGGTCTCCATCCGCCGGACGGTGGCCGGGGCCACCCGGAGGATCTTCGCGGCCTCTTCCCTCTTCAGGCCGGCCCGCTCCCGCAGATCCTGCAGGCGCCTGCCGAGAACGACCTGTCCCACCGTGGGGGCGGACCGCGGCTCGCTCACTCTCAGACCTCCCCGACGCACTGTTTTGACGAGTGTGACACGAAGCCGGGCCAGAGAGAACACAGCACTCTGCAATTTTCAGAGTGCCACTTGCCAAGTGTCCGAGTCAGGAGGACAGTGTTCCGGTGAACCAGTACACGCTGCCGCCGTGCGCCACCGCGCCACGGCGACAGCGCCGTACGGCAGTCCTGCCCACTGTTGTGAGGAACCGGTCGTGGCTTCTGGTAACGCGCAGCCCTCAGCTCTCTTGAGTCCCCGAGCCCCTCGGGTCATGGCCCAGCGCCCACAGCCGCACCCCGATACCGTCCGCCGCTTCGCCTTCGAGCTCCCGGCCCGCACCGAGTCCGTCGCCCGGGCCCGCCGGCTCGCCGAGGAACGGCTCATTCTCTGGGGCTGCGGCCCCGACATCCGCGACACGGTGGCCCTCGTCGTCTCCGAGCTCGTCACCAACGCCGTGGTGCACACCGCCAGCGACCGGTTCATATGCGAGCTGCGCGAGGACGAGGAGACGCTGCGGATCGCCGTACGGGACGAGGGCGGACCGGCGGGACCCCGGATACGCGACTGCGGCGAGGACGAACGCGGCCGCGGCCTCCTCATCGTCGACGCGCTCTGTACCGCCTGGGGCGCCGACCGCACCGGACACGGCACGGCACAGATCGTCTGGGCGGAACTGGCCCACGGCATGGGGGAACCGTGCTGAGGTCGATGGCCACCCGCATGATCCCCCTGCTTCCCGGGGCCCTCCGGTCCCCCACCGCCGGCCGCGTGCCGGAACCCCGCCGCGCCTCCGACGCCGGCCACACCCCCGACCTCCGCACGACCGGCATCCCCGCCGCCGACCTGCACGCACCGGGCCTCCGCACCGCCGACCGGGGCACCCCCGGCCCGGCCCGCCCCCGCGAGCTCGGCGCCACCCGCCTCGCCGTTCCCGTCGGACTCCACACCGGCCTCGGCTGCGACGCCGTCGGCGTCCCCGCCCGCTTCGGATTCAAGATCCTCTCCCGCCTCCCCGCCAAGGGCTGCGTCTACGCCGACTCCGACTGGTGGTGGTGGCTGGTCCCGGCCGGCTCCGACCACGACGTGACCTGGCCGCTGCCCGCCTGCTACGCGCGGGGCGCCGAGATCCCGGACCGCCGGCCACGCCTCATCCACCACCCCGACGGCACCTCGCCCTACACGCCGCCGATCCCGCTGTACCTGCTCGTCTGCCAGCTGACGGGGATCGCACCGTCCTGGGCGTCGCCCCCGGTACGCAGCGCGCTCTGACCGCACGGGCCGGGACGGCATAGGGTCAGGAGCATGTTCACCCCGCAGGGCCCCAGCCTCCGCGAGCTGACCGTCCAGGCCCTCTCCTCGGTCGAGCACGGCTACGACCTGCTCGCGGACTCCTTCGACGCGACCCCCTTCCGCACCTCCGACCGCCTCCTGACCGCGGTCACCCGCACCCTGGAACCCCTCGGCCCCTTCGACACCGGGCTCGACGTCTGCTGCGGCACCGGCGCGGGGCTCGGCGTCCTGCGCGCGGTCTGCGCGGGCCGGGTCACGGGCGTCGACTTCAGTACGGGCATGCTGGCCCGGGCCCGCGCCGCCCACCCCACCGCCGACCTGGTCCGCGCCGACGCCCTCGCCCTGCCCTTCGCCCCGGCCTTCGACCTGGCGGTCAGCTTCGGCGCCTTCGGCCACTTCCTCCCGGACCAGCAGCGCACCCTGTTCGCCCAGGTCCACGCCTCCCTGCGCCCCGGCGGCACCTTCGCCTTCCCCCTCCCGGCCCCGCCCCCGGTCGGCTCCCGCCTCTACTGGACCCTCTGGGCCTTCGACGCGACGATGCGCGCCCGCAACGCACTCTGGCGCCCCCCGTTCGTCATGTACTACCGCACCTTCCGCCTCACGGACGTCCGCACCCTCCTGGAGAACACGGGCTTCGACGTCTCCCTCACCCCCGTCGAACCCCTCGGCCGCAGGGAGGACGGAAGCCCCCGGTGCAGGCTGGTGGTGGCGCGGAAGCGCGCCGAGTGATCTTGCCCGAAACCGCTGGCACGGGCGCATGCGCCCTGCCAGAGTCGGCGCATGGCTGAGGAGAAGACCGAGGACGTGTCCGTCGCCGCGCTGATGCGGCAGCGCTGGGGCTCGACACCGGCCGGCCCGCTTCCGCCCCGCTTCGACGAACCCGGCTGGAGCTACGAGGAACAGGTCCCGCACCCGTGCCCCGACTGCGCCGGACCGCTGCACGCCCTCCGCAGACCGTACGAGTCGGGCGGCCGGATCTACCGCTACGTCGCCCTCGTCTGCCCCACCTGCCCCCGGGCCCTCACCCTCGCCGACCTGGGGCTGAAGACGTACGACCAGCTCGGGGCCGCACCGGCCGCCACCGGCGGCGCCGTCACCGTGCCCCGCCCCCACCGGGGAAAACCAACCCACACCGTGCCCGCCCCCAGGCCACCGCGGGCGACCCCGCCGACAGCGGCGGTCACACCCCACGGCGGATGGCCGGACGACCTTCCCGTGCCGGACGCCCCCGAGCGACGGGCCCTGCTGTGGCACAAGGTGACGGACCCCGCGTGGCGCCCGTCCGCCACCGCGGTCGAGGCCGCCGACGACGTACGGGTGATCCTCCCGGAGGGACCGCGCTTCAGCGCCCTGCGCACCCACCTCACCGAGGCGGCCGTCCCCTTCCGCACCGCGCGGTACTGGATCGAGTCGGAGCACCTCGGCACGCTCAACGACCTCGGCGGCCCCACCGAGCTGGTCGCCCACCCCGTCCGCACGACCGGCACCGTCTCCACACCGGTCACCGGCCCCGGCTCCCACGCCGCCCGGGACTCCTTCGCGGGCCAGTGGGACACCCTGGAGCCCCTGCCACCGGACACGCACGACGACGCCGGGTACATCCCCGTCACCGACCTCGTCCCCGCCGACTGGGCCCGGCTGCTCCCCCACCCCCGGTTCAACCCCGCACAGGCCGACGCGGTGCCCGCCGTCCTCGCCGACGACACCCCGCTGGTCGTCGTCGCGCCCACCGGAGCGGGCAAGACCCCCATCGGCATGGTCGCCGCGCTCAAGGCCCACGCCTCCGGACGCAAGGCCGCCTGGCTCGTCCCACAACGCTCCCTGACCGACGAACTCGACCGCGACCTGGCCCGGTGGCGCGACAACGGGCTGGTCGTGGTCCGTCTCACCGGAGAGTTCGCCACCGACGCCGAGCTGATCCGGACCGCCGACATCTGGGTGGCGACCACCGAGAAGTTCGAGTCCATCTGCCGGACCGGCTCCCTGCGCGACGCGCTGGCCGAAGTCGGCTGCCTGATCGTCGACGAGATCCACCTCCTCGGCGACCCCGGCCGGGGAGCCGTACTCGAAGCACTCCTCACCCGGGTCCGCAGGGACACCGCCCAGGTCCGGATCGTCGGACTCTCCGCCACGGTCGCCAACGCCGACCAGGTCGCCGTCTGGCTCGGCGCCCGGCTGCTGCGCACCGCCTGGCGGCCCACCCGGCTGACCTGGCAGCTCCCCGTCCTGCCCACCGCCGAGGCCCGGAGCTGGACCGACCGCGCCGCCCTCCGCACCGCGACGACGGTCGCGATCACCCGCGACGTCGTCGCCGACGGAGGCAGCGTGCTCGTCTTCTGCGGCAGCAAACGCCGGGTGCGCTCGACCGCCCTCGCCCTCGCCGCCGACCGCGGCGTCCCCACAGCCGGCGTCGACGCCGACGACGCCGACACCGTCGAACGGCTCTGCACCAAGGCGGGCGTACGGCTCCACTACCGCGACTGGCCCTTCAAGAGGGAGGCGGAGCGCGCTTTCCGCGCACGCGAGGCCGACGTGCTCGTCGCGACCTCGACCGTCGCCGCGGGCGTCAACCTGCCCGCACGCGCGGTCGTCGTCGCCGACACCACCATCGGGCAGGACCGCATGGAGGTGTCCATGGTCCAGCAGATGTTCGGCCGGGCCGGCCGCGTCGGCGCCGGGGAACGCGAAGGCTGGGCCTTCCTGCTCGCCGAGGAGAACGAACGCGCCCACTGGCAGGCCCGGCTCGCGGCCGGCTACACCGTGCGGTCCCGCCTCGACGACCGCCTCCCCGACCACCTGCTCGCGGAGGCGGTCCAGGGCAGGGTCACCTCCCTCTCCGACGCCGAGGAATGGTGGGCCGAATCCTTCGCCATGCACCAGGGCCACGACTCCCACGACCCCGTGCACGAAGCCGCCGCCTTCCTCCTCACCGCAGGGCTGCTCTCCCCCGCCGAACCCGGGGCAGCCGCCGACCCCGGCACGAGCGCCTGGCGCCCCACCGCCCTCGGCACACTGACCAGCCGCTTCATGGTCGACGCCGAACTCGCCTCGGAGGTCGGCACGGTCCTCAAGGCGCTGCCCGAACCCACCTCCCCCGACGCCGCCGAGGACCTCCTCGCGGACGTCCTCAGCACCCGGCTGCCCACCCTCGAACAGGCCCCGTTCTCCGACCGGTCACGCCGCGCCCTCATCGAGGTGCTGCGCAGCGGCGCCCTCGGGAAGCGCGACGCCACCCGGGCGGACGGCGAGGAGGAACCCCCGCTGATCGCCGGAGACCTGGCCCGGGCGGTCCTGCTCCTCATCGCCCACCAGCCCCGGCTCTTCCGCACCCACTCCGGCTACGTCCTCGGCATCCCGGTCGAGAGCATGACCAACATCCTGGAGGAAGCCCGCCGCTACCTCGGCTGGCTCGGCGCCCAGGGCCCCCTCGGAACGGTGCCGCCCTGGGTCGCCGTGGTCGCCTCCGACCTCTCCCAGCGCATCCGCTGGCGCTCCCTCGGCCCCACCCGCGGCGCGGGCCGCCTCCTCTGGATCTGCGAACGCATGGCCACGGCGCCCCTGGCCCCGCACCTGGTCCCCCGCCTCTGGCACGCCGCCCTCGACCTGGGCCTCGGCTCACCCGACTGGCCCGGCACCACGCCCCCGCGCGACTGCGCGCTCTCCCCCTCGGCCTACCTCGCCCTGCTCGCCGAACGCGCGACAGGCCTGACTCCCGCCCCGGCGGCGTCCGGCAGCGGCCACGTCGTCTTCACCCGCGGCGACCACCTCGCCTCGGGCTGGCTCGCGGCCTACAACTCCCTCTGACCGGCCGGGCCCTCTCGACCGCACCGGACCTGAGGCGCACGGCACCGAAACCGTCGATCCCGCGGTCGGTGCCGTGCCCGCCGGAGCACCCCGGCGGGAAACGCGAAATGCCGGTCGATACGAGATCGACCGGCATTTCCGCTGGTGTCCGAGGGGGGACTTGAACCCCCACGCCCGATAAAGGGCACTAGCACCTCAAGCTAGCGCGTCTGCCATTCCGCCACCCGGACAAGGTGTCTGTCGCTTTGCGGTTTCCCTCGCGGCGACAGATGTAACTCTACCAGGGGTTCGAGGTGGCTTTCACCAGCGTTTTCCGTGGTCAGTGGGGTGCCGCCGCCCTACAGTCCTTGATCCAGACCGAATTGTCCGACCGCGCGCACGCGGGGTGCGCGCCCGCGTACGCGGAGTGCGGACGGGTGTCGGCGGTGACGCGGAACCCCTGGTCGGGGGCGTGCGGCAGCCCGGCGGGTCAGCGTCCCCTCTCGCGCAGGGAGTGGAGGTGGGCGCTGGACCTGCGGGCGAAGCCGAACGAGTCGACGGGGTTGTCCCGCTCGGTCTGCCAGTGGTGGGCGTGCCTGCCGTGGCGGGTGCGGTTGACCGCCGAGATGAAGCGCCGGTAGTCGATGTCCCCGTCCCCGACGTCCGTCATGCGGTAGCCGTAGGGAACGGCGGAGTCGTCCCGGTCGCCGTCCTTGACGTGGAAGAGCGGATAGCGGTGCGGCTGGTCGAGGACGTAGTCCAGCGGGTCGAACGGGGCCGGGGTGCCGTCCGGGCGGGTGGAGTAGCGGTACTGGCCGACATAGGCCCAGAAGATGTCCATCTCCAGGTGCACGAGGTCGGGGTCGGTCTCGGCGAGCAGGACGTCGTAGAGGCGTACGTCGGGACGGTCGCTCGCGAAGGAGAACTCCTCCGAGTGGTTGTGCTGGTAGAACTTCATGCCGCGCTTCCTCGCCGCGGCACCGAACCGGTTGAACTCCTCGGCGCAGCGCTTCCAGCCGTCGACCGTGGAGCCGTAGCGCCACGGCCCGGAGGCGGTGCCGATGTGGGGCAGCCCCAGGGCCGCGGCGTCGTCGAGGACGCGGTCGAGGTTCTGGGCGAAGGTGTACGCGGCGGGGTCGGTGGAGTAGTAGCCGACGTGACTGCCGATGGGGCGCAGTCCGTGGTCGCGGGTGAGGCGCTTGAGCTGGGCGAGGCTGATCGGGCCGGCCGAGCCCTGCTCGTAGCCGGCGTACTCGACCTCGTCGTAGCCGTACTTCCGCAGCTCCGCGAAGACGGCGGCGAAGCCGAGGGTGGAGACCTTGTCGCGCAGCGAGTAGAGCTGGATGCCGAGGCGGCCGGGCGGCAGGACGGGACGGCCGTGGCCGTGACCGCCCTGGGGCGCGGCGGTGGCCTCGGTCGCCGCCGTCGCCGGGGCCGCGGCGCCGAGGAGGGCGGCGGCGGTCGCTCCGGCGGCGACGCCCAGCATGTTCCGCCTGCTGAGCCTGTGGACGAGTTCGGGGTCGCGGTCGGCTTCGGTACGGCGGGTGCGACTCATCTGTGGATAACTCCTTCGCTGTCGGCGGGGCCTGCTTCACTGGATTCAGCTGGGGATCAGGACCGGGTCTCAGGCGGCTCCGGCCAGCCTGAGCAGCAGGTTCTTCACATCGGTGGCCGCGACGCGGCCGTCCAGGGCGCGGGGGGTGGAGCACAGGATGAGCGGACCTTCGTCATCGCTCGCGGGGAGGCGGCCATGGCTGCCGCGAAGAGGTGAGGGGTCGAGAGGGACGACCGCGAGCCGGTACCGCATACCGAGCTTCTTGCGCGCGATCTCCCGGGCGGCCCTGACCCGTACGTAGGGGTCGAACGGATCCATGAGGAGTTCGGCCGGGTCGTAGCCGGGCTTGCGGTGGATCTCGACGAGCCGCGCGAAGTCGGGGGCCCGGGCGTCGTCGAGCCAGTAGTAGTACGTGAACCAGGCGTCGGGCTCGGCGAGGGCGACGAGCTCCCCCGAGCGCGGATGGTCGAGGCCGTACTCCTTCTTCCCGTCGTCGTCGAGGAGCCGTTCCAGACCGGGCAGGCCTTCGAGGGCTTCGCGGACCGCCGGCAGATCCGTGGCGCGCCGGACGTAGACGTGGGCGATCTGGTGGTCGGCGACGGCGAACGCCCGCGAGGTCATGGGGTCCAGGTACTCCATGCCGTCCTGCGTGTGGACTTCGAGGAGGCCCGCGCGGCGCAGGGCCCGGTTGATGTCGACGGGCCGGTCGACACGGGTGATGCCGTACTCGGAGAGGACGACGACCGTGCGCCCCTCGGCGCGCGCCTCGGCGAGGAGCGGGGCGAGGACGGTGTCGAGCGCGGCGGCGGCGCGGAAGGAGCGCGGGTCGTCGGGTCCGTAGCGCTGGAGGTCGTAGTCGAGGTGCGGGACGTAGCAGAGGGCGAGGTCGGGGCGGCGGGTACGGAGGATGTGGCGGGTGGCGTCGACGATCCAGCGGCTGGAGACGAGGTCGGCGCCGGGGCCCCAGAAGTGGAAGAGGGGGAACGTGCCGAACTTCTCGGTGAGCTCGTCGTGGAGGGCGGGGGGCCGGGTGTAGCAGTCGGGTTCCTTGCGGCCGTCGGCGTAGTAGACGGGGCGCGGGGTGACGGTGATGTCGGTGTCGGCGCCCATGGCGTACCACCAGCAGATGTTGGCGACGGTGTAGCCGGGGTGGGTGCGGCGGGCGGCGTCCCACAGGCGGTCGCCGGAGACGAGGCCGTTGTGCTGGCGCCACAGCAGCACGTCTCCGAGGTCCCGGAAGTACCAGCCGTTGCCGACGATGCCGTGCTCGGCGGGGAGGGTGCCGGTGAGGAAGGTGGTCTGGGCGGTGCAGGTGACGGCGGGCAGGACGGTGGAGAGCGGGGCCTGGGAGCCGCTGCGGGCGAGGGCTGCCAGGTGGGGCATGTGGGGCAGGAGCCGGGGGGTGAGACCGACGACGTCGAGGACCAGGAGGGGGGTGGGCGCGGGTGTGGTGTCGCTCATGGCAGTTCCTTCACGGCAGTTCCTTGAGGCCGAGGTCGGTCAGCAGGTCGCGGGCCAGGGTCAGTTCGGCGGCGATGCCGTCCGCGAGCCGGGCCCGGGTGCGGGGGCGGTGGTCGGGAGGAAGGGCCTGCCAGGTGTACGTCTCGACCTCCAGGTGGCGGGTGCGTGGATGCGGGCCTCCGACGAGGAGGGCGAGGGCGTCCTGGAGGACGGGCAGCGTGGAACTGAGCGGAGGAGCGGGGGGAGCGTGCAGGGGAACGTGGAAGTGGGCCCGCCAGGGTGTGGCGTCGGGAAGCACGGCGTGGCTCGTGTGGCCGTCGGCGCCGAGGGCCTCGGGGAGGTCGTCGGTGCCGCGGAGTCCGGCGGCGGTCCGGGTGCGGGTCTGGTGGAGGAACCGGGGTTCGGCGAACGCGGCGAGCGCAGCCCTGACCTCGGGGAGGTGCGGCTGCTCGGCGTGGAGCGCGGCGGAGAGCTGCGCCTTGGGCACCGGGACACCGGCGGCGGCGAGCGCGTCGAGCGCGGTGCGCGGGTCCTCGAAGGAGGTCGCGAGGTGGCAGGTGTCGAGGCAGACGCCGATGCGGGGACTCGGTACGTCGGCGAGCGCGGTGACGGCGTCGGCGACGGTCTCGACCGTGCAGCCGGGCTCCGGCTCGATCCCGATCCGGATGCTCCTGCCGGTGAGCTCCTCCAGTGCGTCGAGCCGGCCGGCGAGCGTCGTCAGCGCGGTACGGGCGAGGGCGGCCGCCCGGGCGTCGAAGGGGGTGCGCCAGGCGAGGGGCAGGGTGGAGACGGACCCCTCGGTGACGTCGTCGGGGAGCAGCGCGGCGAGGAGCCGGGCCAGGTCGGTGGTGTGGGCGAGGCGCTCGGGCCGGGTCCAGTCGGGCTGGTAGACCCGGTACTTGACCTCGTCGGCGCCGAAGCCTTCGTAGGGGAAGCCGTTCAGGGTGACCACTTCGAGGCCGCGTCGGTCGAGTTCGGCGCGGAGCGCGCGGAGCGAGGACGGGTCGGTGGTCAGGGAGCGGGCGGCGTCGCGGGCCAGCCAGAGGCCGATGCCGAGGCGGTCGCGGCCGAGGCGGCGGCGGACCGGCTCGCAGTGGTCGCGGAGCTGGGCGAGGACGCCGTCGAGGGTCTCGGCCGGGTGCACGTTGGTGCAGTAGGCGAGGTGGACGGTGGAGCCGTCCGGGTGCCGGAAGCGCATGGGGACGCCTCATTCCCCGCCGCGGAGGACGGAGTTGCCCTCGTGCAGGTCCGGTGGGGCCGGGAGGTCGAGGCGGAGGCGTCCGCCGAGTCCGTAGAAGGCGACCGGGTTGCGCCAGAGGACCTGGTCGACGTCGTCGTCGGTGAAGCCGGCGTCGAGCATGGCGTCGGCGACCGCGCGGGTCTTGAGGGGGTCGCTGCGGCCCCAGTCGGCGGCCGAGTTCACGAGGACCCGCCCGGTGCCGTACTCCTTGATGATCGCGACCGTCCGGTCCTCGTCCATCTTGGTGTCGGGATAGACGGAGAAGCCCAGCCAGGCGCCGCTGTCGGCGGCCTCCTTGACGGTCGTCTCGTTGAGGTGGTCGAGGAGGACGCGGTCGGGGGCGAGCGCGGACTCGCGCACGACGTCGATCGTGCGGCGCAGACCGGTGAGCTTGTCGCGGTGCGGGGTGTGGACGAGGGCCGGCAGGCCGTGGTCGGCGGCGAGCTGGAGCTGGGCGGCGAGAGCGGTGTCCTCGGCGGGTGTCAGGGAGTCGTAGCCGATCTCGCCGACGGCGACGACACCGTCCTTGGCGAGATAGCGGGGCAGGGCGTCGAGGACGGGCACGCAGCGGGGGTCGTTGGCCTCCTTCGGGTTGAGGGCGACGGCGCAGTGGTGGGCGATTCCGTGCTGGGCGGCACGGAAGGGCTCCCAGCCGAGCAGGGAGTCGAAGTAGTCGAGGAAGGAGGCGGGCGAGGTGCGCGGCTGGCCGAGCCAGAAGGACGGTTCGACGAGGGCGCGGACGCCGGCGTCGTACATCGCCCGGTAGTCGTCCGTGGTGCGCGAGGTCATGTGGATGTGGGGGTCGAAGATGCGCATCAGGACTCCTCGGCGGGGGCGGTGAGGGCGAGGACGCGGGAGAGGTCGGCGGGGACGGGGCGGCCGGCGGCGGTGCGTTCGGCGGCGTGGTCGGCGAGCATCCGGGCGAGTTCGGTGTCGCCGGCGGCGCGGTCGGCGAGACCGGCGACGACGGTGACGGGGACGCCGGTGAAGAGACATTTGAGGAGGGCGTGGCGCCAGGCGTGGGGGGTGAGGTGGGTGGCGGCGTAGGGCCCGAGGGCGGCGGCGAGGAGGGTGGTGTCGTGGGTGCGGAGGGCGTCCTCGACGAGGTGTACGGCCTCGGGGCCGGTGACGAGGGCGGGGAGGGCCAGGAGGACGGCTCGGCGTTCGGCGGCGGCGCCGTGGTGGTAGAGCCGGGCGAGGGTGTCGGGATCGGCTCCGGCCGCCTGGAGGAGGAGGGTGCGGGCCTCGTCCGCGTGCGCGTGCCCGCAGTGCCGTCCGGCGGCGACGAAGCACTCCTCCCACCCGGAGGTGCGGGCGGCGGCCTCCGCGAGGGCGGAGTCCAGCCAGGCGCGGGCGGCGGCGGGGAGGTCGGCGGCGGTCAGCATGGCGAGGTCTCCCGGCGCAGGAAGGAGAGGGAGGTGCGGGCGAGTTCGGGGCCTGCGTGGGAATGCCGGGGCAGTTCGACCACGGTCAGGCCGGGATAGCCGGCGGCGGTGAGCTCGGTGAGGGCGGCCAGGACCGGCGGGAAGTCGATCTCTCCGTCGCCGAACGGAAGGTGCTCGTGGACGCCGCGCCGCATGTCCTCGATCTGGACGTGGTGCACCCAGGGGGCGGCGGCCCGTACGCAGTCGGCGGGAGGGAGTGGTTCGAGGCACTGGCAGTGGCCGATGTCGAGGGTGAGGCCGAGGAGGGCGGGGGCGGGGTCTCCGAGGAGTTCCCGCAGATGGTGGAAGTCGCCGAGGGTGGCGAGGAGATGGCCGGGTTCGGGTTCGACGGCCAGCGGGACACGGGCGGCCTCCGCGGCCGTGAGAACGGGGGTGAGTGAGGAGGCGAGCCGCTTCCAGGCCTCGTCGGGCGGGGTGTCGGCGGGGAGGGTGCCGCTGAAGCAGTGCACGGCGTGCGCGCCGAGATCGGCCGCGACACGGACGGCCCGCTGCAGCAGCCGGACGCGGGCGGCGCGGTCCTCGGGGTCCGGGTCGAGGAGGGACGGGCCGTGTTTGCGGCGGGGGTCGAGGACGTAGCGGGCGCCGGTCTCGACGGTCACGCCGAGCCCCAGCTCGCCCAGGCGCCGGGCGACCCGGGCGGTGCGGGCGGCCAGGCCGGGGGCGAGGGGGTCGAGGTGCATGTGGTCGAGGGTCAGCCCGACGCCGTCGTAGCCGAGGTCCGCGAGGAGCCCGAGGGCGTCGTCGAGCCGGAGGTCGGTGAGGCCGTTGGTGCCGTAGCCCAGCCGTGGACGGACGGCGGGGTCGGCGGCGGCCCGGTCGACGGGGACGACGGCGGGGCGGTCGGCGGGGCGCGCGGGGTGGGCTCCGTCGAGGGGGCCAGTGCGCACGGGGTGAGGTGAGTCGGAGTGGGCGGTGCCCACGGAGTGAGGTAAGTCGGGGTGGTCGGTGCGCACGGGGTCGGGTGCGTCGGGGTGGGAGGGGTGGTGGGCGGAACGGCCGGCGGTGGTCATGTGGGGCTCACCTTCCGGGCGAGGGCGCGGGCGGCCGGGACGAGGGCGAGCAGCGCGAGCGCGGTACCCGGCGCCCCGGCCCGGGCGGCGAGCGTGGCCTGGAGCGGGATCGTGGCCCGGATCCCGCCCCCCACGGCCCGCTCGGTGAGCGCCGCGGACGGGTTGAGCGCGGCGTGCAGGAGGAGGGTGGTGGGGGTGCGGGCGTAGGCGAGGGCGAGGAGGGGGCCGAGACCGCGGGAGGGGTGGGGCGGGCGGGGCCGGTGGGTGGGGAGGGCGGGGCGGGGGCGGGGGGCGGGGGCGGGGCCCCCGGAGGAGGCGGAAACCTCGCCGGCACCGGTCCGGCGGTCCCCCGCGCCGCCGGACCGGGATCCGGGCCCCGCGCCGCCGGACCGGGATCCGGGCCCCGCGCCGCCGGACCGGGATCCGGGCCCCGCGCCGCCGGACCGGGATCCCGGCACCGCGCCCGACGCCGCCCCGGCCACCGCGAGGGTCACGGCGAGGGCGGCGAGCGGGGTGCGGGTGGAGCCGCCCTGGGTCTCGTGCCGGGAGACGGCGGTGACGGCGTAGGTGTGGGCCCCGAGCAGGACGGCGGACGGGAGCGCCCGGACGGCGTGAGGACGGGCGGTATGAGGACGCACGGTATGAGGGCGGACGGCGTCAGGGCGGACGGTACGGGGGCCGCCTCCGACCGGCCCGGCGGGGAAGGTTCGGGCGGGGGTCGAGGCCGTTGCGCCCAGGAGGAGGTCCAGGGCGCGGGCCGTGGCCATCGTGGCGGGGCCCGCCGGGGTGTGTTTGAGGCCGAGGTCGTAGGCCCAGACCGTGGTGGCGAGGGCTGTGGCCACCGCGAGGGACGGGCGGCCCGCGCGGGACGCCAGCGCGAGGCCCGCCGTCGTCAGGGCGGCGGAGGCGACGAGGGCGGCCCCGGGGGTGATGCGGCCGGAGGGCAGGGGGCGGTGCGGGCGTTCGGCGGCGTCCTCCGCGCGGTCGGCCCAGTCGTTGAGGGCCATCCCCGCCTCGTACAGACAGAGGGAGGCGCCGATCGCGTACAGGGTGCCCCGTCCGGGGCGGGTCCCCGCCGCCGCCGCGCCCGCGAGGGCGTCGCCCGGGACCGAGAACAGCGCCGAGACGCGGAGGAGCTCCGCCCAGGCCCGTGCCCGTGCCCGTCCCCTTCCGGCGCGCGCGGTCATCGGGCCGCCTCCGGGCCCGCGTCCTCCGGGGACGACGGTTCCCCCAGTCCGCGGCCGAAGGCGAGCAGGCGGGCGTACTGCTCCGCCAGCGCGGCCGGCGGTGTGCCTTCGGGGTCCTTGAAGTAGAAGGCGAGGTCTTCCAGGGGTCCCGCGAGGCCCTTCTCGTGGGCGCGGGCCGTGAGGCGGGCCAGGTCGAGGACGAGGGGGGCGGCGAGGGCGGAGTCGCAGCCCTGCCAGAGGGTCTGGAGGATCATGCGGGTGCCGAGGAAGCCGTCGAAGGCGATGTGGTCCCAGGCGGTCTTCCACTCCCCCATCGCGGGGACGTCGTCGATGTGGACCTGGCCTTCGACGCCGGGGCCGAGGGTGTCGGTGAGGACGCGTTCCTTGCCGGCGTTCTTGGCGGCGGCGGCCGCCGGGTCGGCGAGGGCGGCTCCGTCGCCGCCGCCGAGGAGGTTGCTGCCGGACCAGGCCCGTACGGTCAGCGCCCGCTGGTGGAACATCGGGGCGAGGACGGCGCGGAGGAGGGTCTGTCCGGTCTTGCCGTCGCGGCCGGCGTGGGGCAGTCCGCTCGCGGCGAGCGGTGCGGCGAGGGCGGGGTGGCGCAGGCCGGTGGACGGGGTGAAGTTGACGTACGGGCACCCGGCGCGGAGCGCCGCGGCGGCGTACAGGGTGCTGGGTGGGAGCCCGGCGCCCCCCGACGCCGGCTCCGTGGAGGCCACATTGACGACCACGACGCGGTCCAGGCCAATGCGATGACGGAAATCCGTCAGGTCTGCGGTGAAGGCGCTGACGAGTTGCTCGTCGGTGCGGGTGTCGCCGGGGGCGGGACCGCCGGGGCGGATCTCTCGGTCGGCGGCTTCGAGTTCGCCGGTGAGGGCGTGGGCGAGGCCGTACGGGAGGACTCCGGCGGCGGTGAGCTGTTCGGCGCGCTTGGGGAGCGGGCAGTCGGTGGTGTCGTGTCCGCCGAAGACGAGGGAGTGGAGTGGGGGCAGGCCGGCGTCGGCGAGGCCGGGGGTCTCGGTGGCCATGCCGGTCGGTGGGTGGAGTCCGGCGACGAGGGCGGCGCAGCCGGCCACGGTGGTGGTGGCGACGGAGCCTCTCGCGCCGACGAGCCAGATTCCGGTACGGGGTGCGGGGGTCATGGCGGCGGCCTCCCTGCTCATCCGGGGAAGGGGGTGGGGTTGCGCATGGGGAAGGTGGTGATGGTGGGGGTGGTGATGGGTGGGCGTGGTGGCGGTGGGAGGTGGTGACGGTGGGCGGGGGGTACGGCGCCGCCCCGCCCACCGTCGTCCGGGTGGGCTCCCGTCAGGAGGGGAGTTCCTTGAGGCGGATGTCGCGGAAGGCGGCCCGGTCTGCGGCTCCGTGGTTCTGGATGCCGATGTGGCCGCTGGTGAGGCTGCGGGCCGGGTCGGTGTTGGTGAAGTCGTTGATCTTGAGGCCGTTGAGGAAGACCTGGAGGCGTTCGCCCTGGACGCGGATCTCGTACGTGTTCCACTGGCCGGGTGGGCGGAGGGCCTGGTCGCGGGCCTTGAGGTTGGCCGACTTGAAGCCGTAGACGGCTCCGGTGGTGCGGTCGGGGGTGTCGGTGGCGTCGATCTGGATCTCGTAGCCGTTGTTCACGGCGGACCAGGGGTCGTCGGAGGCGGGGAAGCCGACGAAGACGCCGGAGTTGTCGTCGCCGGTGAGTTTCCAGTCCAGGGTGAGGGAGTAGGACCGGAGTTCCCTGGCCTGGTACCAGAGCATGCCCATGCCGCCGGTGGAGCGGAGTTCGCCGTCGGTGATGTCGAAGGCGCCGGGGCCGGCCTGCTTCCAGCCTTCGGCGGTCTCGCCGTTGAAGAGGTCCCGGTAGCCGGTCCGGGGCCGGCAGTCGGCCTTGACCTGGCCGGTGGCGTACCGGAGGCCGCCGAGGAGGTGCCGACGGAAGGCCGGTTCGGCGTACGACTCCTTGGTGTGGCCGCCGCCGGTGTAGAAGGAGCGGCCGCCGCCGTAGGTCTTGCACCAGGCGATGGGGTGGTCGCCCTTCATGGTGCCGCCCTGGTAGGTGGTCTCGTCGAGGGTGGCGAGGATCCTGGCCTGGCCGCGGGGGTTGGTGCGGTAGTCGTACCACTCGTCGGTGCGCTGCCAGGGGCCGTCGAGGTGGGCGGTGGCGGGGTGGTCGTGGTCCTCGACCCGTACGGTCGCGGGCTGGATCCGGGGGTGTGAGGCGAAGTGGGCGCCGACCAGTCCGCCGTAGAACTCCCAGTCGTACTCGGTGTCGGCGGCGGCGTGGACGCCCATGTAGCCGCCGCCGGTGGAGAGGTAGTTCTCGAAGGCGGTCTGCTGTGCGGCGTCGAGGACGTCTCCGGTGGTCGAGAGGAAGACGACGGCGTCGTAGCGGGCGAGGTTGCTGGTGGTGAACTGGCGGGGTTCCTCGGTCGCGTCGACGGTGATGCCGTTCTGGGCGCCGAGTTCCCTCAGTGCGGTGATGCCGGTGCCGATCGAGTCGTGGCGGAATCCGGCCGTACGGGAGAAGACGAGGACACGTGTGGCGTTCGGGTCGACGGGGGTGCTGGAGAGGGTGAAGTCGTCGACGTCGTAGAGCGCGCCGGCTCCGCCCTTGAAGACGAGGAAGAGCTCGGTGGTCGTGCGGGGCAGGCTCCGCAGGGGTACGTCGATGTCCTGGAAGGTCTCCCAGCCGCCGGTGACGGGGACGGGTGCGGAGCCGTGGAGGGTTCCGGTGGGTGAGCCGGTGCGGACTTCGAGGAAGCCGCCGACGCCGCCGGAGGAGACGCGGGCGGTGAGCTTGGTGGCTCCGCGCAGGTGGTAGGGCTTGAGGGAGATCCAGTCGCCGTCGTTGATGTCGCCGACGGTGCGTCCGCCGTTCGCCTGGGTCTTGTCGAAGACGGTGACGCCGTCCTGTGCGTCGAAGTGCTCGGCCTGGCGGTGGCGGGGCTGGAGTTTGGCCTGGTCGTGGGTGGTGAGGGCGGCCTGTCCGCCGCCTCCGCCGTCGGTGTACTCGGCGTCGAAGACGGCGAAGATGTTGGCGTCGTCGTCGTGGCCGCCGTCGGAGGAGGTCTTGATGGTGCCGGTGCAGCCGTTGGCCGAGGTGACGGGGTGGCCGTGGCTGTCGTGGCCGAGGACGTAGGTGACCTTGACCTTGGCGCAGTCGATCGTGCCGTCCTCGGGGTCGGTGACCTTCACGCGGAAGGGGATCTCGTCGCCGAAGGCGAAGAGGGCTCCTTCGGCGGGGAGTTCGAGGGTGACCTTGGGGGCGGTGTTGCCGACGACGACGTGGACGGAGGCGGATCCGGTGCGGCCGGTGGTGTCCTTGGCGGTGACGGTCGCGGTGTACGTGCCGTTCCTGCGGTAGGTGTGGGTGGGGTGGGCGGTGGTGGAGGTGCCTCCGTCGCCGAAGTCCCAGGCGTAGGTGAGGGTGTCGCCGTCGCCGTCGGTGGTGCCGGCGGAGGAGAAGGAGACCTTGAGGGGGGCGGTGCCTGAGGTCTTGCCGGCGCTCGCCTCGGCCACCGGGGAGCGGCCGCCGGTGGCGTTCTCGATGCGGTAGAGCCCCGAGTTGTGGTCGCCGCCGAACCATGCGGTGCCGTAGTCGAGGACGTAGAGCGCGCCGTCGGGTCCGAAGGCCATGTCCATCACCTGGGTGCCGGTCCAGGGCACGGCGTTGATGGAGGTGACGGTGCCGTTGTCGTCCTGGTCGACGCGTTTGATCCAGCGGCGGCCGAACTCTCCGGCGAAGAAGTCGCCGTCGTATGCCTCGGGGAACTTGACGGGGGAGGTGGAGGCGGTGTCGTAGCGGTAGACGGGTCCGCCCATCGGGGACTCGGATCCGGTGCCGAACTCGGGTACGGAGCCCGCGTTGTACGGGATCCAGGCGGGTTCGGCGGGTGGGAGGTCGACGAGTCCGGTGTTGTGCGGGGAGTCGTTCCTCGGTGCTGCGCAGTCGAAGGTGGCGCCGGAGGTCCTGCTCGCGAAGTCGTAGTCGACGTAGGGGTCGTTGTCGCCGGTGCAGAAGGGCCAGCCGAAGTTTCCGGGCTTGGTGACGCGGGCGAACTCGACCTGTCCGGCGGGGCCCCGCTTCGGGTCGGCGGCGCCGGCGTCGGGGCCGTAGTCGCCGACGTAGAGGACGCCGGTGGCCTTGTCGACGCTGAAGCGGAAGGGGTTGCGGAAGCCCATGGCGTAGATCTCGGGCCGGGTCTTCTCGGTGCCGGGGGCGAAGAGGTTGCCGTCGGGGACGGTGTAGGTGCCGTCGTCGGCGACCTTGATGCGGAGGATCTTGCCGCGGAGGTCGTTGGTGTTGCCGGAGGTGCGGCGGGCGTCGAAGGCGGGGTTGCGGTCGGGGCGTTCGTCGATGGGGGTGAAGCCGTCGGAGGCGAAGGGGTTGGAGTCGTCGCCGGTCGAGAGGTAGAGGTTGCCCTGGGCGTCGAAGTCGATGTCGCCGCCGACGTGGCAGCAGATGCCGCGGGTGGCGGGGACGTCGATGACCTTCTTCTCGCTGGCGTTGTCGAGGGTGCCGTCGGCCTTGAGCGTGAAGCGGGAGAGGCGGTTGACTCCGTCGTAGGGGGCGAAGTCGGCGGCGGTGCCGTTCTCGGGGGCGTCGCCCGCGGGGGTGTTCAGGGGCGGGGCGTAGTAGAGGTAGACGGCCTTGTTCCGGGCGAAGTCGGGGTCGAGGCCGATGCCCTGGAGGCCTTCCTCGTCATGGGAGTAGACGGGGACGGTGCCGATGACGGTGGTGTTGCCGGCGGCGTCGGTGCGGCGGAGTTCGCCGTTGCGGGAGGTGTGCAGGACGCTGCGGTCGGGGAGCACGGCGAGGGACATGGGTTCGCCGACCTCTTCGCCGCCCTTGGCGAGGGTGATCTGCTGGAACTCCTCGGCGGCGGGGGCGGGGGCCTCGGGTTGGGCGGCGAGTGCCTGGGGGGTGCCGAGGGCGAGCAGTCCGACGGCGAGGAGGGCGAGTGCCCTCCTGGCGCGGAGCCGTCGGGCACGGAGTCCCCGCGCGCGGGGCCCCTGCGATCGGAGTCCTTGCGCTTGCTCTCCCTGCGGTCGCTGCCCTTGTGATCGCGGACCTTGCGGTCCTTGCGGCCCTTGCGATCGGAAGCGTCGGGCTCGGAACAGGCGGGCTCGGGGTCGCTCGGCTGGGGATCGTTCGGCTCGGAGTGGGTTTCCTTGCACGGGTGTCCTCCGGATTCGGGCCGGGTGTGCGGGTGTCCGGGGACCGACGTGCGCCGTCACGCCGGCCGCTTCACACGGCGCGTCGACGGGCGTCATCTCACCCCCCGTCTTGCCATGTACACATCAGGGACCGTAGCCGGGTTCGTCCACCGCGGAAAGCCCTTGCGCATCGGTACGGTCGAACTTTTCCCCGCCAGAGGACAAAGGCTCGCGCGGGCAGGGCGGACCGGCCCGGTGGCACCGTCGCCACCGGGCACGGACCCATGCGTTCAGGTCAGTCGCCGCTCCCGAAGGCGGCGTCGAAGGAGGCCGCCGGCGGGTCGAAGTCGTACCGCTTGAGGAACGACAGCGCCTCGGGGGCGCCGGTCAGCCGGTCCATGCCCGCGTCCTCCCACTCCACGGAGACGGGCCCGGCGTAGCCGATCGACCGGAGCATCCGGAAGACGTCCTCCCAGGGCACGTCGCCGTGTCCGGCGCTGACGAAGTCCCAGCCGCGCCGGGGGTCGCCCCAGGGCAGGTGGGAGCCCAGTCGCCCGTTGCGGCCGTCGAGCCGCCTGCGGGCCTCCTTGCAGTCCACGTGGTAGATCCGGTCGCGGAAGTCCCACAGGAAGCCGACCGGGTCGAGGTCCTGCCACACGAAGTGGCTCGGGTCGAAGTTGAGCCCGAAGGCGGGGCGCCGGTCGACCGCCTCCAGGGCCCGCTGGGTGGTCCAGTAGTCGTAGGCGATCTCGCTGGGGTGCACCTCGTGGGCGAAGCGCACGCCCTCGGCGTCGAAGACGTCGAGGATCGGGTTCCACCGCTCCGCGAAGTCCTCGAAGCCGCGCTCGACCATGCGCTCGGGGACCGGCGGGAACATCGCCACCAGGTGCCAGATCGAGGAGCCGGTGAAGCCGATGACGGTGTCGACGCCGAGCGCGGCGGCGGCCCGGGCGGTGTCCGCGAGTTCACGGGCGGCCCGCTGCCGCACCCCCTCGGCGTCGCCGTCGCCCCAGATCCGGGCGGGCACGATCGCCTGGTGGCGTTCGTCGATCGGATGGTCGCAGACGGCCTGCCCCACCAGATGGTTGGAGATCGCCCAGCACTTCAGTCCGTACGCGTCGAGCAGTTCGCGCCTGCCCTTGACGTACGCCGGGTCGGCGAGGGCCTTGTCCACTTCGAAGTGGTCTCCCCAGCAGGCGAGTTCGAGGCCGTCGTAGCCGAAGTCGCGGGCGAGGCGGCAGACCTCCTCCAGGGGCAGGTCGGCCCACTGGCCGGTGAAGAGCGTGAAGGGTCGGGGCACGTCGGGCGCCTCCTAGCTGCTCGGGCTCGGTACGGGCGTGGTGGGAGCTTCGGCGGACACGGATCCGGGCGCGGATGCGGGTCCGGACGCGGGTCCGGATGCGGACGCGGACGCGGACGCGAGTACGGGTACGGGGGTGTAGACGGCGTTGTTCCGGGCGCTCTCCTCCACCGCGGCGAGGACCCGCTGGACCTGGAGGCCGTCGGCGAACGAGGGCGTCGGGGCGGTGCCGGTCGCGACGGCGTGTACCAGGTCGCGGGCCTGGTGGGCGAAGGTGTGCTCGTAGCCCAGGCCGTGTCCGGGCGGCCACCAGCCCTCCAGGTACGGGTGGTCCGGTTCGGTCACCAGGATGCGGCGGAACCCGGCCGTGACGGCCGGTTCGGTGTGGTCGTGGAAGGACAGTTCGTTGAGCCGTTCCAGGTCGAAGGCGAGCGAGCCGCGCTCCCCGTTGATCTCCAGACGCAGCGCGTTCTTGCGGCCCGCGGCCATCCGGGTGGCCTCGAAGGAGGCGAGGGCCCCGGAGGCGAGCCGCCCGGTGAACAGGGCGGCGTCGTCGACGGTGACCTGTCCGTACGCCTCCGATCCCGCTCCCCCGGCGAGACCGCCGGCGCCGGTGCCGGCGAGCAGCGGCCGCTTCCGTACGAAGGTCTCGGTGAGCGCCGACACGCCGACGAGCGGCTCCCCCGCGAGGAACTGGGCGAGGTCGACGGCGTGTGCCCCCAGGTCTCCGAGGGCCCCGGAGCCGGCGTGCTCGCGTTCCAGGCGCCAGGTCAGCGGGAAGGCGGGGTCGACCAGCCAGTCCTGGAGGTAGGTGACCCGGACGTGCCGCAGGGCGCCGAGCCGTCCGTCCGCGACGAGCCGCCGGGCGTACGAGAGGGCGGGGACCCGGCGGTAGTTGAAGCCGACCATGGCGATCTGGCCCCGGGCCGCGGCCGCTTCGGCGGCGGCGGCCATCGTCTCGGCCTCGGCGACCGAGTTGGCGAGGGGCTTCTCGCACAGCACGTGCTTGCCGGCCTCCAGGGCGGCGACGGCGATCTCCGCGTGGCTGTCGCCCGGGGTGCAGACGTCGACGAGCTGGACGTCGTCGCGGGCGATCAGGGCGCGCCAGTCGGTCTCGGCGGCGGCCCAGCCGTGTCGGCGGGCGGCGGCCCGGACGGCGGTGGCATCGCGGCCGGCGACGGCGGCGAGGACGGGTCTCAGCGGCAGGTCGAAGACGCGGCCGGCGGTGCGCCAGCCCTGGGAGTGGGCGGCTCCCATGAACGCGTAGCCGACCATGCCGATGCCGAGGGGCGGCGGTGCGGCCCCGCTCTCCGTCTGTTCCATACGGTTCCTCCGTTTCGTGGTGCGGCGAGGTACTGCTCCCCGGGGGCGGTCGGACCTCCGGGGGCCGGTCGGGCCGGAGCTCCCCGGCGGCCCGACGCCCGCCGACCGACGCCCGGGGGGCGGGGGGCGGGTCGGCCGGGCCGCCGCCCCGGGCGGGCCTGTCAGCTGAAGCCGGTGGGCAGGTACTCGTCGACGTTCTCCTTGGTGACGACGGCCGAGTAGAGGGTGATCGAGGCGGGGATCTCCAGTTCGGCCATGCCGCCGATCCCCTTCTTCTGGCCGAGGGCGCGGGCGAGGTCGATCGCCGAGGCGGCCATGGTGGGCGGGTAGAGGACGGTGGCCTTGAGGACGCCGGTGTCGGCCTTGATGGCGTCCATGGCGGACTTGGCGCCGGCGCCGCCGACCATGAGGAAGTCCTTGCGTCCGGCCTGGGCGACGGCGCGGAGCGCGCCGACCCCCTGGTCGTCGTCGTGGTTCCACAGGGCGTCGAACTTCGACTGGGCCTGGAGGAGTTGGGCCATCTTGGCCTGGCCGGACTCGACGGTGAAGTCGGCGGCCTGGCGGGCGACCTTGCGGATGTTGGGGTAGTTCTTGAGGGCGTCGTCGAAGCCCTGGGTGCGCTGCTTGGTGAGTTCGAGGCTGTCCATGCCGGCGAGTTCGACGACGGTGGCGTTCGGCTTGTCCTTGAGCCGTTCGCCGATGAAGTTGCCGGCGTTGAGGCCCATGCCGTAGTTGTCGCCGCCGATCCAGCAGCGGTAGGCCTGCGGGGAGGCGAAGATCCGGTCGAGGTTGATGACGGGGATGCCGGCCTTCATGGCCTGGAGGCCGATCTGGGTGAGGGCCTTGCCGTCGGCGGGGAGGATGACGAGGACGTCGACCTTCTTGTTGATGAGGGTCTGGACCTGGCCGATCTGGGTGGCGGTGTCGTTGGAGCCCTCGGTGATCTCCAGGGTGACGTCGGAGTGCTTCCTGGCCCGGTCCTTGGCGTTCTGGTTGATGGCGTTGAGCCATCCGTGGTCGGCCTGGGGGCCGGCGAAGCCGATGGTGACGGGGGTGCCGGGCTTGTCGTCGGCGGCGGGGGCGGCGCTCGCGGCGGGCGTCTGGTTCTTGGGCTCGTTGCTGGTGCAGGCGGTGAGCAGGGCGCCGGCGGAGACGGCCGCGCCGCCGAGGAGGAGGTGTCTGCGGCTGGTTTCGGGCATGGCGGTGGATCCCTTCCGAGCGGGTGGCGGTGGTGAGGGGGGGCGAGGGAGGGGTGGTGCGGGGGCCGGGGCCGGTCAGGTCTCGCTGTCGCGGACGGTGCGGCGCTGGACGAGGACGGCGGCGACGATGATCGCGCCCTTGGCGATCTGCTGGACGTCGCTCTGCAGGTTGTTGAGGGCGAAGATGTTGGTGATGGTGGTGAAGACGAGGACGCCGAGGACGGAGCCGACGATGGTGCCCCGGCCGCCGCTGAGGAGGGTGCCGCCGATGATGGCGGCGGCGATGGCGTCGAGCTCGTACAGGTTGCCGTTGGTGTTCTGGCCGGAGCCGGCGAGGACGACGAGCAGGAACGCGGCGATGCCGCAGCAGAGTCCGGAGAGCAGGTAGAGCAGGAGGCGCTGGCGGCGTACGTCGATGCCGGCGAGGCGGGCGGCCTCCGGGTTGCCGCCGACGGCGATCGTGCGGCGGCCGAAGGTCGTCCGGTTGAGCAGCAGCCACCCGGCGGCGGTGACGGCGGCGAAGACGAGGACGAGCGGCGGGATTCCCAGGACGTAGGCGTCGGGGACGCCGAGGTCGAGGACGGACGGGACGGTGACGATCTGCGTCCTGCCGTCGGTGATCTGGAGGGCGAGGCCGCGGGCCGAGGCCAGCATGGCCAGGGTGGCGATGAACGGGACCATCCGTCCGTACGCGACGAGGACGCCGTTGACCAGGCCGCAGCCGAGCCCCACGGCGATCGAGGTGAAGAGGATGCCGGCGAAGCCGAACTCCTGGGTGGCGAGGGTGGTAGCCCAGACGGAGGCGAGGGCGACGATCGCGCCGACGGAGAGGTCGATGCCGCCGCTGGTGATGACGAAGGTCATGCCGACGGTGACGACGCCGATCACGGAGGCCTGGGTCAGGACGAGTTGCAGGTTGGAGGTGGCGAGGAACTCGGCGGGCCGGGTGAGGCCGCCGACGGCGATCAGGACCACGAGCACGCCGAGCAGCGACAGGTTGCGGATGTCGGCCCTGACGCCGATGGCGCGCCAACGGCCGTCCTGGGCCGGTGCCTTGGCCGGGGTGGTGAGCGTCATGGAGCCGGGCTCCCTTCCATCACGAGGTCGAGTACGCGGTGTTCGTCGAGGTCATGGGCGGGCGCCTGGTGGACGACGCGGCCTTCGCGGAGCACCAGGACGCGGTCGGCGAGGCCGAGGACCTCGGGGACCTCGCTGGAGACGAGGAGGACGGCGAGGCCTTCGTCGGCGAGGCGGCGGACGACGGCGTAGAGCTCGGCGCGGGCTCCGACGTCGACGCCCCGGGTGGGTTCGTCGAGGAGGAGGACCCGGCAGCCGCGCAGCAGCCAGCGGGCGAGGACGGCCTTCTGCTGGTTGCCGCCGGAGAGGGTGCGGACGGGGACCTCGGGGTGGTCGGGGCGGAGGGAGAGCTCCCGGGTGGCGGTCCGGGCGGCGGTGCGCTCGGCGGCGCGGTCGATCCAGCCGGCCCGGGAGAAGCGGGCGAGGGAGGAGACGGAGACGTTGCGGGTGACGGATTCGAGGAGGAGCAGGCCCTGTGCCTTGCGTTCCTCGGGGGCGAGGCCGAGTCCGGCGGCGACGGCGGCCGGGACGCTGCCGGGGCGCAGGGGCCGCCCGTCGACGAGGACCCGGCCGGCGGTGGGCTTCCGCGCGCCGTAGACGGTCTCCAGGATCTCGGAGCGGCCCGAGCCGACGAGGCCGGCGAGTCCGACGATCTCGCCGGGGCGCAGTTCGAGGTCGAGCGCCTCGAACTCGCCTTTCCTGGCGAGGCCCTGGACGCGGAGGACGGGTTCGCCGGCCGGTGGCCGGGCGGGCCGGTCGGGGAAGACGTAGGGGACGTCCCGGCCGGTCATGAGGGCGACGACCTCGCGGGTCGGGGTGGTCGCGGCGGGCAGGCCCCGGGCGACGGCCCGGCCGTCCTTGAGGACGGTGACGCGGTCGCCGATGCGGCGGATCTCCTCCAGGCGGTGGGAGATGTAGACGACGGCGACGCCCTCGGCGGTGAGGTCGGCGACGATCCGGAAGAGGTTGGCGACCTCGTCGGGGTCGAGGGCGGCGGACGGTTCGTCCATGACGATGAGGCGGACGTCGTGGGAGAGGGCGCGGGCCATGGAGACGATCTGCCGCTGGGCGGCGGAGAGTTCGGCGACGCGCCGGGCCGGGTCGATCTCGGGATGGCCGAGGCGTTTCAGGAGTGCGGCGGTGGCGGTGCGGGTGGCCCGGGTGCGGACGAATCCGGCGGTGGTGGGTTCGTGGCCGAGGTGGACGTTCTCGGCGACGGAGAGGCCTTCGACGAGGTCGAGCTCCTGGTAGATGGTGGCGATGCCGAGACGGACGGCGGAGCTCGGGGAGCGGAGCCGTACGGGTTCGCCGTTCCAGGTGATGCCGCCCTCGTCCGGCTGGTGGGCTCCGGCGAGCACCTTGATGAGGGTGGACTTGCCGGCGCCGTTCTGGCCGAGGAGGCAGTGGACCTCGCCGGGCGCGACCTCCAGGTCGACGCCGTCGAGGGCGCGGACGCCGGGGAAGGACTTGGTGATGCCGTCCATGGTGAGCAGGGGCGGGTGGTCTTGGGGCATGGCGGAGATCCCCTCGGCGGATGGCCGCCCGGCGGGCGCGGTGGCGCCGTGCGGCGGGGCGGGTGGGGTACGGGGGCGTGGTGCGGTGCGTGCGGAGTGCGGGTGCGGGGTGCCTTACGGCGGGGGCGGCGTCCCCGCGGCGGGTGCGGGGTGCCGTCCGGTGAGGGCGGGGTGCTTGTGGCGCGGTGCGGGCCGTGCGGCCGCGCCTGAGGAGTGCGGGGTGCCGTCCCCGTGGGGGCGGCGTGCCGGGCGAGGGTGTTACGCCGGGGAGAAGAGGTGGTCGCTGATGAGGCGGGCCGCGCCGGTGACGCCGGCGGTCTGGCCCAGTTCGCCGAGGACGATGGGGAGGTTGCCGGTGGCCAGGGGCAGGGACTGCCGGTAGACCTGGGTGCGGACACTGGCGAGGAGGTTGTGACCGAGGCCGGTGACTCCGCCTCCGATCACCACCAGACCGGGGTTGAAGAAGCTGACGAGTCCGGCGATGACCTGCCCGACCCGGTTGCCGCCCTCACGGATGAGGGCGAGTGAGGTGGCGTCGCCCGCGGCGGCGGCAGCGGCGACGTCGACGGCGGTGAGGTGCCCGGCCGCCGCGAGCCGGGCGGCGAGCTCCTCCGACCGGCCGCCGCGGGCCGCGTCCTCGGCGTCACGGGCCAGGGCCGCGCCGCTGAAGTGGGCCTCCAGGCAGCCGTTGTTGCCGCAGGCGCAGGGGCGGCCGTCGGGTTCGACCTGGATGTGTCCGATGTCGCCGGCGCTGCCCGTCGTACCGCGGTAGACCTCTCCGCCGACGACGATGCCGCAGCCGATGCCGGTGCCGATCTTGACGCAGAGGAAGTCGCCGACGGAGCGGGCGACGCCCGCGTGCTGCTCCCCCATGGCCATGAGGTTCACGTCGTTGTCGACCATGACGGGGCAGCCGAGTTCCTGGCTGAGCGCCTCCCGTACGGGGAAGCCGTCCCAGCCGGGCATGATCGGCGGCGCGACGGGGACGCCCTCGGGGAAGCGGACGGGCCCGGGGACGCCGATGCCGGCGCCGTCGAAGCCTTCCGCGAGTCCGGTGGAGCGGAGTTTCGCCGCCATCGACAGGGCCTGCTCGAAGACGGCGACGGGTCCTTCGCGGACGTCCATGGGGTGGTTGAGGTGTCCGAGCACCTCCAACTCGGCGTTGGTGACGGCGACGTCGATGGAGGTGGCGCCGATGTCGATGCCGAGGAAGCGGAGTTCGGGTGCGAGCCGGATGTTGTGCGAGCGACGGCCGCCCCGGGAGGCGGCGAGGCCGTCGGCGACGACGAGGCCGGTCTCCAGGAGCCGGTCGACCTCGACGGCGAGCTTGGAGCGGGAGAGATCGATCTGATCTCCCAGCTGGGCACGGGAGTTGGGTCCTCCGTCACGCAGCAGCCTGAGGAGTCGCGCCTGATGCCGGTTGGCAGGTCGTGCCGTCATGCGTCTCACGCGCCCCTCCCTCTCGTACACGCTCGTGTTCCTCGTACGCGCTCGTCTGCGGGCTTTCGAGGGGAACGTAGCAGCGGTGTACCGGGGTGGGAAGAAGTTGCGCAGGAATCGACCCCGACTTCTTCCCGGTTGGGGACAAAGAGAGGGGTCGGCGCGGGAGAAGGGTGGGGAGGGGGCGGTCGCTGGTCAGCGGACCTCCACCAGGCGGGCCGAGACCACCACGTTGCCCGCGTAGCCGTTCTCCTCGGTGAAGGGGCCGCCGCAGGTGATCAGGCGCAGCTCGGGCGCGCCGGAGTCGCCGTAGACCCGGTCGGCGGGGAAGCCCTCCTTGGGGACGACCTCGACCCCGTACACCGCGAACACGGCGGTCCGGCCGTCGCGGCGCGCGATCTCCACGCGGTGGCCCCTGCCGAGGGCCCCGAGGTCGTAGAAGACGGCGCGTCCCTTCGGGGTGTCGACATGGCCGACGACGACGGCGGTGCCGCGCTCGCCGGGGGTGACCGCCCCGGTGAACCAGCCCGCGAGCCGGTCGTCCTCGGGCGGTGGGGCCTCGATCCAGCCGTCGGCGTCGAGTCCGACGGACGTGACGGGGGCGTCGATCCGGACGGCGGGGACGCGAACCCGGACGGGCGCCGACGCGGGCAGAGGATCCGGTACGGAGTCGGGGACGAGCGCGCCGGCGACCCCGGCGACGTCGGGTGCGGCGGCGGTGACGGGCTGGGGCGGGCCGTCGGCGCGGAGTTCGTCCGCGCCGCCGCGGACGAGGTGGACGCCGACGAGGAGGGCGACGGCGACTAGGCCCCAGGCGCCGTGCCGTCCCGTCGCCCCGTCCGACCGCCCCACGTCCGCTCTCCCGCCGTGTCGAGTCCGTCCGTCGCCGCGTGCGCCCGTCCGTCGTGGTGCCCCTCCGTCCCGGACCTCGTCACACCGGGGCGGAGGGGCCGTTTCAGGCCCCCGGGGTCCGGCCGTCGGCGGCGCGGCGGCGGGTGAGGACGACGGCGGCGCCGAGCGCCCCGGCGATGAGCAGGACGCCCGTGACCACCTCGGCGACGCCGAGGCCCTCGGTGTCCGCTCCGGAGGTGGCGGCGGTGCCGTAGCCGGCCTTCACGCCCTTGTGCGCCCCGGACGACACGCCGTTGTCGTGTCCGGTCGTGGTCCCGCCGGTGTCGCCCTGGGTGACGGTGAGGGTGGTGGTCCCCCGCTCGCCCTTGCAGTCGAAGGTGATCTCGTACTGGGCGCCCGCCTTGGCGTCGACGTCCACGGTCGCGCTGCCCGGGCGGCCCTCGGCGAGGGTCACGGTGTCGAACACACCGGAGGTGACCGTCACCGACGGGACCTCGCAGCCGTCGGACGTGAGGGTGACGGTGCCGCCGGGAGAGACGGTGGCGGGGGTGACGGAGAAGCCGAACGACGTGATGCCGTGGTCGTTCTCGCCGGCCAGGGCGATCGGCGCGACCGTGACCACGGCGGCGGCGCTCAGCAGGGCGGCGGAAGCGGCACGTATCGCGCGCATGGCGGTCCTCCAGCTCACGGGAGGGGCTCGGTCACGGAGCGGTTCCGTGCCCGGAGAACGACGACCCTCACCGCGATCGAAGCTAGGTCCGGCCCCGGCGCGCCGCCACCGGGCTCCGCCGAACGGGGCACGGCGGGCCGTACGGCTCCGCTGCCCCGGTCATCGTCCCTCTCCCCCGGTCCCGGTCCGGAGCGGCCTCGTCTACGGGACCCGGACGACCTGGCCCGCGTACGAGAGGTTTCCGCCGAAGCCGAAGAGCAGGACCGGGTCTCCGGTGCTCAGCTCGCCGCGTTCGACGAGCTTGGCCAGGGCCAGCGGGATCGAGGCGGCCGAGGTGTTGCCGGAGTCGACGACGTCGCGGGCGACGATCGCGTTGACGGCGCCGATCTTCGCGGCGAGCGGTTCGATGATCCGCAGGTTGGCCTGGTGCAGGACCACGCCCGCGAGTTCCTCGGGGGTGATGCCGGACCGCTCGCAGGCCTTCCGGGCGAGGGCGGGCAGCTGCTGGGTGGCCCAGCGGTAGACGCTCTGGCCCTCCTGCGCGAAGCGGGGCGGGGTGCCCTCGATGCGGACGGCGTGGCCCATCTCGGGGACCGAGCCCCACAGGACCGGGCCGATGCCGGGGGTGGCCCCCTCGTCGTCCACCGCCTCGACGATCGCGGCGCCCGCGCCGTCGCCGACGAGGACGCAGGTGGTGCGGTCCGTCCAGTCGACGATCTCGGTCATCTTGTCGGCGCCGATGACCAGCGCGCGGCGCGAGCCGCCGGCCCGGACGGCGTGGTCGGCGGTGGCCAGGGCGTGGGTGAACCCGGCACAGACCACGTTGAGGTCCATGGTGGCGGGCGAGGTCATGCCGAGGCGGGCGGCGACGCGGGCGGCCATGTTGGGCGACCGGTCGATGGCCGTGGAGGTGGCGACGAGGACGAGGTCGATGTCGTCGGGGGTGAGCCCGGCGGTGGCCAGGGCCTTGCCCGCCGCGTGGGCGGCGAGCTCGTCGACGGGCTCGTCCGGTCCGGCGACGTGCCGGGTGCGGATGCCGACCCGGCTGGTGATCCACGCGTCGTCGGTGTCGACCAACGTCGCGAGGTCGTGGTTGGTGAGCACCTTGGCGGGCTGGTAGTGCCCGAGCGCTGCGATGCGAGTGCCCGTCATACCCGGGACCCCCTGGTGTGTCGATCGGCCGGCAGGATCCCCCAGTCTTGCCAGCGACTGATGGGTAACAGGTGACGTAAACCACCAAGATTCACCCGTACCCCTTGGCCGACCGTGACAAGGACCCGGGCGCGGCACGGGCCCCGTGGGGGTCGGGCGGGCCGTGCGGGGTGTCAGTTCTTGGGCGGGTCGATCATCTGGAGGGCCAGGGTGGCCGGGGGCGGGACGATTCCCGGGCCGCCGGCCTCCGTCCAGGCGAGGATCTCGTCGAGGGAGTCCTCGTCCAGGGCGAACGCGACCCAGGCGGCCCGTCCGCCGCGTCGCCGTCCCTCGGTGGAGGGCTGGACGACGACGATGTTGGCCTGGGCGCAGGGGCCGAGGCAGTCGCTCGTACGGACGGCGAGACGGCCTCCGGAGGCCGCGGCGGCCTCGCGGAGGCGGGTGAGCTGGCCGGTGTGGTCGGTGCCGGGGTTCTTGCGGGCGTCGCCGCAGCAGCAGCCGCGGCAGACGACGAGGGAGCAGGGGCGGGCCCCGTACCGTATCGGCACCGGGGTCATGCGGGTCCGTCCAGGGTGATCTCGGAGACGGGGGCGACGGTGCCGAGGCGGGGGAAGTCGAGGTCGACGGAGGCGCGGTGCTCGTCGGCGGTGAGCGCGGACATGGCGTCCTCGGCGAAGACGAGGTCGTAGCCGAGGTCGCAGGCGGCGCGGGCGGTGGACTCGACGCCGAGGTTCGTGGCGATGCCGCCGAGGACCAGGGTGGTGGCGCCGAGCCCGGAGAGCAGTTCGTGGAGTCCGGTGTCGTGGAAGCCGCCGATGGTGCGTTTGACGACGACGGGCTCGCCGTCCCGGACGAGGCCGGGGACGAGGTCGCTGCCGGGCGGCTGGGTGTCGACGTTCGGCCGGTCGACCCGGATGTGGACGACGGGGGCGCCGGCGGCCCGGAAGGTGTCGGCGAGCCGGGTGGCCGCGGCGAGCACGTCGGTGCCGGGGCGGGGGGCGAGGGGCAGCGCGACGATGCGTTCCATGAGGTCGACGAGGACGAGCGCGGTGTGGCCGGGATCGAGTGCGGGCATGGGAGCACGGTAGCGGCCCGGATGATCACCGCGGGGCGGTCGGGGGTGTGATCCGGCCTACGGGGCGGTCGCGGCGGCGAGGTCGGCGCGTTCGCGCGGGGTCTCCTCGTCGCGTGCCCGTCGCTTGGCGATCACCGCGCACACCATGAGCTGCATCTGGTGGAAGAGCATCAGGGGGAGCACGGCGAGCGAGGCCTGGGGGCCGAAGAGGACGCTGGCCATCGGCAGTCCGGCCGCGAGGCTCTTCTTGGAGCCGGCGAACTGGATCGCGATCCGGTCGGCGCGGTCGAAGCCGAGGCGGCGGGCCCCGTACCAGGTCAGGGCGAGCATCGCGGCGAGCAGGGCGGCCTCGACGGCGAGCAGGAGGCCGAGCCGGGCCGGGGTCACCAGGTGCCAGACACCGGCGACCATGCCCTGGCTGAAGGCGGTGTAGACGACGAGGAGTATCGATCCCCGGTCGACGTAGCCGAGGACCTTCTTGTGGCGGGTGAGGAGGCCGCCGATCCAGCGGCGCAGGAACTGTCCGGCCAGGAACGGCACGAGGAGCTGGAACACGATCTTCAGGACGCCGTCGGCGGAGAGGCCGCCCGTGCTGCCGCCGAGGAGCCCGGCCGCGAGCAGCGGGGTCAGGACGATGCCGGCGAGGGACGAGAAGGAGCCGGCGCAGATCGCGGCGGGGACGTTGCCGCGGGCGATCGAGGTGAAGGCGATGGAGGACTGGATGGTGGACGGCACCAGGCAGAGGAAGAGGAAGCCGCTGTAGAGCTGCGGGGTCAGGACGGCGGGGACGAGGCCGCGCGCGGCGAGGCCGAGGAGCGGGAAGAGCAGGAAGGTGGAGCCGAGGACGGTGAGGTGGAGCCGCCAGTGCTTGAGGCCGTCGAGGGCCTCGCGGGTGGAGAGCCGCGCCCCGTAGAGGAAGAAGAGGAACGCCACGGCTCCGGTCGACGCCCCTTCCGTGACGTCGGCGGCGGTGCCGGAGGCGGGGAGGAGCGCGGCGAGGGCGACGGTGCCGAGCAGGGCGAGGACGTATCCGTCGACGGGGAGCCAGGACGGCGGTCGGAGGGTACGGCGCGGGGCGCGGGCCGGGGTGGGGCCTGGGGTACGGGCGGTCATGGGCTCCACTGCTCCGGTGCGCTGCCTGGGGCGGGTCGCTGCCGCGCGCTCCGGGGTGGGTCGCGCGGGTCCATCCTGCTCCACGGGTCGGTGATCGGGAATCCCGTACAGCGCTCTGACTGTCATCACGGTTCGCGATGAGCGGTAGCGTCGTCCTGTGTACGAGCCCACGCACCTGCGCACCTTCCTCGCCGTGGCCCAGACGCTGAGCTTCACGCGGGCCGCGGACCGCCTCGGGCTGCGTCAGTCGACGGTCAGCCAGCACGTACGGCGTCTGGAGGAGGCGACCGGCCGGCCGCTCTTCACCCGGGACACGCACCGGGTGGCGTTGACGGAGGACGGCGAGGCCATGCTCGGTTTCGCCCGCACGATCCTCCAGGCGCACGAGCGGGCGGCGGCCTTCTTCGGCGGGACGCGGCTGCGGGGGCGGTTGCGCTTCGGGGCGTCCGAGGACTTCGTGACGACCCGGCTGCCGGAGATCCTGGAGTCGTTCCGGCGTGAGCATCCCGAGGTCGATCTGGAGCTGACGGTCGAGCTGTCCGGCACGCTCCAGGCGCGGCTCGCGGCCGGGCGGCTCGATCTGATCCTGGCCAAGCGGCGCGGTGGGGAGAGCGAGGGGCGGCTGGTGTGGGAGGACGTGCTGATCTGGATCGGGGCGCCGGGGCTGCGGCTCGATCCGGACCGGCCGGTGCCGCTCATCGTGTATCCGCCGCCGGGGATCACCCGGGCGCGGGCCCTGGAGGCCCTGGAGGCGCAGGGGCGGGCGTGGCGGATCGCGTGTACGAGTTCGAGTCTGAGCGCGAACGTGGCGGCGGCCCGGGCGGGGCTCGGCGTGATGGCGCACACGCGGGGGATGGTGCCGCCGGGGCTCGTGCCGGTTCCGGCGCGGGCGGGGCTGCCGGAGCTGGGCGAGGTGGGCTTCGTGCTGCGCGGGGGGCGGCGGGGCGGGGCGGTGCAGGAGGCGGCGGACGCGCTGGCGGACGCGATCCTGGCGGGCGGCGACCGGCTGCACCGGCCGGGCTGAGGGAGTAGGCGACACGCGCGATAACCAGGTCGGTCGCTCCCCGCGCGCCGTCCCCGGCGACCGCGTCGCTCCGGCCCGAGGTGCACGGACGGTGGCCCGTGCGGTGGCACTGCGTGAGCGGCCGGTACAGATTCCGTGGAGATTCCCGACGGGTGGGCGTACCGCTCGGTCGGTAACGGCCCCGCCGTACCCCTGAATTGGCTCTCCTACCCGCCCTGACCTGTGAGAACACCGAATGTCCCGGCTTGGTGAAGGCCCTCCCGCCGGGCAGTCGGGTGGGGTACCGTCACCCGCGCCGTACGGAGCGCTACAACGAGCTTTTCCAGCCACCGAGCCGTCCGAGGAGCAGGTCAGTGCGCGAGTTCACCGTGCCGCCCGTCGAGGCGGCGCCTCAGGTCGGCGGTCTGGCGGACGCCGTGTTCGAGCTGGCCGTGGCCGAACCGGACCGGGTCACCTTCGGCCGGAAGGGACCGGACGGGGCGTGGCGGGACGTGACGGCCGCGCGGTTCCGGGACGAGGTCCTCGGTCTCGCGAAGGGGTTGATCGCGGAGGGTGTGCGGTTCGGCGACCGGGTCGCGATCATGGCCCGTACCCGCTACGAGTGGACGCTCTTCGACTTCGCCCTGTGGACGCTCGGCGCGCAGCCGGTGCCGATCTATCCGACGTCCTCCGCCGAGCAGGTGTTCTGGGCGCTGCACGACTCCGAGGTCACGGCGTGCGTGGTGGAGCACGAGGACCACGCGATGACGATCGGCTCGGTGGTCGACCGGCTGCCGCTGCTGCGGCGGCTGTGGCAGCTGGACGCGGGCGCGGTGGCGGAGCTGACGGCGGCGGGGGCGGACATCGCGGAGGACGTCGTGCACCGGCACCGGCGGGCGGTGACCCCGGAGACGGTGGCGACGGTCATCTACACGTCGGGGACGACGGGCCGCCCGAAGGGCTGTGTGATCACCCATTCCAACTTCATGTTCGAGACGGACATGCTGGTGGGCCGCTGGGAGCCGGTGTTCCGTTCCCGGCCGGGGGAAGAGGCCTCGACGCTGCTGTTCCTGCCGCTCGCGCACGTCTTCGGGCGGATGGTGGAGGTCGCGGCGGTCCGCAGCGGGGTGAAGCTGGGGCACCAGCCGGTGATGGCGGCGGGTGAGCTGCTGCCGGACCTGGCGGCCTTCCGGCCGAGTTTCGTCCTGGCCGTTCCGTACGTCTTCGAGAAGGTCTTCCACGCGGCGCGGCGCAAGGCGGAGCGGGAGGGGAAGCTGGGCCCGTTCGACAAGGCCGTGGACGTGGCCGTCGCGTACGCGGAGGCGCTGGAGCAGCGGGCGTTCGGGACGGGGCCGGGGCCGTCGGCGGCGCTGCGGATGCAGCACCAGTTCTTCGAGAAGACGGTGTACGGGAAGGTCCGCGCGGCCCTGGGCGGGCGGTTGCGGCACGCGATGTCGGGCGGTTCGGCGATGGACCGCAGACAGGGGCTGTTCTTCGCGGGGGCGGGGGTGACGGTCTTCGAGGGGTACGGCCTGACGGAGTCGTCGGCGGCGGCGACGGCGAACCCTCCCGAGCGGACGCGGTACGGCACGGTCGGGCAGCCGGTCCCGGGCACGACGGTGCACATCGCGGAGGACGGCGAGGTGTGGCTCCACGGCGGTCAGGTGTTCTCCGGGTATCTCAACGCCCCCGAGGCGACCGCGGCGGTCCTCAACGACGGCTGGCTGGCCACCGGGGACCTGGGCGCCCTGGACGAGGACGGCTATCTGACGATCACCGGGCGCAAGAAGGAGATCCTGGTGACCTCGGGCGGCAAGAGCGTCGCTCCGACGGGCCTGGAGGAGCGGGTGCGGGCGCATCCGCTGATCGCCCAGTGCATCGTGGTCGGCAACGACCGGCCGTTCATCGCGGCCCTGGTGACCATCGACCAAGAGGCGGTGGAGCACTGGCTCGCGATGCAGGGGCGGGCGCCGCTCGCGCCGGCCGAGCTGGTGCGTGATCCGTCCCTGGAGACGGAGATCCGGCGGGGGGTGGTGGCGGCGAACACGCTGGTGTCGCAGGCGGAGTCGATCCGGACGTTCCGGATCCTGGCGCATCCGTTCAGCGAGGAGCACGGGCTGCTCACCCCGTCGCTGAAGCTGAAGCGGAAGGCGATCGAGCGGGCGTACGCGGCGGAGGTCGCGGCGCTGTACGGCTGACCCGGGGAACGGGGCGGGCGGGGCGGAATGCGGGGCGGCCCGTGATCGTTGACGCTGTGAGTATTCCGTACGGCCCCCGGGGGGGCGTACGGCCGTCACGAACCGCGACAACGTAAGGATCCCTCCCACGTGAGCACGGACAGCAAGGTTCCCTCCGTCACCCTGAACAACGGCGTCCGGATGCCGCAGCTGGGCTTCGGTGTCTGGCAGGTGCCGGACGACGAGGCGGCGGACGCCGTGGCGACCGCCCTGGAGGCCGGCTACCGCTCGATCGACACCGCCGCGATCTACGGGAACGAGGAGGGCACGGGCCGTGCCGTCGCCGCGTCCGGGATCGCCCGCGAGGACCTGTTCGTCACCACCAAGCTGTGGAACAGCGAGCAGGGCCACGACGCCACGCTGAAGGCCTTCGACGCCTCGCTCGACAAGCTGGGCCTCGACTACGTCGACCTGTACCTGATCCACTGGCCGGTGCCCGCTAAGGACGCCTACGTCGACACGTACCGGGCGTTCGAGAAGATCTACGCGGACGGGCGCGCCAAGGCGATCGGCGTCTCGAACTTCCTTCCGGAGCACCTGGAGCGGCTGATCGGCGAGACGTCGATCGTGCCGGCCGTCAACCAGATCGAGCTCCACCCGCAGCTCTCCCAGCAGGCGTCCCGTGAGGCGCACGCCCGGTACGGGATCGCGACCGAGGCGTGGTCGCCGCTGGGCTCGGGCAAGGGTCTCCTGGACGTGCCGGCGATCGTGGCGATCGGCCGCAAGCACGGGGTGACCCCGGCCCAGGTCGTGCTGCGCTGGCACCTCCAGCTGGGGAACGTGGTGATCCCGAAGTCGGTCACCCCGTCCCGCATCCGGGAGAACATCGACGTCTTCGGCTTCGAGCTGGACGGTGAGGACCTGGCGGCGATCGCCGCGCTCGACGAGAGCCGCCGTCTGGGCCCGGACCCGGCGGAGTTCAGCGTCGGTGCCTGAAGGAGTGCCACCCTGCGGCGCCGCGCGGCCTCCGTGGCGCGGCGCGGCGCCGGCCGGGTGCGGGGGCTCGGTGGCCGTGGCCGCCGGGCCCGCTGACTTCGGCGGCCGGCCCGCTGTCGTACCCGGGCCGTAGAGTCGGCGGCAGCCCCTGGGGGCTGTCCCGCCGCATCGGGCGGCGGGGGTCCGGCGGTCGCGTGGAACGAAGGAGTCGGTACGGTGAGTGGTTCTCCGATGCCCGTGGAGGAGGGCCTCTACCGGGTGCGGAACGTGGCCAGTGGGCTGCTTCTGGAGGTGTACCAGGGGTCGGGTCGCAGCGGGGCCAACGTGCAGCAGGGCACCGAGACGGGAACTCCCGGTCAGCACTGGCACATCATTCCCGTGGAGAACGGCGGCGGGCTCCACCACCTGGTGAACGCGGCCAGCGGCAAGCGGCTCGACGTCGCCAACGCGTCCACGGAGAACGGCGCCAACATCCAGCAGTGGAAGGCGAACAACTTCGGGGCGCAGGAGTGGATCATCGAGCAGGACCTCCAGTCGCCCGGGACGGTCGCTCTGGTGAGCTTCGTCAGCGGGCTGTTCCTGGAGGTCGCCGACGAGTCGAAGGAGGACGGCGGGAACGTCCGGCAGTGGGAGGACACCGACTCGCCGTTCCAGTGGTGGCGGTTGGAGCCGGTGTCCTGACCCGGGCGGGCGCGGCCGTCAGCCCTTGCGGGCGGTGTGGACGGTGCGGGCCGTGAGGTGGAACAGGTCCGTGCGGTGGTGCAGGGACAGGGCGTCGGCCGGGTCGAGGAGCCGGTCGAGGGTCGCCCGGTCGTCCGCGTCGAGGGCGGTGCCGTAGCCCTCCCGGAGCCGCGTGTAGTGGCCGACGGCCAGCTCCCGTACGACCGGGGACACCGGCGCGGGAAGGTCGGTGAGGAAGGTGCGGGTGCCGGCGGGGGTGAGGCCCGCGCCGGCGAGGAGCGCCCGCCAGTCGTCCGGCTCGTCCTTGGACCCGGGCGCCTCGGCGCGCATCGCGCCGAACCAGTCCGCGTGGGCGGCGTCGAGGCGGGCCTCCAGGCCCGGTCGGCCGATCCCGATGTGCCGGGGGAGGTACCGGGTGGGCAGCCCGCCCTCGACGAGGACCATCAGACCGCCGGGGTTCAGGAGTCCGGCGAACTCCACGAGTGCGGCCCGCTGGTCGCCGATGTGGTGCAGGGTGTTGCCCGCCCAGATCAGGTCGGCCTGACCCAAGGTGGCGATGGCCTCCGGGAGTTCGGCGTGGAGGGTGGAGACGCGGGCGCCGAGGCCGCGCGTCTCGGCACGGTCGCGGGCGCGGGCGAGGAGTTCGGGCGAGCCGTCGACGGCGACCGCCTCGGCGGCGGGGAAGGCCTCGGCGAGGACGGCGGTGATCACACCGGGGCCGCTGCCGACGTCGAGGAGGCGGCGGACGCCCTGCGCGGGGGCGAGGGTACCCAGCCAGGCGGCGGCGTCCGCGTAGGCGGGGCTCGCGAGCTCGGCCTGGCGCTCCAGGTGGGCGCCGAGCTCGTTCCAGTCCAGGTGGGTGCTGTCGTGGTGGTGGCCGTGACCGTGCCGATGCCCCTGGCCCTCGCCGTTCCCGTGGCCGTGCCCCTCGCCCTGCTGGTGGCCCTCGCCGTGGTGGCCCTCGCCGTGCTGGTGGCCCTGGCCCTCGCCGTGCGCGTGGTCGTGGTGGGGTGCGCTCTGCTGACTCATGGGTCCAGGGTGCGGCGCAGCCGCCCGGATCGCGAGAAAACTTGCCGGTACGGCAAAAGAATCCGCCGCTGTCCCACCCGTCACGCCCCGGCGCGGTGCTCCTGCGGGCTGACGCCCCGGACGCGCTTGAACGCGGCGCTCAGGGCGAACGCACCGCTGTAGCCGACCCGTCGGGCGACGGACTCGACCGTGGCGTCCGTCTCGCGCAGCAGGTCGGCGGCGAGCGCGAGCCGCCAGTCGGTGAGGTACGCCATCGGGGGCTCCCCGACGAGCTCGGTGAACCGGCGGGCGAGCGCGGCCCTGGACACACCGGTCTTCGTCGCGAGCGACGCGACCGTCCAGGGGTGGGCGGGGTCGTTCTGGAGGAGCCGGAGCGCCTGGCCGACCACCGGGTCGCCCATGGCCACGTACCAGGCGGGGGCCTCGGCGCCGGGCCGGGAGAACCAGGCGCGGACGCCGGTGATGAGCATCAGGTCCAGGACCCGGTCGAGGACGGCGGTCTGGCCGGGCTGGTCGCGGGCGATCTCCTCGCCGAGGAAGGGCATGAGGGGGCAGTTCCACACGTCGGCGGGCAGGTGCAGCAGCCCCGGCAGGGCGTCGAGCAGGCGGCGGCCGACCTCTCCGTCCATCCGGTAGGTGCCGACGAGGAGCGTGGTGCCGCCGTCGGCGGCGTTGCCCCAGGTGCGGACGCCGAGCCGCATGGACTCGGCGAGCGGCTCCCCGGCGAGGGTGGTGCACTCGCCGTCCGGGCCGATCAGGGCGCGGGGCGGGGCGCCGGGGACGTCGGCGACGGTGTACGGCTCGGGGCCGCGGGCGATGGCGATGTCCCCGGGCCTCAGGAGGACGGGCTCACCGGCGTCGGGGGCGATCCAGGCCTCGCCCTCGGTGACGCACATCAGGCAGATCGGCGCGCCGTCCTCGATGCGCACGGACCACGGCGGCTCCATGATCATGCGGAGGAGGAAGGCGCCCCTGGCGCGGGGCCCGTCGAGGAGTCCGGCGAGTGCGTCCATGGTCGGCAAGCCTAGGCGAGCGGTGAGACGCAGACGTAGGGGCGTGAGACTGCGGAGCATGGGCGGCGCGGGCCCTGGGCGGGAGTCTTGAACCATGACGACGCACACGAACAAGACGACCCACACGACCGACACGACCGGCACCACCGGCGCGCCGAGGACGGTCCTGGTGACGAGCGCCACCGGCAAGACGGGGCGCCGCGTGGCCGAGCGACTCGCGGCGCGCGGGGTGACGGTCCTCGCCGGGTCCCGCACCGGCGCGACCCCCTTCGACTGGGAGGACCCGGAGACCTGGGCCCCGGCGCTGCGGGGCGCGGACGCCGCGTACGTGGCCTACTACCCGGACCTCGCGGCTCCCGGAGCGGTCGAGGCCATGCGGGAGTTCGGCCGGCTCGCCTCGGAGAACGGCGTACGACGGCTGACCGTGCTGTCCGGGCGCGGGGAGCCGGAGGGGGTCGTGACGGAGGAGGCCCTCCGCGCGGCGGCCGAAGGGGTGGAACTGACCGTCGTACGGGCCGCGTTCTTCGCGCAGAACTTCTCCGAGGGGTTCATCGCGGACGGGGTCGCCGCGGGCACGGTCGTCTTCCCCGCGGGGGACACGGCCGAGCCGTTCGTCGACGTGGACGACCTCGCGGACGTCGTCGTCGAGACCCTGCTGACGGACGGTCACGCGGGGCGGGTGCACGAGCTGACCGGGCCCCGTCCGGTGGGCTTCGCCGAGGTGGCGGCGGAGATCTCCCGCGCCTCGGGCCGCCCGGTGGCCTACGAGGCGGTGTCCGAGGCGGACTACGCGGGGCTGCTCGCCGGGTTCGGGCTCCCGGCCCCGGAGGCGGAGTGGCTGGCGGCCCTGTTCACGAAGCTCCTCGACGGCCACAACGCCTCGTCGACGGACGGCGTGAAGCGGGTCCTGGGCCGCGAGCCCCGCTCGTTCGCCGCGTTCGCGGACGCGACCTGGGGCGGCGCGGGCGCCTGAGGCACCCGCGCACGGACCGGCCGCACGCCCCCGCGCCGAGGCCCGGTGCGGGCGTGGAAGCCGGCCCGGCCGGCCCGCCCGTGGGCGGCGAGGTCGAAGCCCTCGGGAATCGTGGCCTGCTCGTCGGTGAGGGTCAGCCGCGCCTGACGAAGGAGGCCAGCCGGTAGCGGGGGTCGGCCCGGGGCCGGTCCTGGTCCGGGAGGGCGGCGAGGGCGGTGGCGAGCCTGTCGACGGTCGCGGGGTCGCCGGGGAACCAGGAGGCGAAGTATCCGGCGCGGAGCTTGCGGACGGTGTCGCGCGGGGTGGCGCCCTGGCCGTGTCCGGTGAAGTCGGCGCCGGCGGCGGGTTCCAGGCGGTGGGCGGCCGCGTACCGGGTGATCAGGTCCGCGCGGTCGGAGGCCGCGGCGGCCGAACGGTGGGGGCGGAGGATCTCGTCGATGTCGCTGCCGACGTCGTGGGCCGCGTCCTTGTCGACGGTGGCGATCAGGACGCCGCCGGGGCGCAGGACGCGGGCGGTCTCGGCGACGATCTCCGCCGTGAACGGTACGAGGTGGAGCAGCCAGACGGCGGTGACCGCGTCCAGGGAGGCGTCGGGCAGGGGCAGTCGGCGCGCGTCGGCGCGGACGACCCGGCCGGGCGCGCGTCCGGCGGCGACCCGCAGCATGGCGTGGGCTGCGTCGGCCCCGTACACGCGGAGTCCGGGCCGTGCGAGGCGTTCGGTGACGAGGCCGGTGCCGCAGGCGAGGTCGAGCAGGCTGCGGGCGCCGGGCGGCACGAGGCGCAGGACCGCCTCGGCCGCGGCGCCGGCCCGGGGCACCCCTCCCCGGGTCCGGTCGTAGTGCGCCGCTTCGGCCTCGTAGTCGAGCACGGTTTCCGCCATGCCGGTGATCGTACGAGTGAGGTGTGCGGGCCGTACGGCGAGCCGGTGGGGTCAGTGGGCTCCGTGGCCCGGGGCGATCCCTTCGACGCGCTCGGCGAGTGCGAAGTCCTTCTCGGTGACGGCGCCACCGGCGGAGTGGGTGTGCACGGAGAGGGCGACGGTGTTGTAGCCGAGGGTCAGGTCCGAGTGGTGGTCGAGCTCCTGCTGGATCCGGGCCACGTGGACGACGAGCGCGGTGGCGGCGAAGTGGTCGCCGAGCCGGTACTCGCGGGTGAGGCGGTCCTCGGCGACGGACCATCCGGGGAGCTCCCGCAGTCGGTCCTCGATCTCTTTCTGCGACAGCGGCTGTGTGGGCACGGCGGTGCTCCCTCCGGTCGGGTGGCGCGGGTGACGGACAGGGGTCCCGGGGGAAAGGTACCCGGGTCACCCTCTGGGATACCGTCTGGCCATGACAACTGTCGTGAGCGACACGGGGGTGGGGCCGCTGCTGCGCGGCTGGCGCGAGCAGCGGCGGTTGAGCCAGCTGGAGCTGGCGCTGCGGGCGGACTCTTCGGCGCGGCACATCTCGTTCGTGGAGACGGGGCGTTCCCGGCCGAGCGAGGAGATGGTCCTGAGGCTGGCCGAGCACCTGGAGGTGCCGGTGCGCGAGCGGAACGCGCTGCTGCTGGCCGCCGGGTACGCGCCCCGGTACGCGGAGTCGCCGCTCGACGCCCCGCGGCTGGAGACGCTGCGGGAGGGCATCGAGCAGTTGCTGCGGGGGTACGAGCCGTATCCGGCGCTCGTGGTGGACGGCTCGTACACGGTGGTGGCGGCGAACCGGGGCATCGGGCTGCTGCTCGACGGGGTGCCGGAGCATCTGCTGGCCCCGCCGCTGAACGCGATGCGGATCACCCTGCATCCGGAGGGGCTCGCGCCCCGGATCCGGAACCTGCGGGAGTGGCGGGGACATCTGCTGCACCAGATGGAGCGTCAGATCGGCCTGGCCCGTTCGGAGTCGCTGCGCGCGCTGTACGCGGAGGTGACGGCGTATCCGCTGCCGCCGGGCGCGGAGGACGAGGACGCCCCGGGCGCCCCGGGTCCGGAGGAGGTGTATCCGTACTTCGCGCTGCCGCTGCGCATCGAGCACGACGGGCGGGTGCTGTCGTTCGTGTCGTCGATCTCGACGTTCAACACGCCGCTGGACGTGACGGTCGCCGAGCTGGCCATCGAGACGTTCCTCCCGGCCGACCCGGCGACGGTCGCGTACCTCCAGTCCCTGCCGCCGTTCGGCGACTAGGGCCTGTCGTCACCTTGCCGTCGTCGCCCGGAGGGCAGATGGCAAGGTGACGACAGGCCCTAGCGGCTCGCGGGGACGGCCCGCAGGGCGGCCCACTGGAGGACCGCGAACCCGCCGACGGTGGCCGCCTGGACCGGCGTCCACACCAGGCCGGCGGTGGTCGGCTCCAGCCAGGCGACGAGGGCGACGACGCTGAGGACGGCCCAGAGCGCGTTGATGTCGACGACCAGTTTCACGGCGGACGCCGGGGGCTGGGGGCGGCTCGCGAGCCAGGCGACGCCGGCGGCGTACACGGTGAGCAGGATGCCGAGTGCGAGGAGGAGGCCCGCGTCGATCCCGAGGAACTCCCCCAGCGGCTCCGGGGCGACGGCGTAGGCGATCCCGTTGGCCCCGGTGACGGCGGCGTCGAGGGCGAGGAACCGGCGCACGGCGGAGTGCGGGCGGGTGGTGCGGGCAAGACCGGCGAGCAGGGCCTGGGACATGGCGGATCACCCTCCATGGGGGACGTTCGTACGGGCGGTGGACCCGGAGCCCGAGCGGAGTGCGCCGCCCGGGTTCCGGTGTCCCCGAGCATGCCGGGCGGGGCGGAGGGGGTCGATTACGTGCGAGGTAATGCGAGGCCGGCCGGCGGTGGGTGACCGGCTTGCTGCGGTGGGGCGAACTCCGGGTCGCCGGGCCGCGGGTGTGCGTATTGTTCGCGCCGGGGTGGCCGGGAGTGGTCCCCCGGAGGGGGAGAGACGCATGGCGTGGAACAGGGAACGGGCCCGCATGGTGGCCACCGGGGACGATCACAGGGTGACGCCCGCGGAGCTCTTCTTCGACCTGGTGTTCGTGTACGCGATCACCCAGGTCACCGCCCTGATGGCGACCGCGCCCTCGCCGGTGCGGGTGGTCGGCGGGATGGTCGTGCTCGCGCTGCTCTGGTGGTGCTGGTGCTGTTTCGCCTGGCTGGGGAACGTCGTACGGGCCGACTCCGGCGCCCTGTTCGCGGTGCTCGTCACCGTGATGGCCGTCGTCCTGATCGTGTCGCTCGCCGTGCCCGAGGTCTTCGCCGACGCGCCCGGCGGGCTCTCGGCGCCGCTGGTGTTCGTCCTCTGCTACGGCGCGGTGCGCGTCCTGCACCTGGCCTCGTACTGGATCTCCAGCCCCGGGGACCCCGTTCTGCGCGCCACCCTGCGGCGTACCGCCCTGCTGTCCGTGCTGCCGCCGCTGGTGCTGCTCCTGATCGGCAGCGCGTTCAGCGGACGGGTCCAACTCCTCCTGTGGCTGGGGGCGGTGGCCGTCGACTACGGCGGCATCTGGGTCACCGGCGCCTCCGGCTGGCGGGTCAACTCCCCCGGGCACTTCTCCGAACGCCACGGCCTGATCGTGATCATCGCGCTCGGCGAGTCCATCGTCGCGATGGGCGTCGGCGTCTCCGGCTTCCCGCTCACCCTCGCCGTGCTCGGCGCTTCGTCCGCCGGTCTGCTGCTCGCGGCCGGGCTGTGGCGGCTGTACTTCCGGCAGCTCGGCGAGGCCGCCGAGCACCGGCTCGCCGGGCTCGACGGCGATGAGCGCACCCGGTTCGCCCGGGACGTGTACACCTTCCTGCACCTGCCGCTGGTCGCGGGCGTCGTGCTGTGCGCGCTCGGCATGAAGAAGGCCCTCCAGCAGGTCGCCGACACCGGCCACTACGGCCTCGCCGAGCCGCTGCACGGGGTCGTGGCCTGGTCGTTGACCGGTGGGGTCGGGGTGTACCTCCTCGGCGCGGCGGCGATCGTACGGCGCACCACGGGCCGCCGGCCGACCGCTCTGGCGACGGGCGGCGTCTGCTGCCTGGCGGCGGGCCCGCTCGTCGGCGTCGTCCCCGCCCTGGTGGCCCTGGCGACACTGGCCGGCGCGGCGGCGGTCCTGGTCTGGCTGCACGGCCGCCGTGAGGCGCGGACGGGGGTCGAGGCGGTGGAGGCGGCCTGAGGCGGATCGACGGTGCTCGGCGGAGCGGGCGGGGCTCGCGGTCGCGGGTCAGTACGCCGCCGGGCGGTGTCCGATGAAGGCCCTCAGCCGGGTGGTGTCGGCCGCGGTCCAGCCGGGCGGGGGCAGGACGGCCGCCCAGCCGTCGACGGCCCCGGCCCCGTACCGGTGCCCGTGCGGGGCGCCGACCTCGTACGAGACGGCCATGTCGACGGAGGTCTGCCAGAACGCGACGAACGGGAACCAGGTGATCTCGGGCGTGATGTCGGGACCGAGGGGTTCGTCCAGCCAGGCGGGGCGGCCGAGGAGGAGGTCGGGCGACCACCAGACGACGGGGTCGGAGGCGTTCTGCAGGTAGACCGCGCGCGGGTGCTCCCACGCGGCGGCGGGACGGGCGAGGTCGGTCTCGGGGAACTGGGCGAAGCGGATGTGGGCCCCGCCCCGGTACCGCGGGCGCCAGACGGGGCTGCCGGGGTCGCGGTCGCGGCGGATCTCCCGGGAGATCGGGGAGAAGTTCGGGGCGCCCATGAGGAGGGCTCCGTCGGTGGAGGCGAGGAGGTCGTCCGCGCTGTCGAAGGAGGCCTCGACGGCGTAGGCGCCGAGGCTCTCGCCGGTGACGACGAGCCGGGGCCTTCGGTCGGCGGGCAGCGTGTCGAGCCGGGCGCGTACGGCGTCGAGGAGGGCGCGGGTGGCCCTGCCCGCCTTCTCCTTGTCGACGAGGAAGGAGACCCAGCTGGGGAGGTACGAGTACTGGACGGCGACGATCGCGGTGTCGCCCCCGTACATGTACTCCAGGGCCTCGGCGACGTTCGGGTCGACCCAGCCGGTGCCGGTGGTGCCGGCGACGGCGAGCACCGCGCGGTCGAAGGCACCGGTGCGGTCGAGTTCGCGGACGGCGAGGCGGGCCTGGGCGGCGAACGGGCTGTCGTCCGCGAAGGCGGCGGGCGGCTCGGAGGGTATGTACACGCGGACCGGGTCGCGGGCGGGGCGCCCTCGCCAGGCCGTGAGGGTGGCGCGGGTGGGCGTGGAGCCGGTGAAGTTGCGGCCCTGGTAGCCGAGGTCCGCCCAGCGGACGAGGGAGCCGGGGCCGCCGGAGACGAGCCGGGAGGCGGGGCGCCTGATGCCGTCCTTGGTGCCTCCGTTGGTGGCCTCGGCGATGCGGTCGGCGATGTCGACGACCCCCCGGTCGAAGACGATGTCACGGACGCCGACGAGGACGACGAGGGTGGAGAGGACCGCGCCGACGGCGGAGGCGACGGGACGGGGCAGGAGCCGGCCGAGCAGCCGGATCAGGGTGACGGAGCCGAGGCGTACGACGCGGGCGACGAGGAGCACGGCGAGCAGCAGGCCGAGGGCGATCAGGGCGATCATCGGCGTGTGCCAGGTGAGGGCGGGCGGGAGGTCCTGGAGGACCCGCAGCTGACGCTGCATCCGGGCGCTCTCCGAGATCAGCCAGACGGCGAGGACCGGGCTGAGCAGCCAGTACGCCTGCCAGCAGCGGGTGCGGACCCGGTCGCCCGGCCGTCGTCGGACGAGGACCCGGAAGAGCCAGGCGAGGGTGGAGCCGAGGGCGTAGCCGATGGCCGCGGTGATCCCGCCGACGAGCCCCTGGAGGTACCAGGGCCGGGGCACCAGGGAGGGCGTGAGGCTCGACCAGAAGAAGACGGTGGCCAGACAGAGCGCGGTGAGGTCGGGCCAGCGGCGGATGCGGTACGAGTGGTGGGGGCGGTCCCAGTAGGGGCGCCGCGCGAAGGCGAGAAACCGGCCGGCGGCGCGGCGCGGGAGCGCGGTGAGGGGAGGAGCGGGGGCCGGGACGGTGGCGCGTCCGGGGTCGGTGCCGGGTCCGGTGCCGGTGCCGCGTCCGGGGACGGTGCCGGGGACGGTGTCGGTGTCGGTGTCGCGTCCAGGGACGGTGTCGCGTCCGTGGCCGGGTCCGGGGACCGTGCCGGGTCCGGGGAGCGTGTCGCGTCCGGGGACCGTGTCGCGTCTGGAGGCGGGGTCCGGATCCTCGCGTCCGTGGCCGGTGCCGTCGGCGTCGCTGTCGTCGCAGTCGTCGGTGGGCGGGCCTCCGCCGGACGCGGGTCCGGCGGACCGATCGGGGTTGGTGTTCCGGTCGGTCGAGGTCATCGGGACAGCCTCGTACGTCCGAACACCGGTACGCAAATCGGATTCTGCCGTGGCCCGCGTCGGGGCGTCGCGGAGGGTCAGCGGACGGGGTCCTCCCGGTACGTGGGCGGCTCGGACTCCGCTGTCGCGGCCGGTTCTGAGGCCTTGACGGTGGGTTCGGACGCGCCGGGGTCGGCGCGTCGGGCGCGCGAGGCCTCGGCGCGCAGCAGGGCCTGGAGGGCGGCGTACGGGTCGACGGGCATGGCGAAGCTCCTCGTTGGTGCGGGGGTGATGTCGGGAGGGGCGGCTGGGAGGCGTGGGCCTCTCAGCAGCGCATCACCACGCACCGGAGCGCGTCGCCGCGCGGGGCGGGGACGAGGACGGGGGCGACGGGACGCCGGCGCCCGCGGGCGCCACGCGAGGGGAACAGGGGACGGACGGGACGGATGCCCGTCCGGTGCCGTCGGGAGCGGCCGGGGACGCCCGCCTCGGTGGCCGCCGGATCGTACGTCTCGCCGCTGGGGTCGGGCGCCGGTGCGGCGGTGGCGGGGCGGAGTTCGGCGCCGCCGGTGAGCGTGGCCGCGGCCCCGGTGCCGAACAGCGCGGCGAGGACGAGGAGGAGCACGATCCAATGGCGCCGGATCCGGCCCGGGCGCGCCGGGCGGCCCGCCGGGACGGCGGGCGCGGCGGTCGGCTCGGGCACGGGGCTCACGGAGATCCGTACTGCCCCGCCGGGGGCCCGGCGGGGCGGTACGGACCCGAGATCCGCCCGGGCGGCCTACGGGTGGGGCGGTTGATTCACCGCACCGGCTGATTCGTCCGCGGCCGGGGAGATCTCCCGCGGCGGCCGGGGCGCCAGCGGCACCTGGGGACCGGAACACTCCCGCAGCCAGCGCCGCAGCACCCCGTGGACCTGCTCCGCGCCGACCAGCTCCTCCCCCGCCCCGACCGGCGGCGACAGCTCCGGCGGCGACAGGAGGAAGGGCTGGGACTGCTCGCCGCCGAGGCCTCCGTGCGAGCCGATCTGCTCCTCGAAGGCGTGCACGGTGCCGGTGGCCGGGTCGTACATCGAGTTGACCATGATGTCGGCGACGTGCGGGAAGCCGTCCGTGCGCCGTACCGCCGCCGCCGCGCCCCGCCCGAACACGGCGAGCGGCCCCGCGTCGTCGAGTTCGGCGACCGGCACCTCCACCCCGTCGCGGGCCAGCACCACCGAGCCGTGCTCGGCGCTCGCCACCAGCACGAAGCCGACGCCCGGGTGGTGCGCGAGGGTGCGGAGGAGCGCCGGGTGACGCCGGTCGATCTCCTCCCGGGTCATCCGGTGCGGCACGTCGGGGAAGGAGATGAGTCCCAGGTTGCCCGAGGCGAGGACGAGCGGTTCGGAGGGCCGGGCGGGCAGTTCCCGTGCCGTCTCGCCGGTCTCGTCCACCGGCCGGTGCAGGGCGAGGCGCAGCGCGTCCCTGGCCGCGTCGCGCGCCTCCGAACCGCTGCGGGTGCGGCGCACCCGGCGCGGCACGGGAAGTCCGCACCCGGCCCTGACGAGGTCCTTCAGGGTCAGTCCGTACGCCCCTTCGAAGGTCTCGCCGGGGCTCTGCCCGTGGTCGGAGAGGAGCACGATCCGGTAGGGCCGCGGCGCGTGCTCGGCGACGGTGGCGACGAGGGCGATCGAGCGGTCGAGGCGGCGGAGGACCTGGTCGGTGTCCCGGCCGTGCGGGCCCGAGTGGTGGGCCACCTCGTCGTACGCGACGAGGTCGGCGTAGACCGCGGTCCGCCCGGCCAGCATGTCCCCCATCACGGCGGACACCACCACGTCCCGCTCCACGACCGTGGCGAAGGCGCGGACGAAGGGGTACGTGCCGCCGCGCGAGACCCTCGGGGCCTCGCGGCGCAGCCGGGCCCGGGTCGACTGGAAGATCTCGCGGGCGCACTCGGCGACGAGCGATCCGGCGGTTCGGACGGCGTTGGCCGGGTCGGAGAAGTACGCGAAGTAGCCGGCGCGCGAGCGGTTGCGCGGGCCGCGCCGGGCGGCCATCGACAGGACGAGCGCGAGCTGGTCGGCGCCGCCGCTGAACAGGTTGCCCCGGGAGGCGCCGTCGACGGTGAGGAGGCCGCCGTCCCCGGTGCGGAGCACGGCCCGGCGCTGGAGCTCCACGGCGCTCGCCGGGCGGTTCGACACCATGAGCCGGCCGGTGTCCTTCTCGTACCAGCGGAAGGCGGGGACGTCCTCGTTGGAGCCGTGCAGGATGCCGAGCTGGCTCGCGCCGGTCTGGCTGGACCAGTCGGTGCGCCAGGGGACGAGCCGGTGGCCGGTGTCGAGCCACCGCGCGACGGTGGGCATGAGGCCGTCGGCGACGGCGTCGCGCAGGACGTGGTGGCCGACGCCGTCGAGCTGGAGGAAGACCGTGCCGGGGACCTGTTCGGGCGAGCCGTCCGAGGCACGGGGCCGGGTGCGGCCGGTGAGCCGGTAGAGGCGGCGGCGGTAGGCGTCGTCGTCGTGGACGGCGAGGGCGGTGGAGGTGGCGGAGGCGACGGCGGACATGACGGCGGCGACCACGACGGCGGTCTCGGGGGCGACGGCGCCGCGCCCGTCCGGGATCAGCCAGAGCGCGACGATCAGCAGCGAGCCGTTGAGGAAGAAGACGAGGACGCCGAGGACGAGGGCCGGGACGAGCAGCAGTGCCCGGACGAGCAGCGGCCACACGAGCGCCCCGAGCAGACCGAACACGCCGGCCGCCGCGGCGGCGGTGAGCGCCGTCCTCGTGAAGCTGTCGCCGTCGGCGGACTGGAGCTGGAAGTCGGGGAGCAGCCCGGCGAGGATCAGCAGGGTGAGCGTGGACACCGCCCACACCACGATCACGCGCCCCAGCGCACTGCCCGCGGACCGCCAGCGGTCGGCGCCACCCCATCGCCCGTCACCCACGCCCGCTTCACCTTTCGCCCGTTTCCTACCTCAAGCGTGGCACAACGCCCCCGGTGGGCGGGGAAAAGGGGTGCGGGTGATCGGTCAGGGTGTGTCAGGTCGGTCCCCGGGGGCGCGCGCGTCGGGTGGCACGCCGGGGGGTGGGACCCGTACGCCGGGAGCGCGTCGGCGGGCACGCCGGGCGTGTCCGGCCGCACGCGGGGGCGCGGCGGGGGCGAACGCCGGGAGGGCGTCGGGCCGTACGCGGGGGCGTGCCCGGCCGCACGCCGGGGCGCGGCGGGTCAGGAGCCGTCGTACCCGGCCGTCGGCATCGAGAGGCGCCGGTGGACGCCCGCCTTGGCCGCCGTGTCGTACGCCGGTTCCTCGGGACCGGCGGTCTCCAGCCGCACCCCGCGCCGCGCGCACTCGGCGCGGAAGCCGGGGACGGAGGTCAACGCGCGCGCGAGGACCCGCTCGTTGGCGGCGACGAAGAGGTCGACCGCCCCCGCCTCCACGTCCACCCACAGCGCCGCGTGGTCGGGTCGGATGCCGTAGAACAGCAACTGGCGGGCGACCACGTACCCCTTGTCGTCGGCCCAGCGGGCACACACGGCGTGCTGACCGCGCGTGTCGACAAGGAAGGGGTCGCTGTCCAGCTCTTCGAGCGGGGTGAGGCTGGCGATCGCCGCCACCCGAACGTCGTCCATGCGCCGACCCTACTGCGGGACGGCGCGGCCGAACATCCTCCGGCACCCGCCGCGGACATTTACCCTCGTCGAGGAGGTACGGAACGGCTGAGGACATCGTGAACGACGACCGAAGCCCCCGACAACGGAAGGCGGCATGCCGGTGGAGGTCACCTGGTGGGGTCACGCGACCTGCACGGTCGAGGACTCCGGGGTCCGCTTCCTCACCGATCCGCTGTTCGCGCGGCGGCTCGCGCACCTGCGGCGGCGGCGCGGGGCCGTGCCCCCGCCCGAGGCCGCGATGGCCGAGGCCGTCCTCGTCTCGCACCTGCACTCCGACCACCTGCACCTGCCCTCGCTGGCCCGGCTCGCGCCCGGGACGCTCCTCGTCGTGCCGCGCGGTGCCCCCGCGGCGGTGCCGGGGCTGCGCAGGCTCGACGCGAACGGGGTGCGGCTGGCCGAGGTCGAGGCCGGGGAGACGGTGACGGTGGAGGGGGTGACGGTACGGGCCGTGCCGGCGCGCCACGACGGCCGGCGGCTGCCGGTCGGGCCGCACCGCGCGCCCGCGCTGGGGTACGTCGTCGAGGGCGAGGCGCGGACGTACTTCGCCGGGGACACCGGTCTGTTCGACGGGATGGCGGAGGCCGTGGGGCCGGTGGACGTGGCGCTGCTGCCGGTCGGCGGCTGGGGTCCGTACCTCGGGCACGGCCATCTCGACGCGTCCCGGGCGGCCGAGGCGCTCGCCGCGCTGTCGCCCGCGGCGGCGGTCCCGGTGCACTACGGCACGTACTGGCCGATCGGGCTCGACGGGGTCCGGCCGCACGAGTTCCACGCGCCGGGGGACGAGTTCGTACGGCACGCGGCGCGGCTGGCGCCGAAGGTGGTGGTGCACCTCCTCGGCCACGGCGAGCGGGTGCGCCCGGAGGTCGCCCGGTGAGGGACGGGCTCGCCGGGATCGTGGCGGCGGTGGGGGACCTGCCGCCGGAGTCGACGCAGCAGGCCGTGGGGTACCCCTCGCTCTTCCTCCTGGTGGCGCTCGGCGCCCTCGTGCCGGTCGTGCCGACGGGCGCGATCGTGAGTTCGGCGGCGGTGGTCGCCTTCCACCAGTCCTCACCGTTCGCGCTGCTCAACGTCTTCCTGGTGTCGGCGTTCGCGGCGTGCCTCGGCGACGCCGCGCTCTACTGGCTCGGGCAGCGCGGGGTCCGTTCGCGGGGCGGCTCGCGGTGGCTCGCCGCGCTCAGGGGCCGGGTGACGCCCGATCGGCTCGCCCACGCGCAGGAGCGGCTCGACACCCATCAGGTGTCGGTGCTGGTGCTGTCCCGGCTCGTGCCGGCGGGGCGGATCCCGGTGATGCTGGCGTGTCTGCTGTCGGAGATGCCGCTGCGGCGGTTCGTCCGGGGCGACGTCGCGGCCTGTCTGGCGTGGGCGGCGACGTACCAGCTGATCGGCATCCTGGGCGGTTCGCTCTTCCCGGAGCCGTGGCAGGGGGTCGTCGCGGCGGTCGGCCTCACCGTGCTGATCAGCGCGGTGCCGGCGCTGTGGCGGCGGGTGCGGGGGCGGCCGAAGGCGATCGAGGTGTCAGGGCACGAGCACCTCTGAGCCGGCCGCGAGGGCTCCGGGCGTGAGCACCCGCGAGGTGTCAGGGCACGAGGACCCGTGAGCCGCCGACCGGCAGGTCCCAGAGGTCCTCGCGGGGCAGCCCGGCCTTCTCCCAGGCGGTCCTGACCCGGGTCAGGGGTTCGAGGACGGGCTCGGAGGAGAGCACGAAGGTCGCCCAGTGCATGGGGGCCATCCGGCGCGCCCCCAGGTCCTGGTGGGCGCGGACCGCCTCCTCCGGGTCGGTGTGGACGTCGCTGAGCCACCAGCGGGGTTCGTAGGCGCCGATCGGCAGGAGGGCCAGGTCGATGCCGGGGTAGCGGCGGCCGATCTCGGCGAACCAGTGGCCGTAGCCGGTGTCCCCGGCGAAGTGGATCCGCCGTCCGGCCCGGTCGGTCAGCACCCAGCCGCCCCACAGGGAGCGGCAGGTGTCCAGGAGGGTGCGCTTGGACCAGTGGTGGGCGGGGACGAAGTCGAAGCGCACGCCGTCGAGTTCGGCCGCCTCCCACCAGTCGAGCTCGGTGACCCGGGTGTACCGGCGGCGGGTGAACCAGCGGCCGAGGCCGGCCGGGACGAAGACCGGGGTGTGCCGGGGCAGCCGTCGGAGGGTGGGGGCGTCGAGGTGGTCGAAGTGGTTGTGGCTGATGACGACGGCGTCGACGCGCGGCAGGTCCTCCCAGCGGACGCCGACCGGGGTGAGCCGGGCGGGGGTGCCGAAGATGCGGCGGGACCAGACGGGGTCGGTGAGGACGGTGAGCCCGCCGACGCGGAGGATCCAACTGGCGTGCCCCGCCCAGGTGACGGCGAGGGTGTCGGGTCCGGCGGCGGGCAGCGGACCCGGTTCGAAGGGCAGCAGGGGGATGTCGCGGAGCCCCTCGGGGCGGGGGCGTACGGCTCCTTCGCGGGCCAGGCGGGCCAGGGCCCGGACTCCGGGGAGGGGGGCGGTGAGCCGGTCGGCGAAGCTGCGCGGCCAGTCGGGTCTCAGCCGTCCGACGGGGTGGAGGACGGGTGCCGGGGCGGGCGCCGGGGCGGGGGGCGCCACCTGGTCGGGCTGGTACGGGGCCTGGGCGGCCCGGGGGGTGTGTGCCGTCCGTTCGGTCATCTGGGGGCTCCGTTCCGGTCGGCGGTCGGTGGCATGTGCGGGGGACGTCGGCGTACGGCCGTGCTCACCGGAGTTCCTCCAGGGCTCCTCCGAACTCGGCCAGCGCGCGGGCCACATGGGGCAGTCGCTCCGGGTCCTCGGCCGCGAGCGTCTCGGCCCGCTCCTCCTCGGTGGTTCCCAGGAACATTCCGGTGCCGAACCTGACGCGCAGGGCGCCGATCTCGTCGCCGAAGCGGTGGCCGCCGGCCGCCGGGGCGCCGAGCCGCGCGGTGAGATGGTTCTCCAGCTCCAGGGAGTCGGTGACACCGCGGGCGGCGAGGCCGGCCCGCAGCGGTCCGAGGTCGGCGTAGAGGTGGCGGCCGGCCTGCGGAGGCAGCGCGAGGGACCCGGCGGCGAGGACGGCGCGGTGCGCCGCCTCGGCGAGGCGGCCGTGGACGGCGGCCGAGCGGCCGGCGAGCGCGGTGACGTCCTCGGGTTCGTCGAGGGCGTGCGCGAGGGCGGGGACGAGGGGCCCGGGGACGACGGCTCCGAGGGCGGTGAGCACGTCGAGGACGCGGGCCCTGCGGTCGGTCCAGCGGTCGGCGCGGGACGGGTCGCCGGGCGGGAAGCGGGCGACGGCGCAGGGCCAGGCGGCCGGGGTGAGGGCGCCGCCGAGGTCGCAGAGGACGGTGACGTCGTCCGGGCACATCTCGGCGGGGCTGAGGAAGACGGTGTCCCCGGGGTGGTGGCGGGTGTCGCGCCAGGTCTCGTCGCTGATGACGTGCAGGCCCTCGGCGACGGCCGCCTCGCAGGCCTCGCGGACCAGTTCGGGCGGGGCGACGGTGGCGGTGGGGTCGTCGGCGACGGAGAGCAGCAGGAGGCGTGGGGTGCCGCCCTCGGCGCGGACGCGCCGGACCGTCTCCAGGAGGGCGTACGGGTCGGGGACGCCACCGCACTCGGCGGGGGTGGGCACGTGGTAGGCCGGGCGGCCGAGGAGCCGGGCCTGCGGGGTCCACCAGGCGGGGCAGGGCCGGGGAAGCAGGACGTCGCCGCCGTGGGCGGCGATCAGGGCGAGGAGGAGGGCGCCGGCGCCGGGGCCGGCCACCACGTCCTCGGGGTGGGTGCGCAGGCCCCGGCGCCACCAGTGGCCGGAGGCGGCCTCGCGCAGGACGGGGCCGCCGCCGGGCGGTTCGGGGGTGGTGCGTCCCGCGGCGGCGGAGAGGAGTCCGGCGAGCCCCGGCAGGACGGGGAGGCCGGTGTCGGGGGCGGGAGGGCCGTAGCGCACCGGGCCGCGGCCGTCCGGAGCCGTCTGCCGCATGTCCCGTACCTCCTGAGCGCACGGGGGCGCCGGCACGGCACCCCCGAGCCCTTTATACGAAGGTTCGCCCGTTTCCGCCGCTCCAGACGTCACTTCAGGCGACGGGCGGGAGCGGTGTTCCCGGGGGCCGGGTGGTCAGACCACGGTCACGGGGTGCCGCACGACCGCGTTGAAGAGATAGCCCTGGGTGTTGTGGACGGCCCGCTCGGGCTGGACGTTGCCCGCGAGGTCGGTGGTACGGGAGAGCAGGGTGACCGGACCGGTGTCGCGGGGGCGCCACGGCGCGCTCCAGCGGACCCAGCCGTCCCGGCGGGGCGCGTCGTGGAGGTGGGCCCGCCGCCAGTGGGCGCCGCCGTCGGTGGAGACCTCGACCGACCGGACGGGTGCGAGCGCGGACCAGGCGCGGCCGGTGAGCCGGTGGACGCGGCCGGCCTCCAGGGTGGCGCCGAAGGGGAGTTGGTAGCCGGACTTGAGGGTCTGGCGGCTGATCGGGGCGCTGCCGCCGGCCGGGTGGGCGGCGCCGAACAGGCGGTACCAGTCGGTGGACCAGGGCGAGGTGAGCGGGCGGGTGGAGACCTCGATGTCGCCGAGCCACTTGATGGAGGCGATGCCGACCCAGGAGGGCACGACGAGCCGGACCGGGTGGCCGTGGTCGTACGGGAGGGGCTCGCCGTTCATCTCGTACGCGAGGATCACGTCGTCGAAGGCCTTGGCGACCGGCAGGGGGCGGCGGACGCGGCCGTAGTCGACGCCGCCGGAGACGTACGGGGCGTCCAGGCCGCGCGGCAGGAGGTCGACGGCGTCGCGGGCGATCCCGGCGCGCCGGAGCACGTCGGAGAGGCGCACTCCGCGCCAGCGGGCGGCGCCGACGGCCCCGAGGGTCCAGGCGGTGCCGGTGGCGGGCTCGCCCTGCTGGGTCGTGTAGAGGCTGCGGCCGTTTCCGGCGCACTCGATCAGGGCCGTACGGGTGACGGAGGGCAGGGCGCGCAGCTGCCCGTAGGTGAAGTGGACCGGGTGCCGTCCGTGGAGTCCGTCGCCCCAGAGCGTCAGGCGCCAGTCGGCGGCGTCGAGGATCGGGGTGGAGGTGTGGTTGCGGACGAAGAAACGGTCGTTCGGAGTGATCGGGCCGGTGTCCCCGAAGGCGTCGAAGCGGGCCTCGGCGTTGGTGCCGCGGACGGTGAAGTACTCGGTCGGGAGCGGCTTGACGATCCCTGGTGCGGCGAGGGTGCCGGCGGTCCCGGGGGCGGCGAGGGGGCGGGCGGGGTGGCCGGCCGAGGTCCCGGCGTACGCGGGCGCGGCGGTGGCGAGGCCGCCGACGGCGGAGACCGCCGAACCCGCTGCGAGCAGCTTCAGCAGGGAGCGGCGGTCGGGCGCGGGCGGGTTCGGCACGGGACTCCTCGGCACGGGGAAGGGAGGGGCCACCGGACGGCGGCGCGCCGATCCTAGGGGCGCGGGGGCGGTCCGGACGGTCCGTTCACAGTGCTGAAACAGAGGCTTCGTCACCTCGGCCGGGGCCGCCGGGGCGGCCCCGGCGAGCACGCCCCGGAATTGTGGAGGCGCCGGCGGCGCTCCCCCGCCGACAATGCGGCATGCCGATCCGTGAAGCACGCCCCGAGGACGCCGCGGCCGTCGCCGCCGTCCACGTCCTGTCCTGGCGGGCCGCCTACCGCGACCTGCTCCCCGGCCCCTACCTGGACGCCCTGGACGTGGAGGAGCGCACCGCCGTGTGGCGGGGCCGTCTCACGGCCCCGGACCGGCCCACGGTCCTCGTCGCGACGGACACGGACGGGCGGGTGCGGGCCTTCTCCTGCGTCCGGGCCTGGCCGGGCGAAGGGTTCGCCCCCGGGCCCACGGCGGAGGTGGCGGCCCTCTACGCCCTGCCGGAGGTGTGGGGCACGGGTGTCGGGCGGGCGCTCCTCACGGCGTCCACCGAGGCGCTCACGGCGGCGGGGTTCCGTACGGCGGCGCTGTGGGTGTTCGCGGGGAACGCGCGGGGACGCCGGTTCTACGAGGCGGCGGGCTGGCGACCGGACGGCGAGGTCGCGCGGGAGGAGACGGGCGGCCGGGTCCTGGAGGAACTCCGCTACCGGCGGGGGCTGTTCACCTGAACCGCGTCCACATGGCAAGACCGGGGTCTCACCATGCGACATTCGTGCGTACGGTGGTGGGCACGCACCCACACCGAGGGAGTCGCTTCCATGACGCACGCCTCCGTCCCGTCCGCACCCGGCGCGGCCCACGAGACCGCCGTCTACACCCACGGCCACCACGAGTCGGTCCTGCGCTCGCACAGCTGGCGGACGGCCGCCAACTCCGCGGCCCATCTGCTGCCCTCGCTCTCCGCGGGCCTGGACGTCCTGGACGTGGGCTGCGGGCCCGGCACCATCACCGCCGACCTGGCCGCCCTGGTGGCGCCCGGCCGGGTGACCGCGGTCGACGCGGCCGAGGACGTCCTGGTGAAGGCCCGCGCGGTGGCGGCCGAACGCGGCCTGGAGAACGTCGGGTTCGCCGTCGCGGACGTGCACGCCCTGGACTTCCCCGACGACTCCTTCGACGTCGTCCACGCCCACCAGGTGCTCCAGCACGTCGGCGACCCGGTCCGGGCGCTGCGCGAGATGCGGCGGGTCTGCCGCCCCGGCGGTGTCGTGGCGGTCCGCGACAGCGACTACGGCGCCTTCGCCTGGTACCCCGAACGGCCCGCGCTGGACGGCTGGCTGGACCTGTACCACCGGGTCGCCCGCGCCAACGGCGGCGAACCGGACGCGGGCCGACGGCTGTTCTCCTGGGCCCGGCGGGCCGGGTTCACCGACATCACGACGACCGCCGGCACCTGGTGTTTCGCCACCCCCGACGAACGGGCCTGGTGGAGCGGGCTGTGGGCGGACCGTACGACCGACTCCGGCTACGCGGACCTGGCCGTGTCCGGCGGCCACGCGACCGCCGCCGAGCTCGCGGCGGTCGCGGAGGCCTGGCGGGAGTGGGGGACGCGCGAGGACGCGTGGTTCATGGTGCCGCACGGCGAGATCCTGTGCCGGGTGTCCTGACCCGTCCCCGCGTCACCGCCCGGGGCGGCCGCTACGGGCCGGAGTAGTAGTCGCCGTGGTACCCGTTGCAGTCCGGGTCCTGGTACGGGCAGGCCGGGTGGGGGCGGCGGGGCGGCTCGGGAGGCGTCGGCTCGGGGTCCCGGTACCCCGGCACCGGCGGCGGCAGGTCGAACACCTCGCACCGGCAGAGGCCGCAGGAGCCGGAGAACCGGGGTTCCCCGTGCCGGAAGCGCGGATGGCCGCACCGGCACTCCGTCGTCGCCCAGGCCGCCATCGCCGGACCCCCCGTCCCTCGCCGCCTCCGCTCCAGGGTAGCGACGAGGTCCGGCTCCCGGCAGCCCGCGCGTCGCCCCCGCTCAGCTCGGACGCATGCGGAACTCGTAGGCGTCCGGGAGGGGTTCGTCGGTGAGCTCCGCCCAGATCTCTCCGAGGACCTCGGCGCCCTCGGAGAGGTCCGCGACCTCGAAGCCCGTGTCGAAGACGGCGCGGGCCTCGGCGTGCCTCCCCTCGGCGAGGAGCATCCGGATCTCCAGGAGCCGGAAGGCGCCCCTGTCCCGGAGCGCTTCCGGGAGGCGTGCCCACAGCTCCCGGGGCCGCCCCGCCCGGCCGCCGGCGGCGAGCAGCGACTCCACCGCCTCGCGCGCGAGCGCGGCCGTCACCGCCTCCTCCCACGCGGCGTCGGCACCGGCTCCGACCTCGGCACCGGCACCGGCACCGGCACCGGCTCCGACCCCGTTCCTTTCCGTGTGGTCGGTGAAGGCGTCGACGAACCGTTCGGCGGCCCGGGCCGGGTGTCCGTCCTCCCGGTCGGCGACGGCCAGGCAGTAGAGCAGGGGCCAGCGCACGGTGGCCTCCTTGAGTCCCCGCTCCCAGCTCCGTACCGCCTGGGCGCGGTCATCGGCGTGCCACTGGGCGATGCCGAGGTGGTACTCGGTGGACGGGTCGGCCGGGGCGGTCTCCAGCATGTCCCGCCAGGGCGCGGCGACCAGCGGGGGGCCCGGCGCGGCGCCCTTCGCCGGGGCCGGCAGGACTCCGGTGAGCAGCAGTTCCCGCCAGGGTTCCTGCTCGGGGCCGATCGTCGACGCTGGGAAGGGCGTGCCGGGCAGCACATGGCTCCCGCGCAGGACTTCGAGGGCGCCCCAGCCGGAGCCGGCCGCGAGGACCTCCTCCGGCGCGGTGTCGGCCGCGCTCTCGCGCCAGGCCGTGTAGGCGGTGTCGACGGCGGCGCGGGGCAGCGCGTCGGCGAGGCTCCGCTCGGCGTCCGCGCGGGCCGCCGTCCAGTCGTCGCCGAGCGTCGTGGCGGGGTCGGAGACGAGCGGCCCGTAGGCCTCGAGCCAGCTGAACTCCGCGTCGCCCGCCAGCTCCAGGTGCTCCAGCTGGGTGCGGGCGAGCCCGGCCTGTATCTCGGCGTAGCCGGGGGTGCCGGGTTCGGTCAGCCACTCCTGCCAGCGCCGGCCGCCGCGCCCGGTGCCCCAGGTGAAGAGCTTGCGGCCGCGCAGCGGGTCGGTGGAGGTCTGGACGAGTCCGGTGCCGTCCGTGTCGAGGGCGGCGATCCAGCGGCGCTGCCCCTCGGGCAGGTCGTAGAACCAGTCGGCGGCGTGGGCGCCGTTGCGCGGGTACGAGCGGTCGGCGCCGTCCTCGGTGACCGGTACGGGGACGCGCCGCAGGCCCCGCTCGTAGCCGTGGTGCCAGGCGGTGTCGGCGGGCACGAGGACCCGGCGGTCCTCGGGGACGGCGATGTTGGACCACCAGTAGACGGGGACGGTGCGCTCGTGGGGGTTGCGGATCCGGACCCCTACGTACAGGAAGTCGGAGTCCTCCGGGAGCCAGAGGTCGACCTGGAAGGGCAGGTCCCGCAGCCGCTCCCACTCCCAGAGCCGGAGCATCGGGGAGCCGTCGGGCGCGGGCACGGTCGCCGCGTGGAGGGGCGAGCAGGACAGGGTGGTGTGGCCGGTGGCCCCGATGTTCCACTCGACTCCGCCGGAGAACCAGGCTCCGTTGAGCGCGAAGGAGGCGGGCTGGAACACCGGGTTGCGGTAGAGGAGTTCGCGCCCGGTGGGCTTGTGGTGGAGGGAGTGGATCCGGCCGCCGAGACCGGGGAGCACGGTCACCCGGAGCCGGTCGTTCTCGATCACGATCGCGTCGAGGTCCGTGGGGGTGCGGTCGCGGCCGTAGCCGTCGCGTACGGGTGCGGGCAGCAGGCTGCGCAGGGGCGCCCGTCCGATGCCCCGGGCCATGTCGCGCGGGAGTTCCGCGAGGGTCCGGGCGTCGACCGCGGGGGCCCCGGCTCCGGCGGGGGCCCGCAGTGCGGGAAGGGGGTTGTCCGGGCCCAACGGGGCGGCGGGCAGCGTCAGTACGGCACGTCGTACGGTCGTCATTGCCCCATGGAACACGGCGGGAGCCGTCCTGACCAGGGGTTCTCCACATCGGGCTTCGACCGGGCCGGGGTCCGGGGCGCCCGGATATTCCCGGCGGCGCGGGCCGTCGCCGTCCTAGGGTGGAGGGTCGGCCCGCCGCACGGCGGCGCCGGGGTACCGGGGCACAGGGAGTACGAGGAATGGGCACGCAGCACACCTACCGGGTCATCGTGCGCGGCACGTTCGACGGACTGTCGGAGGAGAGCCGGTCGCGGCTGCTCGCCGAGGTGGACGCGCACGGGCTGACGGCGATGCAGTTCACGGAGGAGGGCTCGCTGACCTACGACCGGACGCTGAAGCACTTCTCGTACCGTCTGGTCGTCGTCTCCGACGCCGAGGACGGTGACGAGATGGCGGGGGCGCTGGCGGAGGACCGGGTGGAGACCGCGCTCGGGGAGCTGGGCCACGGGTACCGGGCGCTGCGCTCGACCGTGACCGACCTCGACACGATGAAGATCAACTACAAGCGCTGAGCCGGTCGGCGTACGGCGTCCGGGGCGGTCGGCCGTGGGCCGCGCGGGCCCGGGCGGTCGGAGGTGGGGCATGCGGCGCCCGGGGCCGTCGGCGGTGGGGCCGTCGGCCGTCTGGGCGTGCGGACCCGGCGCTTCGGGGGCGAGCCCCGCGGATCCGGGCCGCTCCGGGGAATCAGCGGCGGGCCGTACGGACGCGGGGCGGGCAGGTCTCGCCCTTCCGTACGACACCGATCATGAGGGTGGTCCGGCACTCGATGTCCGTGCCCGCCGCCGGGTACTGCGTGCAGACCTGCCACCTCGGCGGCCAGAGCACCCGCCGGTCCCGCCCGCTCACGTCATGGACGTCGAGTCGCGTACGGCGGTCCAGGCGGGTGAAGACCCGCCACAGGCCCCCGCCGAGGAAGTCCGGCATGGGACGGGTCCACGTCTCGCCGTCCGGCGCGGCGGCCTCCTCCGCCGAGGTGACGGCGACGGCCGCGAGCGCGAGGACGGCGCCCGCGCCGACGACGGCGCGCCGTCTCACTTCCGCCTCCGGGCGGCGAGGGAGTAGCCGCAGGCGCCGCCGAGGAGCGCCGTGACGAGCAGGGCCACGTACACAGGCATGGTCACCTCGGGGATCAGGATCCTGATCCGGACCTGCCGGGTGTTCTCGAAGATGAAGACCAGGGTGAGGATCGCGACCGCGACCATCGCGATGCGGCCCGGGGTGAAGGACTCGGCGAAGCGGGACCCGCCGCCGCCCGGTGCCCGTGGCGTCTCCGTGGGACTCATACCCGGCCCTCTCCCTCCGTCGCGCTGTCGGCCGTACCCGGCCGCAGCCGTGGGACCAGAATGGGGTGGACGGAGCCTCACCGTGACGGCGAGGAGAGCCGTACGGGTGACTTGTCAGACAACGTGGGCCGCTACGGTGGGTCCCGGACACCGGCGGGGACGAAACGAGGAGTGGCCGTGGCGGTCAGCGGACAGCGGCGGCGACCGGTCGTGGCGCTCTACGAACGGATCGCGGACGCCGTCCACGACGGCACGTATCCGCCGGGCTCGACGCTCCCCTCCGAGCCGAAGCTCGCCGCCGAGCTGGGCGTGAGCCGGCCCGCCCTGCGCGAGGCGCTGCTCCTGCTCCAGGAGGACGGTCTGCTCACCGTACGGCGCGGGGTGGGCCGGACCGTCAACGACCGGCCGCCCCGGCGCGGGTTCGAGCACGTCCAGCCCCTGGAGGAGCTGATCGGAGCGGGCACGCCGCTGCGGGTGCGGCCCCTCCTGCGGACGGTCGAGGAACCGACCGACTTCACCACGCAGCACCTGCTGGCCCCGGCCCGTGCCGAGCTGCGGTTCTGGGAGTCGGTGCTGGCCGGGGAGGGTACGGCGGCCGCGCTGAGCCACGAGTGGGCGGCGGCCGACGAGCTGCTCGACCGGGTGCACCCCGAGTTCGCACGGGCCCTGCAGGCGACGGAGACCGACACCCCGGGCGAAGGCGGGGACGCGGGGCCCGGTTCCGCCGTCTCCATGCTCTCGGTGCTGGTCGGGGCCTCGCGCGAGACGGCTCTGAGCGCGCACAGCGGGATCACGGCGACGCTGCTCGGGCGTCGGCGCGGGGAGCAGCTGGGCCGCCCGGCGGACACCCCCGCCGTGCTGGTCACCCAGGTGGTGCGGGTCGGCGAGATCCCGGTCCTCGCGGCCAAGCACATGCTCCCGACGGGCGCGCCCGCCCTGCCGGTGCTCCAGTCCCACTGAGCCCGGCGCGGCGGCCGGCCGGTGCCGCCGCGACCGCGACCGGTGCCGCGCCCGGGCTCCACCCGGACCAGCCACGGAAGTCCACCCCCGGCCCCCCGACGCCACCCCGTCTCCGCCCCTTCCCCACCCCGCGCCAGGGCCTTCCCGCGCCCGCTTCACACCCCGTCGCACGCCGGTGTCAGGGTCGTCACAGCGCCGCCCTCTCCCGTGGCGTACACTTCCCCGCCATGCACTTGTCTGACAACCCTGCCACGCCTGCCGCCGCCACCGTCTCCGAGTGGATACGCCGGGCGCCCAAGGCCGTCCTCCACGACCACCTCGACGGCGGGCTCCGCCCCGCGACCATCGTCGAGCTGGCGCGGGAGTGCGGCTACACCGCGCTGCCGACCGAGGACCCGGCCGCGCTCGCGGTCTGGTTCCGGGACGCCGCCGACTCCGGTTCGCTGGAGCGCTACCTGGAGACCTTCGCCCACACCTGCGCGGTCATGCAGACCCGCGAGGCGCTCACGCGCATCGCGGCCGAGTGCGCCGAGGACCTGGCGGCGGACGGTGTCGTCTACGCCGAGATCCGCTACGCCCCCGAGCAGCACCTCGAAGGCGGGCTGACCCTCGACGAGGTCGTCGAGGCGGTCAACGACGGCTTCCGCGAGGGCGAGCGCCGCGCCGACGGCCGTATCACCGTCCGCACCCTCCTGACCGGCATGCGCCACACGGACCGCTCCCTGGAGATCGCGCGCCTCACGGTCGCGCACCGGGACAAGGGCGTGGCGGGCTTCGACATCGCCGGCGGCGAGATCGGCAACCCGCCGGCCCGCCACCTCCCCGCCTTCCAGCACCTGAAGCGGGAGAACTGCCACTACACGATCCACGCGGGCGAGGCCGTCGGCGCGGAGTCGATCCACGAGGCCGTGCAGGTCTGCGGCAGCGAGCGGATCGGCCACGGCGTGCGGATCACCGACGACATCGCCGAGGACGGCACCCTGGGCCGCCTCGCGTCGTACGTCCGGGACAACCGCATCGCCCTGGAGGTCTGCCCGACCTCCAACCTCCAGACGGGCGCCGCGAAGGACTACGCCTCGCACCCGATCGACGAGCTGCGCCGCCTCGGGTTCCGGATCACGCTCAACACCGACAACCGGCTGGTCTCCGGCACCACCATGAGCGAGGAGTTCCAGCACATGGTGGACGCCTTCGGGTACGGCCCCGAGGTCTTCGAGGAGTTCACGGTCGCCGCCCTGGAGGCCGCGTTCCTGCCGCTGCCGGAGCGGCAGCGGCTGATCGCCGAGGTCGTCCGCCCGGGGTACGCGGCGCTCTGACCCACGCCCTTCGGGCCCGCGCTGGTCCGAAGGGTGTGCCGCCCTAGCCCACCCGCCCCTGGACCAGGGGCAGTTCGAGCGTCCCCGTGCTGTCGGGGGCGCTGACGACGGTCACCGGCTTGATGCCCCGGTTGCCGGAGTACGCGGTGTCGCTGCCCGCGATCACCAGCTCCAGCCGGTGCCCGGTCTCGTAGCGGTGCACGACGGCGGGCAGTTCGACGGTGAACGGGCGGGTGACGTCCGGTACCCGCACGGGCGCGACGAGCCGGTTGACCAGGGTCTTGGTGCCGTCGGGCGCGATGTCGTAGAGCTTGGCGAAGAGCACCAGCTTGTCGGCGGCGTCGCCGGAGCCCTGGACCCGCTCGGCCGCCGGAGAGAGCACCTTCAGGGTGGCCCTCGGCGCGCCGACGAGGTCGACGGGGGCGGCGAGCGGGGCGCTGGTCCAGCCGAGGTGGGTGCCGGCGGTGTCGTACGGCCGGGGGTCGGGCAGGCCGATCATTCCGGCGAGCGAGGATTCCGAATGGCTCGTCGGGAAGAGCCAGTTGCTGTACCGGCGGGACCCCTCGGCGACCTTCGCGCGGTTGTCGACGAGCTTGCCGTCGCCGGAGAGGTACAGCCGCTGGCTGAGCGCCGGGACACGGTCGGCCGTGCCGTAGCCGCTCTGCCCCTCGCGGTACCAGGCGAAGGCGGGTCCGGTGTCCGCGGCCGGGTTCTTCCTCAGGTGGCGGTCGAACCAGCCGAGGATGCGCTGCCCGACGTAGCTGGTCTCCAGGTTCCCCTGGGCCAGGTCGAGTTCACCGGGCCTCTGGCCCCCGCTGTGCCCCCAGGACTGCCAGATCATCCGGGTGTCGACCCCGCGCTCGCGGAGCCGGTCGTAGGTGGCCCGCGCCTCGTTGAGGTTGAAGAGGGTGTCGGCCTGGCCCTGGACGATCAGGGTGGGGGCGGTGACCCGGTCCACGTACGAGACCGGGGAGACGCTCCGGGCGTAGGCGAGCATCCTGTCGGTCTCGGTCTTCGGGAAACGGCCGGAGTTGAGCAGGCGCACGGTGTCGCAGGCGTCGGTGACGAAGTGCAGGCAGCCGAGCGAGTTGATCCGGCTGGGATCGAGGGAGGGAACGAGCAGCGGCTGCCCCTCCCCCATCAGGTAGAAGCCGTTGGCCCACTGCCATTTGAAGACACCGGGCGTGTTCCGGTCGGCGGCGTTGGGCGCGAGGGAGTACGCGAGGTCGTTCCAGGTGATGAGGGGGACGAGGGCGTCGACGCGGGGGTCGACGGAGGCGGCGGCGAGCTGTACGGCGCCGCCGTAGGAGCCGCCGATCATGCCGACGCGCGGGTCGCCCGCGCCGTCCCGGGTGACGAAGTCGGCGCGGGTGCCGTCGTCGGCGGCCCGGGTGCCGGCGAGGAAGTCGACGAGCCGGGCGGCGGCGCGGCCGTCGATCTCCGGGTCGTCGAGGGAGATCAGGCAGCCGGACTTCCCGAAGCCGAGGCCCGAGTAGACGAGGCCCACGTAGCCGCGGGCGGCGAAGGCCCTGCCGATGGCGTCGGTGGAGCCGTCGGACTTGCTGCCGCCGAAGCCGTTGGTGGCGAGGACCGCGGGAGCGGGACGGGCGGCGTCCACCCCGGCGGGACGGTAGAGGTCGGCGTCGATCGAGCAACTCCGGCCCCCCGCCTCCACGGTGAACCGGAGCGGGGTGACGGTGTACGTACCGGTGGCGCCCGCGGGGCCCACGGCTCGGACAGCCGCGGCCGCGGGCGCGGCGAGGGTCAGGGGCGCGGCGAGCGCGGCCGCACCGGCCACGAGCGCGATGGCCTTGCGGGATCGGGGCACGGCACGGGACACAGGGACCTCCACGCTGAGGACGACGCCGAGAGACCCACGCGCCTACCGACGGGTAGGCACCCGGGCAGCGCCCATGGTGTGACACGTGTCATGGCCCGTCAATGCACCGAACAAAGGTTGTTGACGGAGATTCAGTGAAGGGAACGCCCGACGCCCCGTCCGGCCCGCCCCGGCGCGGGAATGTGCCCCAGCGCGGGACCCCGGCCCGCCGCGGGTCGGTGGCTCAGCGCAGACTCAGCGCGGGACCCCGGTCCGACACAGGTCCGTGACACCGTACGGGTCCGTGGCTCACCGCAGGGCCGGTACGTCGAGGGTGAGCGTGCCCTCCTCCGCGTCGAGCACCCCGGGCACCCCGAGCGGCACGGTCAGCGCCGTCTCGCTGTGCCCGAACCCCATCTCCTCCACCACGGGCACCCCGAGACCGCCCAACCGGTCGGCCAGCACCGCCCGCACCTCCTCGTAGGGCCCGCACTCGGACCAGGAGCCCAGCCCGATGCCGGTGACCCCGTCGAGCCACCCGGAGCGGACCAGCTGGGTGAGGACGCGGTCGAGCCGGTACGGCTCCTCTCCCACGTCCTCCAGGAGCAGCATCCCCCCGCGGGCCGAGGGCCGGCCGTGCGGGGTGCCGAGGTCGGCGGCGAGGAGGCTGGCGCAGCCGCCGAGCGTGACCCCCCGGGCCCGGCCCGGCACCAGGGCCCGTGCCGTCTCCAGGCCGAGCGTCCGCACCGACTCGGGCTCGAACAGGGTGGCCCGCAGAGACTCCCGGGTGCGCGGGTCCGAGAGGAAGGTGCCCGCGGCGACCATCGGACCGTGCAGGGTCGCGTATCCGGTCCGGACGGCGAAGGCCTCGTGCAGGGCGGTGACGTCGCTGTAGCCGACGAACACCTTGGGCCCGGCCGCCCTGATCGCCCGCCAGTCGACGAGGTCGACCATCCGCTGCGCCCCGAATCCGCCGCGCGCGCAGATGACGGCGGAGACGGTGGGGTCGCACCAGGCCTCCGTCAGGTCCTGGGCACGGGCCCGGTCGGCGCCCGCGAGGTGATCGAGGGTGGGGTGGACGTCCAGGACGTGCGGGGCGACGACGGGGTCGAGTCCCCAGCCGCGCAGGATGTCGAGCCCCGCGCGGAGGCGCTCCTCGGGGACGGGCCCGCTGGGCGCGACGACGGCGACCCGCGCCCCGGGCCGCAGCCGGCCGGGCCGGGTGAGCGGCCCGACGCGCGGCGGGCGCCCGGCGGCGGGATCGGCCCCGGGCGCACGGTCGGACCCTGGCGCACGATCAGGCGCGGACGGACCGTCACGACCGTCCACACGATCGGCCTCGGCCTCGGCCTCGGGCACGCGGTCGGCATCGGGATCGGGCACGGTCATGTGCGGTACTCCAGGTCGGGCACGTCCGGCCGGCTGAAGCCGAAGATCCGTGCGTACAGGGCGAGTTCGGCCTCCAGGGCACGCACCATCGTGTCCGCCCTGCGGAAGCCGTGGCCTTCGCCCTCGAAGGCGAGGTAGGCGTGCGGGACGCCCCGGCCGGCCGTGCGGGCGAGGAAGCGCTCGGCCTGCGCGGGCGGACAGATGACGTCGTCGAGCCCCTGGAGGAGCAGGAAGGGGACGGTGACGCGGTCGACGTGCTCGATCGGGGAGCGTTCCTTGTAGCGGGCGGGCACCTCGTCGATCGAGCCGACGAGGCCCCGGAGGTACTGGGACTCGAAGTCGTGGGTCTCGTCGGTCGCCCAGCCGCGCAGGTCGAGGATGGGGTAGATGATCGTGCCGCAGGCGTACACGTCGGTGGTGACCAGCGAGGCCGCGGTCGTCCAGCCGCCCGCGCTGCCGCCGCGCACGGCGAGCCGGGCCGGGTCGGCGGTGCCCTCGGCGGCGAGCGACCGGGCGACGGCCGCGCAGTCCTCGACGTCGACGACGCCCCACTGCTCGCGCAGTCGCTCCCGGTACTCCCTGCCGTATCCGGTCGAGCCGCCGTAGTTGACCTCGGCGACCCCGATGCCCCGCGAGGTGAAGTAGGTGATCTCCAGGTCGAGGACGAGCGGCGCGTGTCCGGTGGGACCGCCGTGGGCCCAGATCACATAGGGCGGCAGTTCGCCCTCGGGCCCGGTGAACCCGGGGTGGTGGGGCGGGTAGACCTGGGCGTGGATCTCCCGGCCGCCGGGCCCGGTGAACGTACGGACGTGGGGCTCGGGGTGGTGGGCGGGGTCGACGGCGTCGGTGTGCGCGGCGCCGACGACCCGGGTGCGGCCGGTGCGGGTGTCGAGTTCGACGAGTTCGTACGAGGTGTGCGGGCCGGCGGCGAGGCCGACGGCCCGGGTGCCGTGGGCGGCGAGCGTCGCGGCCCACTCGGTCCAGGGCCCGACGGCGTCGACGAGCGTGCCGCGCTCGGGGTCGAGGATGCCGAGGGCCGTGGTGCCCTTGCCGTGGACGACGGCGATCAGCCCGTTCTCCAGGGGCGTGAACCAGTTCAGACCGATCTTCCAGAGCGGGCCGCCGAACTCCTCGGCGCGGGGGCAGAGCGGGTGTGCTTCGCCCACGTCTCCGTCCGGGGAGACCTCCGCGCGGTAGAGGTTCCACCAGCCGGTGCGGTCGCTGGCGAGGAGGAGGCGTCCCGCCGCGTCCCACTCGATCTGCGGGACCGACTCGGCGGGCCCGCCCACGACGGTCCGGGCGCCGTGGAAGGTGCCGTCCGGGGCGACTTCGGCGAGCTGGACCTCGGTGCCGTCCCAGGGCATCCGGGGGTGGTCCCAGGCGATCCAGGCCGCCCGCAGTCCGTCCGGGGAGAGCCGGGGTCCGGTCAGGAACCGGTGCCGTCCGTCGGAGAGTTCGCGCACCGCCGTACGGTCCTCGGCCGCCGATCCGTCGAGCGGTACGGCGGCGAGCACCCGGCGCACATCGGTCGGCGCGGGTCCGGTGAACTCCTCGAGGACGCACCACACCTCGCCCCGGTCCGGGTGGATCACCGGGTCCACCCAGCGCAGCCCGCCTCCGATCCCGGAGACGGGGGTGAGGGGCCGCGGCTCCGCGCCGGGGGCGGCGTCGGGCTCGTACGCGTACAGCCGCTGGTCCGGGAAGTGGCTGAACACGGCGAACGGTCCGCCCGCCGGCCGTGCGACCGCCGCCCAGGGCCGGCCGCCGTACTCGACGACGCGGCTGCGGACGTTCCACGGGGCGGGCAGGAGGCTCTCCTCCGTGCCGTCGGCGCGCCGCCGCACCAGGGCGCGCCGGCCGCCCTCGGCGGGGCGGGGCGCGGTCCACCAGAGTTCGTCGTCGACGGCGCCGAGGTACTCGGGCCGTCCGTCGTGGGCCGCGGCGAGCTTCGCGTCGACGGGTGACGGCCAACTGCCGTGGGCGGCCGTGGTCGTGGCCATCTCGACTCCCCCTGTCACGGTGGTGCGCGGACTGTCGTCGTTCTCCGCCGACACCGTACCTACGCCGACCTCAGATAGTGGTCGAGGACCCGGACGCCGAAGTGCAGGGCGTCCACGGGGACGCGTTCGTCGACGCCGTGGAAGAGGGCGCCGTAGTCGAGGTCCGGGGGCAGCCGGAGCGGCGAGAAGCCGTAGCCGGTGATGCCGAGCCGGGAGAACTGCTTGGCGTCCGTGCCGCCGGACATGGTGAACGGCACGACGTGCCCCGCGGGGTCGAAGCGCTCGACGGCGGCCCGCAGTTTGGCGAAGGTCGGCGAGTCCACGGGGGCTTCCAGGGCGACCTCGCGGTGGTGGAACTCCCACTCCACGTCCGGCCCGGTGAGCCGGTCCATGGTCGCGGCGAACTCCTCCTCGGTGCCCGGCAGGGTCCGCCCGTCGATGTACGCGACGGCCTGGCCGGGGATCACGTTGACCTTGTAGCCGGCTTCGAGCATCGTCGGGTTCGTGCTGTTGCGCACGGTCGGCCGGACGAACTCGGCGGCGGGTCCGAGCTTGTCGAGGAGGAGGTCGACGTCGAGGTCGGGCGCGCTCGTGTCGACGTCGAGGCCCTGCAGCGCGGCGAGTTCGGCGAGGGCGGCGCGGACGGTCGTGGTGAGCCGGACCGGCCAGGCGTGCGAGCCGATCCGGGCGACCGCGTCGGCGAGGCGCGTGACGGCGTTGGCCGTGTTCACCTTGGAGCCGTGGCCGGCCCGCCCGTGGGCGGTCAGTTTGAGCCAGGCGGTGCCCCGCTCCCCCGCGGCGATCGGGTAGAGGGTGGTGCCGGGCTGCGGATGGAAGCTGAACGCCCCGGACTCGCTGATCCCCTCCGTACAGCCCTCGAAGAGCGCGGCGTGCCGGTCGGCGAGGAAGCCCGAGCCGTCCTCGGCGCTGGCCTCCTCGTCCGCGGTGTAGGCGAGGACGATGTCGCGGCGCGGCCGGACGCCCTGCCGGGCCCAGGAGCGGACGACGGCCAGGACCATCGCGTCCATGTTCTTCATGTCGACGGCGCCGCGCCCCCACACCACGCCGTCGCGGATCTCACCGGAGAAGGGGTGGACGGTCCACTCGGCGGGGTCGGCGGGCACCACGTCCAGATGGCCGTGGACGAGGAGCGCCTCGGCGGAGGGGTCGGTGCCGGGGATGCGCGCCACGACGTTGGTGCGGCCGGGGGTCCGCTCCAGGAGGGTGGGTTCGATCCCGGCGGCGGCGAGCCGCTCGGCGACGTACTCGGCGGCGGGCCGCTCGCGGCAGTCGCCGCCGCCCCGGTTGGTGGTGTCGATTCGGATGAGCTCGGAGGTGAAGGTGACCACCTCGTCGAGCGCTGTCGTGTCCGGGCTCCGGACCTCCTCAGCCATACTGCTCCTCCACCGCGGCCGAGACGATGGTCGTGACCGCCTTGAACGTGCGAATTGCCTCGTACATGGTCTCGCTGGTGTACGTGACACGGCGCTCTCCGCTCCGCGCCACGCCGGGAACCACCGTGGCGGCGGCGCCCAGGTGCTCGGCGTCGAACTCCAGCTCCACGGTGAAGGGGCCGCCCCGGACCGGTGCGTGGCGCACGGCGAGCGCGGTTCCGGTCTTCGCCGCCGCCCGGATGTCGGAGGCGGTTCTGGCGGGGGTCCGGCACACGGCCGCGTACCGCGAGACGTAGTCCTTGACGGCGACCTTGGGCGCCTCCGGGGCGTATCCCAGGGCGTCCTCGCAGGTGAGGTCGTCCCCGGTGACGAGGACGACGGGAACGCCGTACTCCGCGACCACGTGGGCGTTGAGCAGTCCCTCGCTCGCGCGCTCGCCGTCGAGCCAGACGCCGGTGATGGAGTTGGCGAGGTAGGTGTGCGCGAGGACGCCCTCGGTCCCGGCGCCGGTGTGGTAGCCGACGAAGGCGATGCCGTCGACGTCCCCGTGCTGGACGCCCTCGACCATGGAGAGGGACTTGTGGCGCCCGGTCAGCATCTCGACCCGCTCGTCGAGCCGCTCCAGGAGCAGGTTCCGCATGGACCAGTGCGCCTCGTTGACGAGGACCTCGTCGGCGCCGCCGTCGAAGAAGCCCAGCGCCGCGGCGTTCACGTCCGAGGTGAACATCGCGCGGCACCGCTCCCACTGGGGCGTGCCGGGCAGGACGTCGGCGGGCCAGGTCACACCGGTCGCGCCCTCCATGTCGGCGCTGATGAGGATCTTCATGTCTGGCACCGTACGCGCCGCCCGGCGGCGTCACCACCCCTGTGGAAAACCGTCGTTGGAGTGGACCACTGACGCTCACCGGGACGGCGTACGGATCACCCCGGCGGTTCCGGATACCCCCTGGGGTCCTCCTCCGCCAGACGGCGGAGGGCGGCCGCCGCCCGCTCCTCGGGCGGGGTTCCGTCGTCGGCGAGACGCCAGAGGTACTGGCGTACCGGCCGGTCCGTGTCGGGGGTGCCGTCGGCGGTCAGGGGCGGGCCGTCGAAGGTGACCACGGTGGTGTCCGGTTCCCGGAAGTCCGTGGAGATCCACCCCCGGCGCAGCCCCCACCGGGTGAGCAGTCCGGGCCGCTCGCGCAGCCCCGCGCTGATCAGCCAGGCGGTGCGGCGGGCCGGCCAGATCCAGCTCCGGTCCCGCTCGGCGCGGGCGATCTCGGCGTCGTACGCATCGGCGTCGAAGCGGTACGCGGGGGTCTCCGGCGATCCGCGCGCGGGTCCGGACGGGCGTCGCCAGCCGTCCCAGACGACGTGCGCGCCCTCGCGCCGCACGGTGACGTACAGGGCGCCGCAGCAGCCCTCGGTGCAGTACGCCTCGGCGAGCCGCACCTCCCGGGGTTCGGGTCGGGCCCGCAGGGCGCCGCTCGCCAGGAGCTGCTCGGGCGATTCGCCGGGCCCCCGTCCGAAGGCCTCCGGGACCAGGGGGCGCCCGTCGACGAGGAAGCGGGTCTCGACGACGTCCGGGTCGCCGGGGTCGGCGACGGCGACCTCGATCCGCAGCCGGGGTGCGCCGGACGGTTCCACGGGCCGGGTGGCACGGAGCCGCCGTGCGGTACGGCGGATCCAGTCGGCCCGCCGGAGGTCGTCCCGGTCCGTGGCGGTCCCGGGCTCCCGCACGGCGCCGAGGAGGAGGGCCATCACGTCCCGTCTGCGCCCCGGTGGCCAGGGCAGGAGGTGTGCGGCGCCGCTGTGCAGGCCGAGGGCGAGCGTGACCAGGCGGGCCTGGTGGCCGAGGAGCGGGGGCAGCTCGTGGGCGCGGGCGGCCACCGTCTCGTACAGGGTGACGGCATCGTCGTACCGGCAGATCTCGGCCTCGTAGTTCCGGCCGCTGCCCATGCGGGTGAGGAGGCGCAGGGCCTGGGCGAGGAGGTCGGGGCGGTCCGGCTCCCGGCGGAGGAGCGTGGGCAGGCCGACAGCCTCCGCGATGCGGCGCGCGTGCTCGGGGCCGAGGCCCCGGGGTGAGGTCGGGAGGGACAGGAGCAGTTCGGCGGCGGTCGTCTCGTCCCCTGCGACCAGCGCGTCGACGAAGCCGCGCGGTTCGGTTCTCCGGGTCCGGTGGACGAGCCACACCAGCGCGGAGGCCTTGCGGTCCAGGGGGTCCAGGACCGTGACGACCTGGCGGTCGAGCCCGGCGAGGAGCCCGAGGACGCGCAGGTGGGGCACGTCCTCGGGCTCGCCGTGCCGGGCCAGGAGTCCGAGCCCGGCGGCAACGGCGTGGACGGTCGTCCCGTGACGGGTCAGGCACCGTCCGAGGGTGCGGGCCCGGTCCAGAGCGTCGGGATCGCCGGGAGGCGGCAGATCGGTGACGGCGTGGAAGACGTCCCTCTCCTGGACGGGGGTCGCGGCGAGCATCCGCTCCAGTTCCACGGCGGCGCGCTCGGGGTCCGGGTCGGCCAGGAGGCGGAGGAGGAGCGCGGTGACGGCGAGACGGGACTCCCGGACGCCGAGGCCTCCGGGACCGCGAGAGCCGCCGGAGCCATCAGGGCCGCCGGCCGGGTCGTGTGGTGGGTAGGCGCCGTCCGGCAGGGGCAGCCCGCCGTGGGGCAGTGGGGCGTCGGGGGCGGAGGCGCGCAGGCCCTCGGCGTACGCGTACAGGGAGGGTGCGAGCGTCGGGCGCTCGTACGGTGCGCTCATCGCGCGGGGTGGGACTCGTTTCGGTAGGTCATGGCGGCATCCTGTCCCCCGGCCGCCCGCCGCGCCATCGGTTTTCCGGTGCCCGATTGTTCCGAATCGGGCGAAACTTCACCAAGAGGTGCGTATAGGCTGTCGGCCGCAGTTCTCGTACCCGACCTTCCGGAGTGCTCTCGGTGACCATCGCCCTCGACCCGTCCGACACCTCCTCGACCGTCCCCGCGCCCGCCGATCCCCCGTCCCCGACGGTGGAGCGGCCGGACGCGGCGGGCGAGTTCTGGGTGCAGCAGCCGGAGCCGCAGACGCAGGCGGTCCCGGAGGACACGGCTCCGGAGGCGGAGTCCCCGGAGATCCCGGCGGACGAGGCCCCGGAGGCCCGGGAGGCCGCCGAGCTCGCGGCCGAGGACGATCCCGACCCCGCCGACCTCGCTCCCGCTGCGGACCTCGACCCCGTCGTCGTGCGGGACGCCCTGGACTTCGGGGTCTACGCCCGGACCGGCGGCTGGACCTTCGCGCTGAAGGTGGCGCGGAGCGTACGGCCCGGCGGTCAGCCCGCCGAGGGGACGGCGGCGACGAAGGTCTCCGCGAAGGCCTTCGCCCGGCTCGCGGGGTGCTCCCCCGAGCGGGTCATGCGGTACTACAAGGCCTGGGACATGGCGGCCGACGACGGTCTCGTCCCCCAGTTCGAGGTGCTCGTCCCGGGCGAGGAGATCGAGCTGCCGGACGCGGACGTCTGGCTCTCGTACTACACCTCGCGCAACAGCGCGACCTCCGTGCGCGGCCAGGCGATCAGCGCGGCGGCCGAGGCCGAGGGCATCCGGCCGACGAAGGCCCTGGAGGTCGCCGAGAACCCGACGGCGCTGCGGGCCGCGATCCTCGCCGACCCGGGGACGGCCGAGGCGGCGCGCGGCGCGCTGCTCGACCGGATGCGGGAGGACCCTGCCCTCCAGACCGAGATGGCCCGCGCCATCGCGCGCACCGACGACCTGAAGAAGGCGGTGGCGAGCGAGGCGAAGGCCGCCGACCGCATCGGGTACGTCCGCCAGATCGTCGAGAACGGCCAGATCAAGACCCCCGCCGGGCAGACCGTGGAGGCGCCGGCCGAGCTGCGCGCCGAGGCGGAGCGGCACCTGTCCCTCCTCGACGAGCTCGACGACTCCGAGGAGGCGGGCGAGTGGGCCGGCGAGGCCTACGACGCGGTGAAGGGCCTGGTCGCCAGGGCCGTCGAGGAGGATCCGGCGCTGCGCGTGCAGGAGCGGCGGACGAAGTTCTACAACAGCCTGCAGAAGGCGACGAAGGTCTTCGAGGAGCTGACGCTCGACGAGGTGATGGAGGAGGACATCTACGAGGCCGACATGCTCCAGCGCCTCGAAGCCCTCCAGGAGGCGATCGGCACCTGCATCAGCGCGCTGCGCAAGGCGACGACCACCCCCTGACGACCACGTCCCGCTCCCCTGACGGCCCCCTTCCGGGGGCGGCCGGTCAGTCCTGGTGGCCGAGCTGGAGGTCGCGCTCGGTGCGGCCTCCGCCGGCCATCTGGAGGACGGTCGCGACCGGCGGGTAGCCGGCGGCGATGACCGTGTACTCGCCGGAGGACAGGTCCACGAACCGGAAGGTGCCGTCGGCCCCGGTGGTGAGGGTGTCGACGACGTTGCCCGCGGCGTCGAGCAGGGTGACACGGGCGTCCTCGACGGGGCGCCCGCCGCCGGCCCGCACCGTGCCGCGCAGGACCGCGCCGCCGGCCAGTTCGATGTCCTGGCGGGTCTCGCGGGAGGACTGGACGCTCACCGGGAGCGCGGCGGGCCGGAAGGCGGGGGCGCTGGCGGCGAGGGTGTACTCGCCCGCGACCAGTTCGGAGATGACGTACCCGCCCTCGCGTCCGCTGCGGGTGGAGGCGACGACCTCGCCGCGTACGTCGGTGAGGGTGACGGCCGCGTCCCGTACGGGCGTCCCGTCGGCGGTGACGACGCTGCCCGCGAGCCGCCCGGCGCCGCCGAGGACGACGTCGAGGTCGATCGGCCGGTCGCCGACGGTGACGGAGACGGCCTGGGGCTGGTGTCCGCCGGCCGCCGCGATCAGGACGTACGCGCCGCTGCCGGGGACGCTCAGCGCGTACCGTCCGTCCTCGCCGCTGGCGCCGCGGCCGACCTGCCTCCCCTGGACGTCGATGAGGGTGAGGGCGGCCCGGGGGACGCGGCTGCCGTCGTGGTGCTGGACGGTGCCGCAGACGGGGAGCCCGGAGTGCGGCGGGGCCGCCGGGGCGGCGGGCGCGGGGGCCGCGTGGCGGGCGTGCGGGACGGCCTGGACGCCGCCGAAGCCGTCCGCGTCGGTGGCCTCGGTGGTGGGGCTGTGGTGGGACACCAGCGGTTTCTCCTTGAGGAAGAAGGCGAGGACGAGGCCGAGTACGAGGACCGGCACGAGGTAGAGGAAGATCCGCGGCATCGCGTCCGCGTACGCCTGGATGTAGGCGTCGCGCAGGGCGGGCGGCAGGGTGTGCACCGTCTGCGGGGTGATCGACTCGGCGGGCGGCAGGGCGGTCGGGCCGCCGGACAGGACGCCGGCGAGCCGGTCGCCGAGCGCGTCGTCGAGCCGGGAGGCGAAGAGGGTGCCGAAGACGGCGGCGCCCACGCTGCCGCCGATCTGGCGGAAGTAGGTGTGGGCGCTGGTGGCGGTGCCGAGGTCGGCGGGGCGCACGGAGTTCTGCACGGCGAGGACGAGGACCGGCATGACGAGGCCGATGCCGGTGCCGAGGACGGCCTGCCAGAGGCTGTGCTGGAGGCGCGGGGTGTCGATGTCCATCCGGGAGAGCAGCCACATGCCGAGGACGGAGAGGGCTCCGCCGGCCACCGGGTAGATCCGGTAGCGGCCGGTGCGGCTGATGAGCTGGCCGGAGACGACGGAGGCGAGGACGATCCCGCCCATGAGGGGGAGCATCAGCAGGCCGGACTCGGTGGCGCTGGCCCCCTCGACCATCTGCAGGAAGCTGGGGAGGTAGCTGGCGGCGCCGAAGAGCGCGATGCCGACGACCGCGCCGACGAGCGCGGTGACGGTGAAGACCGGGTCGCGGAACAGCCGGAGCGGGATGAGCGGTTCGGGTGCGAAGTGCTCGACGACGAGGAAGAGCAGGGTCGTTCCGGCGGCGCCGCAGGCGAGGGCGAGGACGACGCGGGAGTCCCAGGCGTACTCGGTGCCGCCCCAGCTGGTGAGCAGGACCAGGCAGGTGGAGGCGGCGGCGAGGAGCAGGGCGCCGAGGACGTCGAACCGCGCGCGTGCCGTGGGCTTGGGGAGTTTGAGGACGACGGCGACGACGGCGAGGGTGACGAGCCCGAAGGGCACGTTGAAGTAGAAGCACCAGCGCCAGGAGACGTGGTCGGTGAAGAAGCCGCCGAGGAGGGGGCCCGCGACGGAGGCGAGGCCGAAGGCGGCGCCGATCAGGCCCATGTACCGGCCGCGCTCCCGGGCGGGGACGATGTCGGCGATGATCGCCTGGACGCCGATCATCAGGCCGCCGGCGCCGATGCCCTGGATCGCGCGGAAGGCGATGAGTTCGTCCATGCTGCGGGACCAGCCCGCGAGGCCGGAGCCGATGACGAAGACGACGATGGCGAAGAGGAAGACGCCCTTGCGGCCGAGGAGGTCGCCGAGCTTCCCGTAGATCGGCAGGCCGATGGTGGAGGTCAGCAGGTAGGCGGTGATCGCCCAGGACATCCGGTCGAGGCCCTGGAGTTCGCCGACGATCTTCGGCAGGGCGGTGGCGACGATCATCTGCTCCAGCGCGGCGAGGAGCAGCGCGAGCATCAGGCCGCAGAAGACGAGCCGGACCCGCCGGGGATCGAGGTGGTCGGCCGGTCCGGAGTCGGGCGGGGGCGCGACGCCTGCGGGCGGGGCGCCCGGGGCGAGCGGCTCCGCGCCCTCGGTGGGCGAGGTGCCTTCGCCGCCCGCGGCACCTTCGGTGTGTTTCGCCATCGTGATCGCGCCCACGGATCTGCTCCCCTCGTCGCGGCGTCTGCGCCGCGCCATTCTTCGCATTGGGCGCGAAGCGGGAGCAAGTCGGGCGGTACGGGAGGTCAGTGGCGTCCGGGCCGGTGAACGGGCCCGTGCCACGGCGCACTTGGGTCGCTCATCAGCGCGTTTACGAGAAGGCCCGCGCCCCCCGGCGCACGCGGCGCCGGTACGGGGGGTGCGGGCGATCCACTCGAATCGGTGAACGCTCCGGGCGTTACTTCTCGACCTCGTCCGCCAGCTTGGCGAGAACGGCGTCGTAGATCCGGCCGAGGCCCTTGGGCGCGAAGGTCCGCTCGAAGAAGCCGCCGACGCCGGTGGCGCCGTCCCAGACGGTGGTGACCACGGCACGGGACTTGCCCTCGCCGGCGGGGGTCACGACCCAGGTGGTGACCATGGAGGAGTTGCGGTCCTTCTCGACGAGCTGGCCGTCGGTGGGCTCGGTGACCTCCAGGAGGCAGTCGCGGACGCGCTTGCTGGTGGCCTGGAGCTTCCAGTGGACGAGGGTGCCCTCGCCGTCGCCGCCCTCGCGCACCTCGTACTCGCTGAAGTGCTCGGGGAGCAGCTTCGCGCGCGTGCCGCTGTAGTCGGCCAGCGCGTCGAACACCGTCTCCGCGTCCGCGGCGATGATCCGTTCCGTGGTGGCCTCGACCTGCGCCATTGACTTCCTCCAGCTCGTGGTTCCTCAGGGGGTGTGGGCCAAGCGAACCACGTGGGCTCCGGGGCGCGAAATCCGGGTTGCGGCAATCAAGGGAACATGTGTTCTATTCTGATCGAACGGCCGAAGCAGAGCCACCGAGGAGGCGTCCATGCGCTGGGACAATCTGGGCGACACCCCTGCCGCTCCCGCCGACATCACCCTGTTCGGAACGGACGCGGTGACCACCCGTACCTTCGACACCCCGGAGTTCCGGGGCATCACCTTCCACGAGGTACGGGCCCGCTCGATCCTCAACCGGGTGCCGGGCGCCTCACGGATGCCGTTCGAGTGGACGGTCAACCCGTACCGGGGCTGCACGCACGCGTGCGTGTACTGCTTCGCCCGCAGGACGCACAGCTATCTCGACCTCGACACCGGACTCGGGTTCGACTCCCAGATCGTCGTCAAGATCAACGCCCCGGAGGTACTGGCCCGCCAGCTCGCCTCCGCCCGCTGGCAGGGCGCGCACATCGCGATGGGCACCAACGTCGACTGCTACCAGCGGGCCGAGGGCCGCTACCGGCTGATGCCGGGCATCCTCACGGCCCTGCGCGACCACGCCAACCCCTTCTCCATCCTCACCAAGGGCACCCTGATCCTGCGCGACCTGGAGCTGCTCACCCAGGCCGCCGAGGTCACCGAGGTCGGCATCTCCGTCTCCGTCGGCTTCACCGACCAGGAGCTGTGGCGCACGATCGAACCCGGCACCCCCTCCCCCCAGCGCCGCCTCGACGTGGTGCGCGCACTCGGCGAGCACGGCATCGACTGCGGGGTCCTGATGGCCCCCGTGGTCCCCTTCCTCGGCGACCGGCCCGAGCAGCTGCGCGACACCGTGCGCGCGATAGCCGAGGCGGGGGCGAGTTCGGTCACCCCCCTCGTGCTCCATCTGCGGCCGGGCGCCCGCGAGTGGTTCGCACAGTGGCTGCGGCGCCACCACCCCGGCCTGGTGGGGCGGTACGAGCGGATGTACGGGGACGGGGCCTACGCGCCGACCTGGTACCAGCGCCGGATCACCCGTCAGGTGCACGAACTGGCAGCCGAGTTCGGCATCGGTCCGGCCCACCGGGGAGGGGCGCGCCGGACACCCCTGCCCGAGGAACCGGAGACGGCGACGGCCCCGGAGCAGCTCACCCTGCTCTGACGGATCGGCGGACGGACGCCGACACCGACACCGACACCGACACCGACACCGACACCGACGAACCCCCCTGACGGGTCAACAGCACGCCTGACACGCCGTCGGATCCTCCTCTGTTCGGGTCAACTCTGGGCGAAACAGGTCCCGCCGTGCCCCGCACGGGACACAAACGCCCCATGACTCCACGCGCAGGAATGCTGATCGCCGCAGGAGCGCTGGTCGCCGGGACGGTCACCGTCCTGCCCGCCACGCCCGCCGGCGCCGGTGAACCGACCCCCCGTCCGCTCCTCCCGCTCGCCTGGACCGACTGCGCCACCAAGGCGTACCCGAAGCTCCAGTGCGCCTCCCTGAAGGTGCCGCTCAACCACGACGACCCGGCCGGCCGGACCGTCACGCTCGCCCTCACCCGGGTCCAGCACACCGCGAAGAACTTCCAGGGGCCGCTCCTGGTGAACCCGGGCGGCCCCGGGGGCAGCGGCCGCGGCATGGCCGGGTACGTGGCGGCCTCGCTGCCGGCGAAGGTGGCCGCCGAGTACGACGTCATCGGCTTCGACCCGCGCGGGGTCGGCAAGAGCGAGCCCGCGCTCGACTGCCGGCCCGGTCACTTCGCGCCGGTCCGCCCGGACTCGGTGCCGGGCGGCGCCGCGGACGAGCGGGCGGCCGTCGAGCGGGCCCAGGCCTTCGCCTCGGCCTGCGGCAAGAAGTACGCGGACGTGCTGCCGTACATCGACACCGTCAGCACCGCCCGGGACCTGGACGTCATCCGCCGCGCCCTCGGCGCCCCGAAGATCAACTACCTCGGCTACTCGTACGGCACCTACCTGGGAGCCGTCTACGCGCGCCTGTACCCGGACCGGGTGCGGCGCATGGCGCTCGACTCCGTCGTCAACCCGCACGGTGTCTGGTACGAGGACAACATCGCGCAGGACTACGCCTTCGACACCCGCCACAAGGCGTTCATGGCGTGGGTGGCCGAGCAGGACGCCGTGTACGAGCTGGGCACCGACCCGGCGGCGGTCGAGGCGGCCTGGTACCGGATGCGCGACGCGCTGCGCGCCGCTCCGGCCGGCGGGAAGGTCGGACCGGGCGAGCTGGAGGACACCTTCCTGCCCGGCGGGTACTACAACGGCTACTGGCCCCGCCTCGCGAAGGCGTTCTCCGCGTACGTCAACGACGCGGACGCGGTGCCGCTGGAGGAGGCGTACGAGCTGTACGGCGAGGCGGACGCCGCCGCCGACAACGGTTACTCGGTCTACACGGCCGTGCAGTGCCGGGACGCGGGCTGGCCCCGCGACTGGAACGTCTGGCGCAAGGACAGCTGGGACGTGCACGCGAAGGCGCCCTTCTCCACCTGGAACAACGCCTGGTACAACGCGCCCTGCGCCTTCTGGCCGGTGGACTCGCTGACCCCGCCGGACGTCAGCAACGACCAGGTGCCGCCGGTCCTCGTCCTCCAGGCGACGGACGACGCGGCGACGCCGTACGAGGGCGGGGTCGCCCTGCACCGTCTGATGCGCGGCTCCAGCCTGGTCGTGGAGGAGGGCGGCGGGAACCACGGGGTGACCCTCGGCGGGAACGCCTGCATGGACGAGCACCTCACCACCTACCTCGCCACGGGCACGGTCCCGCGCGGTGAGGGCGACGCCGAGGTGGACGCGGTCTGCGCCACGCTGCCGGACCCGGAGCCGGAGCCCGCGACCCGGGCCGCGGAGAAGGACGCGAAGAAGGACACGAAGAGGGACGGGACCGCCCTGCACGGGCTCCTCGGCCACGTCCGCTGACCCACGCCCCTCGACGGGGACCACGTCGACGCACGACGTACCGGGTCGGCGGACGGACAGCGGAGAGGTGCCCGCGACCCCGGGGTCGCGGGCACTGTCAGTGCCGTGCGCGAGGATGTGGGACATGACGAGCCACCTCACCCACGTCCCCGCTCCCGACGGCATCGCCCCCACCCCGCAGTACAGCCACGTCGTGTGGGGGACGGGCCGCTTCGTCGCGATATCCGGCCAGTGCGCGTTCGACGCCTCCGGCGCGGTGGTCGGGGTGGGGGACGCGGTGGCGCAGGCCCGTCAGGTCTTCGCGAACCTGGAGCGCTGCCTCGCCGCGGCGGGCGCCGGGTTCGGGGACGTGGTGAAGCTGACCTACTTCGTCACGGACGTGGCCCATCTGCCCGCGATACGGGAGGCCCGGGACGCCCACTTCGCGGGGGCGCCGCTGCCGGCGAGCTCCGCGGTGCAGGTGGCGGCGCTCGTCCGCCCCGAACTGCTCGTGGAGATCGAGGCGTTCGCCCTCGTTCCCGAGCGGCGGCAGGACGCCGGCGCGGACGGCCGGACCGAGACCGGCTCCCGCCCCCGTCTGCGGTCAGTGGGCGGTGCCGAGCCGTCCCAGTGACCGTGCGGCCGCGGCGCCCAGCCGGGGGTGCGGGAGGACGGCCTCCAGCGCGGGGCGGGCCCGGGGGTCGCCGAGGGCGCCGAGGCCCTCGACACAGGCGAGGCCGACGCGCCAGTGGGGGTCGCCGGCCGGCCGGCGGCGTTCGAGGACGGTGATCAGGGCGGGGACGGACTCGGGGGCGCGGAGGTCGGCGAGCAGCCTGATCGGCACCAGGGCGTAGGCGACGCGGAGTTCGTTGGTGGCGAGGGTGGCGGCCGCGCGGGCGGTGCGCGGGTCGCCGAGCCGGGTCAGGGCGTGCGCGGCCGTGACGCAGCGCTCGGGGTCGCGGTGGTTGAGGAAGAGCACGAGCGCCTCGAAGGCGCGGGGGTCGCCGGCGACGCCGAGGGCGTAGGCGGCGATCTCACGGGCCCAGAGGGGCCGGCCGGGTGCGGTGAGGACGCGGTGGAGTTCCTCGGGGTCGGCCGTTTCCGCGAGATGTTCGAATGCCGTCGGGACCGCTCCGGAGTCATTCTCGATCTCGTCCCGCAATCGATCGATCATCGAGCAGAATTCCGGATCCTCGGCGCATTCCATGAATCCGAGCCTATCCGCGATCCAGATCACATTTTCTCAACTTCCCGGGACTGGCGCGCTCGTTACCCGCCGGTTAGTCTCAGGTGAGCGGGACACACCACCCGCACTTCTCACAACGGCCTGGTGACGCAGCCGTTGTGGGCGTTTCGTCGGTTCGGCAGTTCGACGTGGCTCCGGGACAGAGTCCGTCGCCCCTTTTCACCGGGCACCGCCCTTTCTTTCGGGCCTTCTCCCGTGTGATCTCCCGCGCGACTTCCCTCTTCGTGCAATTCCGCGGCACCACCCGCGCGCACCGCTCTCGCACTGCCCTCAGTCGTCACTCTTCCTCTGGAGTCCCCTGATGGACACCCCTCTCTCCACCATCGCCGTCGTCGGTCTCGGCACCATGGGCACCGGCATCGCCGACGTCCTCGTCCGGGCCGGCCGCGAGGTCATCGGCATCGACATCAGCGACACCGCCGCCGCCCAGGCCGTCGCCGCCCTGGAGGCCTCCACCGCCCGTGCGGTGGCCCGCGAGCGGATCACCGAGGAGGAGCGGCAGGACGTCCTGGCCCGCTTCCGTACCTTCTCCGACCTCCAGGCGGCCGCCGACGCGGACCTCGTGATCGAGGTCGTGCCCGAGTCGTACGAGGCGAAGCACGAGGTCTTCCGGGCCCTGGACGGGATCGTCCGGCCCGGCACGATCCTGGCCACCGGGACGAACGCGCTCTCCGTGACCCGGCTCGCCGCCGACTCGGCGCACCCCGAGCGCGTCCTCGGCCTGCACTTCTTCACCCCGGTCCAGGCCATGAAGCTGGTCGAGGTGGTCTCCTCGGTGCTGACCGACCCGCGGGCCGTCGACGCCGTCACCCGGCTCGCGCAGGACCTCGGCAAGGAGCCGGTGGCGGTCGGCGACCGGGCCGGGTTCATCGCGGACGGGCTGCTCTTCGGCTACCTGAACCAGGCCGCCGCCATGTACGAGGCCAAGTACGCCTCCCGTGAGGACATCGACGCGGCCATGCGGCTGGGCTGCGGCCTTCCCATGGGTCCGCTGGCGCTGCTCGACCTGATCGGCGTCGACACGGCCCGTACGGTCCTGGAGGCCATGTACGCGGACTCGCACGACCGGCTGCACGCCCCCGCCCCGATCCTCAAGCAGCTCAGCGAGGCCGGTCTGACCGGTCGCAAGTCGGGCCGCGGCTTCTACACGTACGAGGCGCCGGGCTCCGGCGAGGTGGTGCGGGACGCGCTGACCCCGCTCGGCGCGGCGGAGGCCGGTGCCGGCCGTGAGGTCCGCTCGGTCGGCGTCGCCGGCTCGGGCACCATGGCCTCGGGCATCGCCGAGGTCTTCGCCAAGGCCGGGTACGAGGTCGTCCTCGCCGCCCGTTCGCAGGAGAAGGCGGACACGGCCAAGGCCCGGATCGCCAAGTCGCTGGCCCGCTCGGTCGACAAGGGCCGGATGACCGGCGAGGCGCGCGACACGACGCTGGCCCTGATCACCCCGGCGGGCACGCTCGACGCCTTCGCCGAGGTCGACCTGGCGGTCGAGGCGGTCGCCGAGGACCTGGAGATCAAGCAGGAGCTGTTCGCGCGCCTCGACAAGATCTGCAAGCCGGGTGCGGTGCTGGCCACCACGACCTCCTCGCTGCCGGTCGTGGCGTGCGCCCGCGCCACCTCGCGCCCGCAGGACGTCATCGGGATGCACTTCTTCAACCCGGCGCCCGCGATGAAGCTGGTCGAGATCGTCCGTACGGTGCTGACCGGCGACGACGTCCACGCCACCGTGCGCGAGGTCACCACGCGGATCCGCAAGCACCCGGTGGACTGCGGCGACCGCGCCGGCTTCATCGTGAACGCGCTGCTCTTCCCGTACCTGAACAACGCGATCAAGATGGTCCAGGAGCACTACGCGACCCTGGACGACATCGACGCGGCGATGAAGCTGGGCGGCGGCTACCCGATGGGGCCGTTCGAGCTGCTGGACGTGGTCGGCCTGGACGTCTCGCTCGCGATCGAGCAGGTGCTGCACCGCGAGTTCCGCGACCCGGGTCTCGCCCCGGCCCCCCTCCTGGAGCACCTGGTGGCGGCGGGCTGCCTGGGCCGCAAGACGGGGCGCGGCTTCCGCGAATATGCCCGACGCTGATCCCGGAGCGACCGGCTGGGGCGGTCTGCTGAGTCCCCCGGGCACCGTCGGTGTCCCGGGGTTCTCACCGCCCCCACCTGGGCACACTCCCCCTCCGATGCAGTACGTTCGGACCATGCCCAAGGCCGCGAAGACACCCCGTGCCACGTCCCCGTCCGACGCTCCGGAGAGCGCGGCGGGCACTCGTGCCGCCGCCCAGCGACTCAAGATGCGCCGGGAGCTCGCCACGGCCGCGATGGAGCTCTTCGCGACCAAGGGGTACGAGGCCACGACGGTCGACGAGATCGCGGCCACGGCGGGGGTCGCGCGGCGGACCTTCTTCCGTCACTTCCGCTCCAAGGAAGAGGCGATCTTCCCGGACCACGACGACACCCTCGTGCGGGCGGAGGCGGTGCTGAACGCGGCGCCGCCGCACGAGCACCCGCTGGACACGGTGTGCCGGGGCATCAAGGAAGTCATGAAGATGTACGCGGGGTCCCCGGCGGTCTCCGTGGAGCGCTACCGGCTCACGCGTGAGGTGCCGACCCTGCGGGAGCGGGAGATCGCCTCGGTGGCCCGCTACGAGCGGCTGTTCACCCGGTACCTCCTGGGGCACTTCGACGAGCGCGACCACCACGACGGCAACGACGACCCGCTGCTCGCCGAGGTGGCGGCGTCGGCGGTCGTGACGGCCCACAACCACGTGCTGCGCCGCTGGCTGCGGGCGGGCGGTCAGGGGGATGTGGAGTCCCAGCTGGACCACGCCTTCGCGATCGTCCGGGAGACCTTCGGCTCGGGGATAGGCGCGGGCCGGCCGGCCCCCTCCTCGTCCTCCTCCCCGCAGGCCGAACCGGCTCCGGCCGTGCGGGCCTCCACCACGGGTGACGTGGTGGTCGCGGTGGCCCGTACGGACGCCCCGCTCGACGAGGTCATGCGGACGATCCAGCAGGCGCTCGGGACGGCCTGAGCCGCCCCTCCAGGGCCTGCGGGCCCCTTCCACGACGTGGGCCGCCCCCCGAACGGGGGGCGGGCCCCTGTTCGGTCTACCACTTAAGGGCGGTGGGGGGGGTCGATTAGCTAGATAAACCCTCATAAGTGAACAGGATATTGG